>DATFJY010000290.1:0-37485 GCA_035268905.1 Desulfotignum sp.
TTCCCCATTTTCAATACCCCGAAGTGCGGCCAGCTCCTCGCTCATTTCGACGAACACCGAGGGCTGCAACTCCATGAGCCATTCCTGGGTCCGGGTCATCAAACCGGTCTGCCAGTGTTCTGTCACCCGGTATGTGGTTCCCACAAAGGGAAACCGCGGATCACAGGTGGCATGGGCATCTGCATCGGACTGGTATACCACGGCTGTGGGATTCATCATCCGGGAGCTGAACAGGTTCTTTTCAATGGGACATTCCAGGGGCTCGTAATGTTCGGGAAAAGGACCGTCCGCCAGGCCCGGCCCGAAAATCTGGGCATGGCCGTGTTTTCTCATGATAAACGGGTGCCGGGCATCATCTCTTTTGGAGCCGTCCGGATTTTCAAGGGGATACCAGCCACCGTCCGGCACATCCCCGACCCACTTCTGGGATACATATTTTCCGTCTTTGACTTCCCCGGCGAATTTGACCACCCAGTCTTTTTTATCCCAGGGCTGTCCCTTGGGGTCCACTGATGCCCGGTTATAAATAATCCGGCGGTTGACCGGCCAGCACCAGGCAAATTCCGGATACAGGCCGATGTTGTTTTCAGCATCTTTTTGTGACCGCCTGGCAGACATGTTGCCCTTTTCCGTATAGGAGTTGCAATAGAGCCAGTTGCCCGAAGAGGTGGAACCATCTGCCTGGAGCCAGGCAAAACTGGGGACCAGCGTGCCTTTTTTACACAGCTTGCCCTTGACAGTGACATCTTTTGTAAAATACCCGTTGATCTCTTTGGCCACTTTGTGGGGGTCATACGCCCCGTTGCTCTCATAATCCCATTTCAGGTTTTTGATCGCCTCAGGGGATACACCACTGCCTGCATATGCTTTTTTGATCCAATGTCCCAGCTCCAGGATGATATCCCCGTCAGGCCGGCTGTTGCCCAGGGGTTTGGGTCCCTGGTACCGCCACTGCATCCAGCGGCCGGAATTGGTGATGGACCCCTCCTTTTCCACCGAGACACTGGCCGGCAGCATAAACACCTCGGTCCGTATCTTTTTGGGGTCCGCACCAGGGCCGTTCCAGAATGATCCGGTTTCATTGTCAAAAATATTGACGTTCACCATCCAGTCGAGATTTCCCATGGCTTTTCTGATCTTGGCTGCATTGGCACCGGAACAGGCCGGGTTCTGGCCCCAGGCAAAAAATCCCCTGATATCTTTCTGGTACATGGCATCAAACAGGTCAAACCAGGAATAAACCTTGTCATCATCCACTTTGGGCAGCCAGTTATACCCGAACTGGTTGTCCGGGGTGGCAGCATCCCCGAAAAAGGATTTCAGCATGCTGACCGAATATTTGGGATAATTGGCCCACCAATTGGCAGACAGGGGATCGTTGCTTTCCGGTGTCCATTTGGCGTTATAGGCATCCAGGCTGGTGTTGGAGGCCCGGGGGGTCTTGAGATAGCCGGGCCAGATGTGCCACAGCAGGCAGTGGTCCGTGGATCCCTGAACATTGGATTCCCCTCTCAGGGCATTGACCCCGCCGCCGGCAACCCCCATGTTGCCCAACAGCAGCTGGATGATCGCCATGGTCCGAATATTCTGGGTCCCCACCGTATGCTGGGTCCAGCCCATGGCATACATGATGGTGCCGGCTTTTCCCCTGGCACCGGTGGCGGCATAGGTTTTGTAAACCGCCAGCAGATCCTGCCTGGGTGTGCCGGTGACCTGGGAAACCGTGTCCAGATCATACCGGCTGAAGTGTTTTTTGAGCAGCTGAAACACACAGCGGTCATGGGAAAGGCTTCTATCCACCCTGGGAACGCCTTCATCATCCATTTCAAAAGCCCAGGCAGACTTGTCGTAACGGCCCATGCCCGGTCCTTTGTCATTTTTGCTGTATCCGGCAAACAACCCGTCATCAAACCCGAATTTTTTGCCCACAATAAAACCGGCATTGGTATAGGCTGCAGCATACGCTTTGTTGTACAGATCATTGTCCAGAATATACTTGAGCATGCCGCCGAGAAAGGCGATGTCTGTTCCGGAACGTAACGCCGCATAAATATCGGCTTTCGCCGATGTCCGTGTAAATCTGGGATCCACGCTGATCAGTTTGGCCCCGTTTTCCATTGCCTGGGTGACATATTTAAAGGAAACCGGATGATTTTCAGCGGCATTGCTGCCCATGATGAGGATGCAGTCGCTGTTTTTGATATCGATCCAGTGGTTGGTCATGGCACCGCGCCCGAACGACTCTGCCAGAGCCGCTACAGTAGCGCTGTGTCAGATCCTGGCCTGGTGTTCGATATAGACCAGGCCCAGAGCGCGCATCAGGGCCTGATAGGTCCAGCACTCTTCGTTGTCAAGGGCTGCAGAACCTATGGATGCGATCTGTGTGGTCCGGTTGACCACCTGGCCTTTGGCGTTGACCTTTTCAAAACCGGCATCCCGTGTTTTTTTCACCCGGTCGGCAATGGTTTCCAGGGCCCAGTCCCAGGAAACCGCCTCCCATTTGTCTGAATAGGGGGCCCGGTACATGGGCTGCTGCAGACGCTTTTCGTTTTCCGCCAGCTGTTTGAGGGATGCCCCTTTGGAACATAATGAGCCCCGATTGATGACATGATCCGGGTCCCCTTCAATGTTGATGACCCGGCCGTCTCCCCGCCGGCTGGTATGCACGATGGCGCCGCACCCCACTGCACAATAGCAGCAGATGGTTGTGGTTTCCCTGGCATACTGTGTCTTGAGCGTGCCGGCATAAGATTTGACCGGTTTCAGATCAAATCCCAGGCCGCTGACTGCCGCCCCTGCTGCAGCCGCCCCGGAAACCTTGATAAAATCCCTTCGGTTGAGTTTCATGGATCGTACCTCCTTGGCTTGGGTTGGTGTGATACTCCCGTCTGATTCTCAGCCCATAGCACAAGGAGGTTACAAAAAGGTAAAAAAAGACCACGGCTGCAATGTCAGGTCCGCCCACCAACACATCGCCTGCTTCATTCCTGACAACAAAAGATATCTGCAGAATGCGCTGGATCATTTCACCCAACAGCTGGTCTGACAGCTGGAAGGATCATTGTTTTTTTCACAGCCGGATGATCTCGGGTGACTGGCCGCAGTGTTCCAGGAATTTCACCAGATCATGGGATGCGATGGTGGTGGTGGCGGTATTTTCCAGGGGATGAAAATTGAGCAGGTCATGGGCCATCAGGTCTTCATCCAGAACGATTTTCACCGCATGGTTTTGTATGTTGACGGCCGCAAACGGGGTGACCGCCCCGGGAATCATGCCCAGCACCTCCATGAGCAGGTCGGGTTTGCCAAAGGACAGGTTGTTTCCCCCGATTTTTTTGGCCACCTCCTTTATTTTGATGGGCTTGTCCGCCAGGGTCACCACCAGAAACAGGTTTTTCTTTTTGTCCTTGAAAAACAGGTTCTTGCTGTGGGCTCCCTTGATGCCGCCCTGGTGCTGGGCCGCCTCTTCCACGGTGAATACCGGGGGATGTTCATGGTTGGTGTATGCAATGCCGATGTCGGACAGCAGGGAGAGCAGTTCTTGTTGCGTCTGTAACATTTTCTTTCCTTTCTGAAAATTTTTTCTGGGGGCAACAGGCCCGGGCTGCTACCCGTAGTTGACATATATGAGCCTGACAATGGTCAAAAACACCATGGTCAGAAAAAACGGCCGGATAAAACCGGCCCCCCTTTTTATGGCAAGGCTGGAACCAGCCCTTGCCCCGATAACCTGACCGCCTGCCATGACCAGGCCGGCAGACCACAGCACACTGCCGCCCATGATGAACACGGCCAGGGCCACGATATTGGACACAAAGTTCATCACCCGGGTGGTGCCCACTGCCCCGGTCATGTCCAGGCCCAAAAAGATCAGCAGGGCACCGGTCCAGAAAGAACCGGTGCCGGGTCCGAAAAACCCGTCATAAAACCCCAGACCCAGGCCAAACAGGACAAAAAACAGATGTCTGCCCATTTTGGGGCTGCCCGGTTTCAGTCCCAGGGTTCTGGAAAACAGGGTATAAAAGAAAACAACCAGCAGCAGCACCGGAATCAGGTGCCGGATAAACCCGGGATCCATGCGCTGGATGATCACCGCTCCCAGGACTGCCCCGCACAGGGTAAATGCCATGCCGGCCAGACACTGCCTGATATCCACCAACCCCTTGGCGATAAAATTGACAGCAGACGACAGGGTCCCGAAACTGCCCTGGAGCTTGTTGGTGCCCAGGGCTGTTGCCGGGGGCAGGCCGATGGCCAGCAGCACCGGCAGGGCGATCAGACCGCCCCCGCCGGCAATGGCATCCACAAACCCGGCACACAGGCCGGTGGCAAAAAGAATAACGAAACTGACCAATGTCAGGTCTTCAACCATGGGCTGCCTTATGAAAAATACAGATACCGGTTAAAATAGGTAACCGTATATTGATTTTCATTTGGGATCAATATTAAAAAGCAGGTCATTTTCCAGATACACCTGTTCCAGCTGTTCCTGGTATGCCCGCAGGGCCTCGCCTTTTCGGTTGGCCAGTTCCTGCACCATGTATTGAATCACCGCCAGCATGCCGGACACATTGCCGATAAAGGGAATGGATTTGGACGGCACCACCAGAGACAGGTGGGCAAAGGGAATAATCGGAGAAATACTGGAATCGGTCAGGGCAAGCAGGGTGTGGCCGCACCGCCGGATCATCTTGCTCAGCTTGATCAGTTCGTTGGGATACCGGGTGGTGGCGGTGAGGATTACCAGGCTCTGGGACGGGGCATTGGCCAGCATGTCCATGGCTGTGGAGTCGCTGCCTTTGAGGATATGAATCCCTTTTCTCACCTTGGTCAACGACCAGCCCAGGTAATAGGCAAAAGTGTAGGACAGCCTGGAGCCAGTGACATAAATAAAGGGACTTGCATCCAGATGTGTGATGAACTGGTTCATTTTTTCCATATCAATGTGTTCGTACAGGTGCTTGAGATTGTTGAGTTCTTCCAGAATTCCCCGTTGGAGCCGGTCCAGCCCGGGTGTGTCAATGCCCTTGAGATTGACCCGGTCCGGCAGTGTCAGGCCGGTGTTGATGAAATCCTTGAGGGCATCCTGGAAATCTGAATACCCCTTGTATCCCATGGTAGCCACGAACCGCACTACCGTGGCCTCACTGACCTCACAGGCCTCGGCCAGCTCTTTGGTGGTCATGAACACCACCTTGCCCGGGTTGAGCATTATATAGGAGCCAAGGGCCTGGGCTTTGGGGGTCAACGAATCCAGTTTGCTGGAAATATCATCTATCACTGGGTGTGATGCCGTATCATTCATTATAACAGCCTTATTTTAAAGATTTTTTCAAAAAAAATCATTTTTTGTAATTAACTAATTTTATTGAGATTTAATTCATTATAAAAAAAAAGTCAAGGGCTTATGAAAGAAAAACAATCATTTTTGAATAAAATACTTGACATGTTTTCTTTCATTGCGTATTTTCAAATTGGGTATGGCAGAAAACCAATAACAATTCTAAATGAAGAGAAGGCCAATGTTTTTGAAAAGCAAACCCATGTGGGGCAAAAAAACCAAACTGAAATCAAGTTATGACGTGGTTCTCATTGGAGGCGGGCTTCACAGCCTGGCAACCGCGTACTACCTGGCAAAAGAACATGGCATCACCGATGTGGCGATCATCGAGAAAAACTATATCGGTTACGGCGGTGCCGGCAGAAATACGGCCATTGTCCGGGCCAACCAACGGACCCAGCACAATGTGCCCCTCTACAAGGAAGCACTGGACCTTTGGCCGGTTCTCACCAAAGAACTGGACTACAACCTGATGTTCAACAACTGCGGCAACCTCAACCTGATGCATTCGGAAGCCGCCATGAACGCAGCCCGCATGAACATCGCCACGGCCCAGTTTCACGGGGTGGAATCCCACCTCATCGATGCCAAGGAGGCCAAGGAACTGGTGCCGGCGTTGAACATTTCCGATGACATCACCTTTCCCATCCACGGGGCCATGTTTCATCCTCCGGGAGGCGTGGTGCGGCATGATGCCGTAGTCTGGGGCCTGGCCAAAGGCGCCGCAAAAATGGGGATCGAAATCCACCAGCAGACCGAAGCCACCGGCATCAACACCAAAAATGGCAAAGTAACGGCCGTGGTCACCAACAGGGGGATCATCAACACCAAACAGGTACTGATTTCAGCGGGCGGGTATTCTGCAGCCCTGATCCATGGATTTCTGGGCATCAAGCTACCCATTTCCGTGTTGACCATCCAGGCCATGGTAACCCAGCCCCTCAAACCCATTTTGGACCATGTAGTGTCTTCGGGTGCCTACCACTGCTATGCCAACCAGACCCTGAAAGGGGAAATCGCCACCGGCGCCCACATGGATCCGTGGCCCAACTACACCACCTTGAACACTGCCCACTATATCAAGCACCAGGCCGAGGCTTTATCCGAATTTCTGCCGGCCCTGCGGGGGGTGCGGTTCATGAGAATCTGGGGCGGACTGGCGGACATGACCCCGGACATGGCCCCCATCATGGACGGCAATGAACAGGTGGAAGGCTTTTTCATGGACTGCGGCTGGGGATATTTCGGGTTCAAGTCCTGTTCCGCCGTGGGACGGCACATGGCCAGCTTCATGGCCACCAATACCTGTCCTGACATCCTCAAGCCATTTGCCCTCAAACGGTACCAGGAGCACAAGCTCATGGGCGAGACCGCCGCGCTGATGAGCTACAGCCCGGACAATTAAACCAGCTGAACCATATATATTTACAGAATTCAAGGAGACCATAATATGGCGTTAACAATTACATGTCCGATATGCGGCAAAAGAAACGGATATGAGTTCCGCTACGGCGGAGAGGAAAAAGGTCCCAGACCTGATGAAAAAGACCTGACCCCTGAAAGCTGGTGCGATTATGTCCACATGAACAAGTGCGTGGCAGGCGTACAGCAGGAATGGTGGTTTCACCGGGATGGATGCGGTTCATGGTTTACCATCTTCCGGGATACGACGACAAACCTTGAAAAGGAAACACCGGAGGCACAAGAATGATGTCCAGATTCAATCATCTGCCCACATTGAAAATTGATACAAGTGATAAAATCCCCTTTACCTATAAGGGGAAAACTTACTACGGCACCAAAGGGGACACCGTTGCCACCGCCCTGTATGCCAATGGGGTCAGAATTTATGCAAGAAGCCTGAAGTACCACCGTCCCAGGGGATTATACAGCATGGACGGGGAATGCTCCAATACCATGATGGAGGTCAACGGAACCCCCAATGTCCGCACCGAGACCACGCTGCTCAAGCCGGGCATGGTGATCAAGGAGCAGAACGTCAAAGGATCTGCGGAAAACGACATGCTGGGCTTTATCGATAAGATGGACTGGGCCATGCCGGCCGGGTTCTACTATGACACCATGCACAAGCCCGCCAAAATATGGCCCGTTGCCATGAAGCAGATCCGCAAGGCAGCCGGTATCGGCAAGCTGTCTCCGGACCACCACATGCCCGGCAAATATGATGAAATCTATCCTACCTGCGATGTGTGTGTGATCGGCGGTGGGCCCGCCGGCATGAAAGCAGCCCTGGCTGCGGCTGAAAAAGGGCTTCGGGTGATCCTTATGGAAGTCAGACCCTGGCTGGGAGGCCATTTTGAATACCGGACATCTGAATATATCAGCCGCCAGACCCATCACGACCGGGCCGTACAACTGGCCAAAGAGGTGGAAAAAACAGAAAACATCCGGGTGTTCACGCACACCGCCAATGTGGGAGCCTACAACAACAATCTCATCACCGGTTTTCAGATTGGGAAAGAATCTGACGTCTTTACGGAACGGTACATCGAACTCCGGGCCAACAGTGTGGTGGTGGCCACAGGGTGCATCGAGCGGCCGTTGCTGTTTGAAAACAATGAACGGCCGGGCGTGATGCAGGCCGGCTGCGCCCTGCGCCTGGCCAACACCTATGGACTGCTGCCCGGCAAGACCGGCGTGTTTTCCATCGGCCATGACCTGGGGCTGGAAGCGGCGGTTGCACTTCATGATCTGGGCATGACCATTCCGATGATCGCCGATATTCGGCAAGACGGACAGGATCCGGCCCTGGTCAAGGCCGTGGCGGACCGGAAAATTCCCCTTCAACGGGGATGGGTCGCCATTGAAGCCCACGGCAAAAAACAGGTGCAAAAAGTCACCTTGAAAAGCGTGGACGGCACGGTGGGAAAAACCGTTGACTGTGACATGCTGGTGGCATCCGCCGGGTTCACACCATTGACCGGACCGCTGGTGGTGAATCAGGCCAAGCAGAAATATGACCCGCACACCAATTTTTTCCTGCCCACGGACCTGCCTAAAAAAATGCATGCCGCTGGTCGCCTGCTGGGATTGGAAAACAGCGGTGCCATTGAAGCCTCCGGTCATCTGGCCGGACTTCAGGCAGCCTATGATTGTGAGCGCTGTTCCATTGCCGATCTCGGGGAGGCCAAAAAAGCCATGGAATCCCTTCCCGGACCGGCCCGGGGCACCAAACTGGTCACGGCACCGGTCAAAGGCAGAAAAGCCTTTATCTGCTTTGATGAAGACACCAGCATTAAAAATATCAAGCAATCCATCGACAAGGGATTTGATGTACCCGAGCTGATCAAGCGGTTCTCCGGTGCAGGCCTCGGACCCGGCCAGGCCGGCATTCCCGGACACAACCTGCCGCTGTTCACGGCCAGATATCAGGCTTTGCCGGACATCAAGATCCGACCCACCACGGTGCGGCCGCCCCTGGTGCCCACATTGATCGCCACCTATGCCGGTACCAACCACACCATGCTCAAACAAACGCCCATTGATGAGATGCAGCGCAAAGACGGCGGTATTTTCAGAAACATCGGCGTATGGCAGCGGGCCAGGTATTTTTCCAAAGATTTTACGTGCAAAAACGAGATCGAAAATGTCCGGAACAACGTGGGCATGCTGGACGGCTCTACCCTGGGAAAATTCCGGATTCACGGACCCGATGCCCTGAACGCCCTGCAGCGGGTATATGTGTCGGACCTGTCCAAAATCAAGGAAGGCCGTGTCAAATACACAGCCATGTGCAACGATGACGGGTGTGTCATCGATGACGGGGTGGTGATAAAACTGGGGGAAAACGACTACTATTTCTCCACCTCCACCGGCCGGGCCGGCCAGACAATCGAATGGATCAGGTATCATACCCGCTATGAAAACTGGGATTATGCCCTGGTGAATCTTACCGATGCCATGGGTGTCATCAACCTGTCCGGCCCCAATGCCAGAAAGGTGCTGGAAAAGGTGGTGGACATCGATGTGTCCAACGAGGCGTTCGGCTTTTCCCAATACAAGGAGTTCAAGGTGGCGGATACCATCCCGGTCAAGGCCATGCGCCTGGGGTTTGTGGGGGAGCTGTCCTATGAGCTGCATGTCTCCGCCTCCTATATGAAAGCCCTGTGGCTGATGCTCTGGGAAGCGGGCAAGGAGTTCAAGATCCAGAATTTCGGTGTGGAAGCCCAGAATGTGCTGCGCATGGAAAAATGCCATGTCATTCTCGGTCAGGAATCGGAACAGCGCACCAACCTGCTGGATATCGGCATGGGATTTCTCTGGTCCAGGAAAAAAACCGGTTATAAAACCGTTGGGGTGGCTGCCCTTGCCCAGGCGGAAAAAGACAACACCCGGTTTAAGCTGGTGGGGATAAAGATGGAAGACAATGGCAGAGCCCCGAAAGACGGTGCCCTGATCGTGGATGACCGGGTCCGGGGCCATGTGTGCACTGCCAGAAACAGTTTTTCCCTCAATGAAGCCGTGGGTATGGCCCTTGTGGAAGCAGACCTGAGCAAAATCGGCACCCGGCTGGCATTTTACGAAGATGAGTGCAATGGCGAACTGATTTACGGCACGGTGGTGAAAACCCCGTTCTATGATCCGTCCGGACAACGCATGAAAATGTAAGGAAACCATATACATGAAAGACATTAAAAGATACTCACCGGTTGAATTCAAGGTAACGCCGCTCAAAATCGAAAACCGGGACCACTGGGATGTGGTCCTGGAATACCACGGCGAGGGGGAAGGTCCCTGGCTGGTGGACCTGTGCCACCGGACCCGGCTGGACCTGCAGACCGGCAGCCTGGATACGAAAAAACCCTTTGGCATCAAAATTCCTGAAACCCCGGGCCGGTCGGTCCTGGAAAAAGGGATGCTGGTAAACCGCATGAACCGCATCCAGGCATCCATCTATCACCTGGAAGGGGAATCCATCAAGATCCCCGGGGAAGCCGAATACACGGATGTAACAGAAGCAACCCTGTTTCTGGCCATCATCGGCCGGCCGGCATTTGCCATATGTGAAAAACTCTCTGCCCTGGATTTTTGTGACCCGGAAAAAAAGACCCCGTTCCTTTTTCAGGGACCGTTTTCCCATGTGCCCTGCCAGATTGTCACCATGAGCCGGGATGGGGAAAAATCCGGAATGGTGTTGACCTGCTCCCGGGGATATGCCAAACATATGGTCGATGCCATTCTCCATGCCGGAGAGGAGTTCGGGCTCACCCCGGCCGGAGAAAAGCGGTTCACCAGCTGGATCAACAGCCTGTAAAATCAAGCGGGTCCGGCCTGTGCCCGGGCCTGGATAACGTTTAATAAAAAAGGTCTGACAAGACCGGTTCCATCAAGGAGACAAAAACCATGAACAAAAAATATGATGCCATCATTATCGGTGCCGGCGTTATCGGTTCCCCCATTGCCTATGAACTGTGCAAAATGGGCTACAAAACCCTGAATGTCGATAAGCTGCCAGATGCCGGTGAAGGCTCCACCGCCGGTTCCTGCGCCATTGTGCGGGCCCACTACTCCACCGAGGACGGGGTGGCCCTGGCCTATGAAGGGTTCAAGTACTGGCTGGACTGGGAAAACTACCTGGAAAACGTCACAGATGAAAAAGGCATGGCCAAATATATGAACACTGGTTCCATTCTGATCAAATCCGACGGCCATGACTGGCGCAAGGTAAAAAAACACTATGATGCCGTGGGGGTTCAATACGAAGAATGGGACCTGGATACCATCAAAAAACATGTCCCCCCCATTGACCTGCACAAATACTGGCCGGTACGGCGGCCCGAAGACCCCACCTTTTTTGACGAACCAACCAAAATGCTGGAAGGCGCCATTTTCTGCCCGGAAGGCGGGTATGTAAACGACCCTGCCCTGTCCGCCCACAACATCATGCGGGCCGCCGAAGCCAAAGGCGGGGAGTTCATGTTCAACGCGGAAGTGGTGGATATCAGAAGCGAGAACGGCCGGGTCAAGGGTATCACCCTCAAAGACGGCACCCGGATCGATGCGGACATCGTTGTGAACGTGGGCGGCCCCCACTCCTTCAAGATCAACCAGATGGCCGAAAAGGTATGGGACGGCTGTAACATCAAGACCAAATCCCTGCGCCACGAAGTGATGTACTGCCCCTCACCCGAAGAATATGATTACCTCAATGACGGATACCACATGTCCGACGGCGACATCGGCTGCTATGTCAGACCCGAAGTGGGCAACATGTTTCTCATCGGTTCCGAGGACCCTGACTGCGATCCCCAGGAATGGGTGGACCCTGATGACTTCTATGCCGGCAAAGGCGGGGCGGGCCGTGACAACGTGCTGACCGATGCCCAGTGGAAAGCCCAGTGCTACCGCCTGGGTAAACGAATTCCCACCCTCAAGGTGCCCAACCAGCCCAAAGGGGTGGTGGATCTGTACGACTGCTCGGACGACTGGATCCCCATCTATGACAAATCCGACCTGCCCGGCTTCTACATGGCCATAGGCACCTCGGGCAACCAGTACAAGAATGCCCCGGTGGTGGGCCGCATGATGGCGGAACTCATCGATGCCTGTGAAAAAGGCCTGGACCATGACAAGGAACCGTTCCAGTATGAGTTCAAATATACCACACGCACCCTGAACGTGGGATTTTTCTCCAGGAAACGGGAAATCAACTATGATTCCAGTTTTTCCGTAAACGGATAGCACAAACCAGCCGAACAGAGCACCTGTTCCGGCAGACACCTGCCGGAACAGGTACAAAATCGGCACCATATACCACCCATGCTGTGGGCTACAATGCAGCATGCTTTTGTCCAGGGGCAGGTCGGGGGACACCCTGGCCCTGCCCTTTTTTACAACAACGATTATGCCCTGTCGGGCACAGCAGGAAAGCTTTTAGCTTTTAGCTGTTAGCTGTTAGCTGTTAGCTGTTAGTGCCTTACATCTCAGTTTCTGTCAAGAAAAACAAAAAAATGATGAGAGGCTCAGTGGGTTGCGGGTTTGCCGCTTTAACTGTTATAGTTCATAGCACATGAATTGACATCTTCCGCTTATTAATATGGAAGAAAAGCGCATCAATCCATGTGCGTAAATCTATAAGAGCCAACCACTAACGGCTAAGAGCGAACAGCTTTCAAATAAACTGGTGTTGATACAATGCAAATTTATGTATGTATAAAACATGTACCGGATTCAGCCGCCAATATCCACATTCTGGATGATATCCGGATCGATGAAAAAGTGGCGTTTTTGCTGAATCCCTATGATGAGCATGCGGTAACCGAGGCGGCTTCTTTGAAACAAAAGGTACCGGACAGTGAGATTATCGCGGTGTGCCTGGGAAAACCGGATGCCGAAAAAACCATCCGGTCTGCCATGGCCATGGGGGCTGACAGAGGCATCCTGGTGGAGACTGATGATGTCTGCGACAGCATGACCACTGCCCGGGCCCTGCACGCAGCCATTGTCCAGGATGGATCTGCCGATATTATTTTTACCGGCAAGGAATCCATAGACAGCGAAGGCATGCAGACCCAGTTCCGCATCGGGGCCTTGTTTGACTTTCCCGTGGTGACCAATGCAGCCGCCTTTGACATCACATCCGGCAAAGCAGTGGTCACCTGTGAGCTGTCCGGTGGCCGGACCCGCACCTTTCACCTGTCACTTCCCTGTGTGGTGGGGGCGGGACGGGGATTGAACACCCCGGGATATCCGACTTTCCCGGATGTGGTAAAGGCCCGCAAAAAATCCATCAAAACAATTTCCATGGACAATTTGTCCATCACCCCTGCCACCGGGTCTGCAAAAACCGTCGCACTCACACCGCTGGAGCAAAAACGGTATCCCAAAAAAATCACAGGGAACCCGGCAGACCAGGCAAAAGAGATCATCAGAATTTTGCGGCAGGAGGCAAAGGTGTTGACATGAAAAAATCAGGTATCCTCATTGAAATGGAAAACAACAGGGTCAAGGAAACCAGTCTCGGCATGATCACTTTGGCTGCCCGATCAGATGCTGAACTGTTTGCGCTGGTTCTGGACGGCGTGGATGATGCCATCTGTGATATGCTGGGGCGGTACGGCATCACCACGGTTGTGGATCTTGGCCTTCCTTCCGACCCGGAGGTTCGCCTGAACCCGGCAGTACGGGCTGATGCGGCGGCAAAGGCTGCCAGAAATCTGTACCTGGATACTGTTTTCGGACTTTCCAGTGCAGATGGCAAAGACCTTGTTCCCCGTGTGGCTGCCCTGCTGGATGCCCCCCTGGTAATGGACTGTCTGGATGTGGATCCGGAAAAACATATTGCCAGGACTTCCCAGTACTCTGGAAAAGTCCTGGCAGATATCCAGCTGACAGGCGATGTGGTGATATTCGGAATCAGGCCCAATGCTGTACAGCCTGTGCCGGCCCCAGCACAGCCCCGCAAAATGGAGATGGCATGGAACAGCCCGGCGGTGGAAAATGTTGGTCTCGTATCCTGGGAGGACGGAGAGGACGGGGGCCAGGCCAGCCTGACAGAAGCTGATATCATCATCGCCGGAGGACGGGGGTTGAAAAACAGCGACAATTTTTCTTTGATATTCGACTGTGCCAAAAAACTGCATGCTGCTGTGGGAGCTTCCCGGGTGGCTGTGGATGAAGGATGGGTGCCCTATGCTTTTCAGGTGGGACAGACTGGAGAAAAGGTCAGCCCCCGGGCATATATTGCCTGCGGCATATCCGGTTCCATCCAGCATTTTGCCGGGATGAAAACCGCCGGGATGATCATTGCCGTGAACAAGGATGAAAATGCCGCCATAATGGCCAATTGCGACTACCATGTCCAGGGGGATCTGTTTGAAATCCTGCCGGAACTGATCAGGCAGTTATAAAGTGAACCACCTGTCACACCAGAATGCCCGAAAATTTTTATTCGGTCTGGATAACGCCAATTTTCTGGCCATTTTCGATGAATACAGTGACGGGGTGCTCATCACCGACAAAGACGGCATCATTGTGTACTACAACCGTGCCATGTCCCGTATTGATGAACTGGACCCGGAAAACGCCATTCTCAACCATGTGACAGAGGTGTATGATCTGGATGAAAACACCAGCCTGATTCTGCGCTGTCTCAGCACCCGGCGGCACATCATTGATGAGCCCATTTACTACCGGACCCGCATGGGGAAATTCGCCAATACCATCCACAATGTTCATCCCATCTTCCACAAAAATCAGCTTGTGGGGACCGTCTGCTTTGTGCGGGATTTCAATGTTCTGACGGAAACCCTGTCATCCATGCGCATGCCCGAGAGCCAGTACCGCATGCACCAATATGAAATCACTTTTGATACCATCATCGGCCAGGACCCTGCCTTTAAGGATGCCCTGAATGCGGCCCGCCTGGCTGCCAACACCCCGTCACCTGTGATGTTGTATGGAGAGACCGGCACAGGCAAGGAACTGTTTGCCCGGGCCATTCACAACCACAGCCCCAGGCATGAAAAAAAATATACCCCGGTCAATTGTGCCGCCATACCGGAAAATCTGCTGGAAGGGATATTGTTCGGCACTTCCAAAGGGGCGTTTACCGGTTCCATCAACAAAGCCGGGCTTTTTGAACGTACCAGCCAGGGCACCATATTTCTGGATGAGATCAATTCCATGCCGGTGGGCCTCCAAAGCAAGATCCTGCGCATTATACAGGAAGGAAAAGTGCGCCGGGTGGGGGCACTCAAGGAAATAAAATTTGACTTGAAAATCATCTCATCGGTGAACCAGGACCCCCATATTTCCATTACCGACGGCAGCCTGCGGTCTGATCTTTTTTACCGGCTGGGGGTGGTATTCATCCATATTATCCCTTTGCGTGACCGCATTGCAGACCTGCCCTTGCTGGTAAATCATTTTATTGCCAAACACAACAAGGCATTAGGCAAACAGGTGCGGGAGGTTGACCAGCAGGTTATGGACATATTCGGCCGGTACCACTGGCCCGGTAATGTCCGGGAACTGGAGCATGTGATTGAAGGGGCCATGAACATCATGGGCCAGGATGACCAGATCCGGACGACCTATCTCCAATCCCATTTTGCCAATGGATGTGGCATAATACGGCCGGCATCCACCAGACCATCCCGCAGGGCAGCTGCCGACATTCCCGGTTATGAAAACAGTGAACCCCAAAAATCACACCTGAGGTTCAACAAAAATGAACATGAAAAAAAAATGGTGTGGCAGGCATTGGTGCAGTATCGGGGCAATGTCACCCGGGCCGCCGCAAAATTGGGAATCTCCCGGCAGCTTTTGTACTATAAAATGAAAAAATTCAACCTTACACGGGATGTGTTTCAATAACGGTCATGTCCGGCAGGCAATTCAAATCATGAAAGCTGTTTGCCATTAGCTTTTAGCTTTTAGCTGTTAGCTGTTAGCTGTTAGCCGCGTCACTGTTTTTGGATGGCATGTTGCCGGCTGCTTTTGATACACAGATTAATGCCGCAAATGATCCGGGATCGCACACACAGGGATGGGATCCATTTTGTGGCGGTTGGCTGCATGCAGTTTGTTGAAAAGGGACAGTACCTGTTTCTGCCGCGCATCCAGGGCCACCGCTTTTTGTTCTGCTTCGGGCAGGTCATTATGGGCCATGGCCCACTCCAGTTCTGCATAACTGGCCCCGAGCTGGCCTTCATCTGTGCGGTTATCTTCCCACAGCCCGTCAGTGGGAGGGGCTGCTATGATCTCTTCTGCAATACCCAATGGCCGGGCAAGGGCATACACCTCTGATTTGAGCAGGTCAGCAATGGGGGAAATATCCACCCCCCCATCCCCGTATTTGGTGTAAAACCCCACCCCGAAATCCTCGACTTTGTTGCCGGTGCCGGCCACCAGCAACCGGTTGTGGGAGGCAAAAGCATACAGGGCAAGCATCCTGAGACGGGATTTGCTATTGGCCATGGTCAGGTTGTCCTGGACATCGGAAGGAAAACTTTGCTGGATACTGGAAAATACCGGGGTCAGGTCCTGGTTGACAGTGGTAACATTGGAAAAATTGTCTTTCAGCCAGGCGTTGTGGGCCGATGCCCGAAACAGCTGGTCCGGCGCCTGAAAAATGGGCATGTTCAAAACCATGGTGGGCTTTCGTGTTCTGGCGCACAGGGTGGAGGTGACCGCCGAATCTATACCGCCGGACACCCCCACGCAAAAGCCGGTGAGGCCGGACGCCGTCACATAGGCATTGAGCCAGTCTACAATATGATGAATGATCTTTTGTGTCTGCATGGACTGCTTATACCCAGATCTGTCTCTTTCTGTCAATAGTATCACCAGTAGTTACAGGGCCATCGCATGTAACCACATTCTTTTCAGCTGCTTGATGCCCGCCCCCCCGGGGGTGCCGTGTGACCGGCCCGAGATTGGCATCTGACGGTCCTGTCACACGGCACCCCCAGGGGGCTATATCACTATATGTGATGCTGCTTCGCCATACGAATACCCTGCAGGGGTCAGAAGTTCATTTCTGACCCTGTTTTTGCCGCACATATTCATAGAGCACGATGGAAGCGGCCACACTGACATTGAGGCTGTCTGACCTGCCGAACTGGGGAATGGTCAGGCGTTGAACCCGGTCATACAGATCCGGCTCAAAACTGATGCCGAACTCTTCATGGCCAAGGATAAAGGCGCTTTTTTCGGGCAGGCAGATATCCATGACCGGCTCTCCTTTGCCCGGCTCCAGTATAAACAGGGTATATCCCCGGCTGACAAGATCAGCATAACAGGTATTGAACCGGGCATAAAAAAAAGCAGGCACCCATTTAAAGGCCCCCATGGCCGGTGCCGGGTCGAAAAAATCAATGCCCACCAGGTGCATCTCCCTGCACCCGAAAGCTTCCGCACTCCTGAATATTTTGCCGATATTAAAAGTGGGTTTCAGGTTATCCAGGACCACAACACACTGGTGGCATCCGGGATGTGCCAATGTGTTTTTGTTCCTTTGCCTGCGGAACCTGCGCCGGGCAGCAGCCCGCTCGGCTTTCATCATCTGCCGGATTTTATGGGGCCCTGACATGGATGCTTCTCCTGATTCATAGATGCCCGATCCCGGGCAAGGGAACCGTTACAATGACCGAAACAGCTTTCTACTCTGGTTTTAATTTTTCCTGAACACTCGTTACCTTGTCCGCCATGGTCTGGTCCCGGTCGGTTCTGGTCCCGAGCTTTATGGTTGTGGTAATCCTCGGGGCACCCATCTGGTGAATTTTTTCATGGCATTTTTTGACTGCCTGAAAGACGGCATCATAATCCCCTTCGATGTTTGTCCCATATGCATGAAGTTCCGATTTCAGACCTGCTTCCGCAATAACCTCATGACAGGCAGCAACATATTTGGAGACGGACAGACCAACCCCTAAGGGAACCACACACAGATCAACAATAACTTTCATTATCAACTCCTCTTATACTCTCTGGATATTTGCCATAAGCATGCCAGGTTTTCAATCGCTCTGAACAGCACTCTGTCCCAGGAACCGCCCCTGGTGGTGTCCTGTTCCCGGCCCGAGATCTGCAGGGGCCTGTTTGCATAAGAACAATGGAGAGTGGCAGCCCGTCCTCTGGTTGGAAACCGTCCCGGTAAATTTTACCAGGCCCCCTCCGGATCTGACGGCCCGTTCACAGGACACCACCAGGGGCTCCCCCTAAGATCGCACGCTACTATGGCAAATATCCAGATACGCTTATAAGGATAATAGAATCTCAGGCCGGACAGAGCTATACAGGCGCATTGGTTTCCAGGATTTTTATCATCTCATCGATTTTCTGCCGGGCATCTGCCGCCTCCAGGGTGCAGCCGCCGGCACCGGCATGGCCCCCGCCGCCGTAGCGTGCCAGCAGGTGCCCCACATTTACCCGGCAGTTGCGGTTGAAAATGCTGTGGCCGATACTCACCAGCACATGGGTCTTTTCCGGTTCGGTATACCGGAGTTTGACGCTGGCAACGGTATCGGGAAACAGGCAGTAGGTCAGAAACCGGTTGCCCGAGGGCACAGGATCCAGGCCCCTGAAATCGGTAATGGAAATTTGGCCCTGGATGCGGGTATGCTCCTTGAGGTAGCCGGCATACACGGTGTTTTCCTGGACAACGGTTTCACAGCGCGCCTGGACTGTGGAATCAGCCATGACGGCATCAATATCCCGGGTCCTGAGCATCTCCACCAAATGGTTCCAATAGGCGGTGTCTGTGTTGTCCCGGTTCTTGATGGTCATGGACAAAAGGATATGGGGATAGTCTTCCGGATGCAGCACCTGGTCACGGGTGAGGCTGGCGGAATCGATAATATCGGTGTGCAAGACCAGATCATCAAACCGGTGATCCAGATGGCCGGATGCCTTGTAGTATTTATGAACAACGCCGGCGGCTGAAGGCACAATCTCATGGGCCCCTTCAAACACCTGGTCGGGCGTGTTGGAGACATGGTGATCAAACCACAGGGAACATCTGGGATCATGGGGCAGATTGGCCAGAATATCACCGGCTTTTATGTCTGCTTTTTTTTTCTGGACCGCATTAGGTTCCACCCAGTATATGTCCGTATCAATATGCAAAGCTTCACGCAGCAGCACTGCGCAGACAATACCGTCAAAATCGGGCCGGGTTACAATTCTCATGGGCAAATCCTGAACAACATGCAATAATATAAATGGGCAAAGGAAATTTTCATACCGGCATTGTATAAACCATTCCGGATAAATTTTCAAGAATGAATGGAAAACCGCCCCTTCCGAATGGCAAAGAGAGACCAATACACGGGACAAAAAAGTGCATGCCACCTGAAAAACAATTTTACTCCATTGCTGGATCAGCAGAAAACGGCACGTATACGGCACAGCGTAAAATCAAACGGTCCCTTTTTATCTGCCACCTGTCCCATGCCGGTTCCATTGCAGCGGCCAAGGATTTTATTTCAAAAATTTCCAAAGAAAACAAAACCGCCACCCATAACTGCTGGGCCTATATTGTGGGGGATGCCGGCCAGGTGTATCACAGTTCCGATGCAGGCGAGCCTTCAGGCACGGCAGGCAAACCCATGCTCAATGTGCTGACAGCCCATAACATGACCCAGGTGGCGGCGGTGGTGACCCGGCATTACGGCGGGGTCAAACTGGGAATCCGGGGATTGATCCAGGCCTATTCAGATGCGGTTGCCGCTGCCCTTGATACCGCAAAAAAAATCCGGCTGGTCAAGGCTTTCCAGGTGCGGGTTCAGGTCCCCTATGCAGCCAATGATGCGTTTGTAAACCAGATCAGCCAGTGTGGCGCCAGGATCACCCGTACAGCTTATGGAGAATCCATCATACATGAAATTCTGGTGGAAAAGGATATGGCTGATCTATTTTACAATATGCTTTCCCGGTATGAGACCCAGGGGCTGGTAAATCTATCACAGCAGAAAATATAATTGACACGGCAATTTATTTTAGTATAATTTAATTTTTATTAACTATACTGAAAATGATCCGTTTTATCCACAAAAGCTTATGAAAACAAAACTGGGCGCATTATTACGGGCTATCCGCAACACCCGGCAGTTTACCATCAAGGATGTGGCAGCCAGGGCAGGCATCAGCTCCAGCCTCTTGTCTCAGATCGAGCGGAACCGGATTTCTCCCTCCCTGGATACCCTGCTGCAGCTGCTGGCGGTGTACGGTGTATCACCGGACAAATTTTTCAAGGACTACGAAACCCTGTCCCAGGTAGAAATCATCCGGAAAGATGAACGCAAAAAATACAAACGCAAGGGGTTTTCCTATGAAAAGCTGTGCGGTGAAAGCCAGAGCAAAGGGAACCATTCCTTTACTGCCTTTTTTCTGGAACTGGCACCGGGCCAGGAACGGGGGGATGCAGAAGACGGTCACCTGGGCCGGGAACTGGGCATCATCATCGCAGGATCAGCCCGGCTGATATACGGCGAAGAACAGTACCAGCTCCAGCCCGGTGATGCAGTATCTTTTTTTTCCCAGATTCCCCATCTGATACGCAACACATCCGATACCCTGCTCCAGGCCTACTGGGTGGTAACCCCGGCAGAGGGGGAAGATTATTTTGGTGAAAAAACAATCTGAATCAGGAGAGTGCCATGGGAAAAACCATCGCGGAAAAAATTTTTGACGTCCATCTTGTGGACCAGCCCTTTGGCGGGATGAATGTACTGCGACTGGACCGGGTGTTCTGCCATGAAATCACCACCCCCACCGCCATCCAGGACCTGATTGCCCGGGGCAAGGACCGGGTGTTTGACCCGGACAAAGTCAAGGCGGTCATCGATCATGTCACCCCGGCCAAGGACACCAAAACCGCCATGCAGGGAAAGGTGCTCCGGGAGTGGGCAAGGCGGCACGGCATCAGTGATTTCTTTGACATCGGCCGCAACGGGGTCTGCCATGCCATCTTTCCGGAAAAAGGGTTTGTCCGTCCCGGGTTTGTCATCATCATGGGCGATTCCCACACCTGCACCCACGGGGCGTTCGGCGCGTTTGCCGCAGGGGTGGGCACCACCGACCTGGAAGTGGGCATTTTAAAAGGCGTGTGCGCATTTAAACAGCCCGACACCCTGAAAATCGAGATCACCGGAACGCTGCGGCCCGGGGTGTTTGCCAAGGATGTAATCCTGGAGGTGATCCGGCAGATCACTGTGAATGGCGCCACCAACCAGGTGATCGAATTCTGCGGCCCGGTGGTGGATGCCCTGTCCATGGAAGCCCGCATGACCCTGTCCAACATGGCCGTGGAAGCCGGAGCCACCTCCGGCATCTGCCGGCCGGATGCCGTGACCGTGGAATACCTGTGGTCCTTTATCAAGGATGAATTCCCGGACCGGGAAGCGGCCCTGGCTGATTTCTCACGGTTTCTGCCGGATGATGATGCCGTGTATGCCGGCCATAAACGCATCGATGTCACGGACCTGGTTCCCCTGACCACCTTCGGGTACAAGCCGGACAATGTCAAACCGGTATCTGATATGGCCGGTACCCCTGTGGACCAGGTGTATATCGGGTCCTGCACCAACGGCCGCATCGAAGACCTGCGGGTGGCAGCACAGGTGATAAAGGGCAAAAAAATTGCCGATACCGTCCGGGCCATTGTGTCCCCGGCCACGCCGGCGGTATTCTCCCGGGCCATGGAAGAGGGATTGGTCAAGATTTTCATGGATGCGGGGTTCTGTGTCACCAATCCCACCTGCGGGGCCTGTCTGGGCATGAGCAACGGGGTCCTGGCATCCGGCGAAGTGGCGGCCGCCACCACCAACCGCAACTTCAACGGACGGATGGGCAAAGGCGGCATGGTGCATCTCATGAGCCCGGCCACGGCTGCGGCCACCGCCCTGACCGGCACGATCACAAATTCTTCCCTGTTCACCGATCCGGCCCGGACAAAACAATCCGGCAAAACCATCAGGAGCATGTCATGACCATATTTTCCGGAACCGCCCTGTGCCTGGACCGGGCAGATATCAATACGGACGAAATCATTCCGGCCCGGTACCTGACGGAAATCAAAAAAAGCGTCCTGGGTCCCCATCTCATGGAAGACCTGGAACTGGCAGGGTTTGATCCGAAAAAAGACCTGGCAGGCATCGGGGTACTGGTAACCAGGCAGAATTTCGGGTGCGGCTCTTCCCGGGAACATGCCCCCTGGGCCCTGGAAGCCAACGGCATTCGCGTGGTCATTGCGGAAAGTTTTGCCAGGATTTTTCACCAGAACATGTTCAACTGCGGCATGCTGGCCATCACCCTGGCCCCGGCCGACATAGACCGTATTTTTCAGGCGGCCGGCACCGCCTCCCTTCACATTTTTGCCGATGTGGACAAAGGGGAAATCACCGTAACCGCCGGTCCGGAGACCTGGACCCTTCCCTTTTCCCTCACCGGGTTTGAAAAAGCCCTGGTCCAGGCCGGCGGGTGGGTGGAATATGCCGACCAAAACTATTGATACCCACCGGCCCGTCATGATATAACCCCGGCCCATGATAACTTTCATAAGGAATTGACCTGTGCCTGGACCGGGCAGGTATCAACAAGGATATGCGCATGAACAGAGACTGGAATTTTGACGAAGAGGTGGACCGGCGCCACACGGCTTCCATGAAGTGGGAACCGGAAGTGCTGACACGGGTGTTCGGCCATGGCAGAGACACGCTTTTGCCCCTGTGGGTGGCGGACATGGATTTCAACTGCCACCCGGCCATCCGAACGGCCATGGAAAAACGCCTGGCCCACCAGATCTACGGCTACAGCCTGAAGGACCCGGCCTATCTGCCGGCCCTGGTCTCCTGGTACCGGCGGAGACACCAGTGGGATATCGATGAACAATGGGTGCTCACCACCCCGGGCGTTGTGCCGGCCGTCAACTACATCATCCAGCGGTTTTCCCGGCCCGGTGACAAGGTGCTGATCCAGACACCGGTCTACTATCCCTTTACCCGGTCCATCCTCAACAACGGGCGGCAGGTGGCGGACAACCCCCTCATGGTTGCAGACGGCCACTTTCGGATGGATTTTGCAGACCTGGCAGAAAAAGTCAGGGATCCCCGTGTCAAACTGGCCATTCTGTGCAGTCCCCACAATCCCGTAGGCCGTGTCTGGACCCGGGAGGAGCTGGACACCTTCGGCCGCATCTGTATCGAGAACCAGGTACTGGTGATCGCTGACGAGATTCACTGCGATCTGATCATGCCCGGATTCAAACATGTGTGCTTCGCCTCCATTTCAGAAGCGTTTGCTCTCCATTCCATCACCTGTCTGGCAGCCAGCAAGACCTTTAACCTGGCAGGTCTCCACCAGTCCAGCATCATTATTCCGGATCCGGTTCTGCGCCGGGAGCTGCACACCCAGATTGAAAATTTGGGATTTGTCAATGCCGATGGCGGCACCCTTTTCGGGGCGGTGGCGGCTGCAGCCGCCTATAATGAGGCCGAATCCTGGCTGGAGGAGCTGATTGTCTATCTGCACGGCAATTTCATTTTTCTGAAAACCTTTCTTGAAACCGAACTGCCGGGCGTAGTTGTATACAACCTCCAGGGAACCTATCTGGTGTGGGTGGATTTTTCCGGCCTGGGTCTGGCGGAAAAGGAACGGATCAGGATGCTGGAGGAACAGGCCGGTGTCGGCCTGGATCACGGCGCCTGGTTCGGTGCAAACGGGAAAGGGTTTGAGCGGATCAATATCGCCTGCCCAAAATCCATCCTGACCCGGGCCGCCGAAGCCATTGTCACGGCATTCAAGCGATAGTCTGTCAATTTATCCGGCATTGCTGAGAGCCCAGCCCCCATTGCCCGGTCCCAGGCAATGCCGATTGTGACAAATAATGAACGGCGTTTCAGCAGATTATCCGGAATAGGTATTGAAATTGAAAATCGTCCATCAGGCTGTCCTTTTCCATTAAAATTTTTACAACATGTAGCTGGTGCCGTCACCCTCTTTGCAATCAGAAAGTCCTGGCCCGGGTATACGTCTTAAGCATTACGCATCAGCTGCGGCCACCGCTCCAGTGCAGCCGGGTTTTCAGGACCTTGAAATAGGACTGTTCTTCAAAAGCGATCACCTTTACGGCCCGGGGGCTTGTGGTGATAAATATCCTGTCATCGGCATCCATCTCAAATCCCTCCTGTCCGTCCAGGGTGAGGATGATGTCTTCCGGGCTGTCTTCCAGCCGGATTTCAATGGATGTGGTATCCGGTATGAGCAGGGGCCGGTTGGTGAGGGTAAACGGGCAGATGGGGGTCAGGATAATGGAGGGCACTGCCGGATGCACCACAGGACCACCGGCTGCCAGGGAATAGGCGGTGGAACCGGTGGGGGTGGCCACAATGAGCCCGTCCGCACGGAAAGTGGTCAGGTAGATATTGTCCAGGTACACGGCACAGGAGGCCAGCCTGGACAATGCAGATTTGTTGATCACCGCGTCATTGAGCACATCCACATCTGCCAGGATGGCGTTGCCCCGCTCCAGCCGGATGTTCAGCCGGGCCCGCTGGTGAATAATATATGCCCCCTTGAACACTTGTTCCAGGGCCTCGTACAGATGCTCTTCCAGAATGATGGCCAGAAATCCCACTTCACCGAACTTGGTTCCCAGCAATGGAATGTCCCGGTCCCCGATGACCCTGGCCGCGCTCAGAAACGTGCCGTCCCCCCCCAGCACCAGAACGCAGATCAGGTCATCTGGCAGCCGGGCATCTGCGCCTTGTCTGCTGTCGATGATGACCACCCTCTCCCCGAATGTCCTGACCAGTTCTCCGGCTTTTTGCTGGGCATCTTCCTGGGGTTTGACAAAAATACCGATACGCTTTTTTTCCATGGTGTGTGCCACAATTATTCCTAGTGTGCCGCTGCCCAGTTGGCACCGGACCCGAAATTGACCTTTAAAGGTACCTGTAAAGGATATACCCCTTCCATCACCTCCCTGGCCAGATCCATGAGGTCGGATTTTTCTGCAAACGGGGTTTCAAATATGATTTCATCATGCACAGACAGGATCATCCGGGATGCCATGCGGTTTTTTTCCAACGCCTTTGCCATCTGGATCATGGCAAGCTTGATCAAATCTGCCGCACTGCCCTGGATGGGGGTGTTGACAGCCGCCCGTTCAGCAAAACTGCGCAGATTGGCATTGGAAGACCGGATATCGGGAAGCTTTCGTTTCCGGCCGAAAATGGTGGTGGTTTCCTGGGTTTCCCGGGTGCGGCGGATGGTGGTGTCAATGAATGTTTTTACACCGGCATACCGCGAAAAATAGTTGTCAATATAGGTGGCTGCCATTTTCCGGCTGATATTCAGGTCATTGGCCAGGCGGAAAGCACTCATGCCGTAAACGATACCGAAATTGATGGCCTTGGCCTGGCTGCGCAGATCATCGGTGACAAAACCGGGAAGCACCTGGAACACCTCCATGGCGGTTCTGGTGTGGATGTCTTCATCATTGCAGAAAGATGCCATGAGGATCTCATCTTCTGCGCAATGGGCCAGGATCCGCAGTTCGATCTGGGAATAATCCGCAGACACCAGAGTACAGCCCTCTTTTGGCACAAAGGTTTTGCGGATTTTTCTGCCCTCGGGTTTGCGGATGGGAATGTTCTGCAGATTGGGATGGGAACTGGACAGCCTGCCGGTGACCGTGATGGTCTGGTTGAAAGAGGTGTGTATCCTGCCGGTGTCCGGATGGATCAGCTGGCCCAGGGCATCGGCGTAGGTGGATTTCAGTTTACCCAAAGTCCGGTACCGCAGCAGTTTTTTTGGCAAAGGATGGCTGGCCGCCAGTTTGGTGAGCACCTCCACATCCGTGGAATAGGCGGTTTTTTTCCGGGTTTTCTTGGCAGATTTCAGCTGGAGTTTTTCAAACAAAATTACCCCCAGCTGCTGGGAGGAGTTGATGTTGAACCGCTCGCCGGCCAGGTCATATATTTCCTGCTCCAGCCCGGCCATTTCTGTTTCAAAGGTTTCAGACAGTTCAAACAATGCTTGTTTGTCCACTTTGAACCCGGTCATTTCCATATCCGCCAGCACCGTTATCAACGGCACTTCAAACCGCTCCATCAGGTCTAACAGCCCCTGGTCTTTGAGCTGTTTTGAAAACTGCTGATACGCCATAAAGGTAAGGTCCGCATCCTCCGCAGCGTAAAACAGCGCATCCGCCACCGGTACATCCTGAAAACCGATCTGGTCTTTTCCTTTTCCTGCCACATTCTCATAAGATACCATCTTGTATCCGAACAGGTTCATGGCGATCTGGTCCAGGCCGTGCCCCCGGGTGGCGGGATTGAGCAGATAGGAAGCGATCATGGTATCAAAGGCGATGCCTCTGAGATCCAGGCCGTAACGGGCCAGGACAATATAGTCATATTTGATGTTCTGGCCCACTTTTTGGATATCCGGGTCTGCAAGTACCGGCCCGAAAATCCGCAGGATATCCGCCCTGTCCGGCTGGTCTGTTTCTTTGGTGTGGGCCACAGGGATGTAAAACCCGCTGTCTTCCATATAGGAAAAAGAGATCCCCACCAGGTCCGCCTCCATGGGGTTTTTGGCAGTGGTCTCCGTATCAATGGCAAACGCCTGCTTGTTTGCCAGCACCTGTGCCAGCTTTTCCATCTCAGGCACCCGGGTGATCAATTTATAGATTTTTTTGGATGTGTCTGCTTTTTCGGCAAACTCCTGGGCCAGGGATTTGAACTCCAGCTCATTGAACAGGGCAAACGCCTGTTTGGTATCAAAGGGTTTGAGCCGGAAATCTGCTATGGTTTCACGGATCTTCACGTGCTGGTCAATGGTTGCCAGATCCCGGCTTAAACGCACCAGATCCCTGCCGGCATTCAGATTTTCATGCAGCTTTTTCTTTTTTGCCACCTGATCGAGATTCTGGTATAAATTGTCAATGGAGCCGAACTCAGCCACCAGTTTTACAGCTGTTTTGATGCCCACGCCCTTGACCCCGGGAATATTGTCCGAGGCATCACCGGCCAGCCCCAGCACATCCACAAACTGGGCCGGTTCGATATCCATGTCCGCCCGTACCGCATCCGGGTCCATGACAGTGTCTTTCATGGGATCCCACAGGATGCAGTGATCGGAGATCAGCTGGATAAAATCCTTGTCACCGGTGACCATGACCACCTCGAATCCCTGGTCCTGGGCCATACGGGCAAAGGTGCCCACCAGGTCATCTGCCTCATACCCTGTTTTCTGGACAATGGGGATGTTCAGGGCCGCAATCATCCGGCGGATATCGGGTATCTGGACTGCCAGCTCATCCGGCATGGGCGGGCGGTTGGCTTTGTAGGCCTCATACAGCTTATGGCGGAAGGTTGGGCCTTTGACATCAAAAAACACCGCCGCATAGACCGGATTTTTTTCCCTGATCAGTTTCATCAGAATACGGGTAAAACCGAAGGTGGCATTGGTGGGGTGTCCCTGTGCCGTGCTCAGGCTCTGGATGGCATGAAATGCCCGGTACAGGAAGGCGCTGCCGTCTATGAGAAAAATTTTTTCAGGATCTGCTGTCATCTTGCCCTGCCTTTTGGATATTGCAGTTTTTTGTAATTCAGGGCATATATACTATCTTTTGGTAAAAAGGAGAAGCAGATTTATATGATACCGGAAAATCACGCAGCCCGGCAGCAGAAACGCCGGGAAAAACGCATCGCAAAAAGCCGGCGCCAGTGCCATTGCTGCAGACAGGTGTTCATGTTCTGCTGGCACTGCCGGTGCGGGTTCTCCATGTGCCAGGCCTGCATGCATGAAAATGCCTGGGGCCTGACCTGCAACGGCATCACCTGGACCTGCCCGGACTGTGGCGCCCAGAACGGCTATGGCAACCAATAATGCCATTTGTAAAAACCGGTACCCTCTCTGGCAAAAATACGGTAAAATAGGTTTCATCTTTGCGGCTGACAGACAGGTATAAGGCCCTGACCATCAAACGGCTATTCTTACGGAGGACAGCAAACATGGCGGCACACATCAACATCGGCACCCTTATTTCCGGGGGCGGCACCAATCTCCAGGCCATTATCGATGCCTGCAAAGACAATACCATATCAGGCAATATCGTATTCACCGGATCAGACACCCCGGATGTCAAGGGGCTGGAACGGGCACAAACTGCCGGCATTGCCACCTTTGTGGTGGATTATGCCGGCATCATCCGGGCCTGCAGATCCGGCATTGCAGATAACGATCTGCCCGCGGACTTTGATCTGGAAACAATCATGGAAAAACAGAAACTCATCGACCCTGCAGATGACAATGCCCTCTTTTTTCTCAAGTCTCGTGCCATTGCGGAAAAACAGCTCCTGGACAACATCCTGGCCTATGACATGGATCTTCTGGTCCTGGCAGGATTCATGCGGGTGTTCACCCCGTATTTCATTGACCGCATCAATATTGTGCCGGGAGAATACCGGATCATGAATATACACCCGGCCCTGCTCCCCGCCTTTCCGGGAACAGACGGTTATGGCGAGACTTTCCACTATGGATGCAAGGTGGGCGGCTGCACCGTGCATTTTATCGATTACGGAGAGGACACCGGCCCCATCATCGGCCAGAAAGCCTTTGAAATCGCTGACACCGACACCCTGGATGATGTCAAACGCAAGGGCCTGGAAAAGGAATGGGAACTCTATCCAGCCTGCATCCAGAAAGTTGCCTGTCACATATTGTCCAGCTGAACTGGACAAAACCCTCAGGCAAAAAAAGCATCTGCCATGGCCAGGGCATCCTGGTACATTCCCGGCATGCGGTCCATTATCCTGCTGCCCTGCAGTTGGGCATACACCTTGTGATCCCAGCGGCCCTGTTCAAAACAGGTAACCAGGGCAAGAATCCGCTGGAAAACCCTGTTTCTGCCCATAAGGGCATCTTTGAATCTATCCGAAAGCGTAATCTGTTTCAAAATATCTGCCATGGGCATATCCAGGATAGCATCCATCCGGGAAAACAACCCAATGGTAAACATCTCATCAGGCGTAAAACCGCTTTTGGTGATACCGGCAAAGTGTTCACACATTCTGGCCCGGATCACGGAGGACCGGATCAGCTCGTTGGGCTTGTTTTCATTGAGATCTGCCGCCACCACAATATTGATAAATTTTTTCAGGGCATCAGATCCCAGGACCACCATGGCATCGTGAATGGTATCAATGGCAACGGACCGGGAAAAATACGCGGAGTTGATGAACTTGAGCAATTTGAAAGAGACAGATACATTTTTTTTGATCAGGTCTTCTATTTCATCCAGGTCCAGATCCGGTTTGGCAGCTGCATTGATAAGCTTGATCCTGGTGATCTGGTCAGCCGACAGGTCACGGCTGGAAAGTATTTCCGGTTTTGCAAAAAAATATCCCTGGAAAAGTGCAAACCCCATTTCCTGTGCCTGGTAAAACTGGGCATGGGTTTCCACTTTTTCCGCCAGCAGTGTCATGGGAAAGCGGTTCTGGATATCTTGGATTACCGGGGCCAGGGTGTCCAGAGGGGTGGCAATGAGATCAAATTTGATCATGGAACTGTGTGCCAGCATGGATTCAAATTTTTTGTCATAAACAAAATCATCCAGGGCAATGCGATACCCCTTTTTTTTAAACAGATCCAATGCTGCGATAATATCAGGATCCGGGGACACATCTTCCAGTACCTCAATGATGATGTGGTTTTCAGGAAATAACAGAGGGGTCTTCTGGCGCAGCAAAGATGCAGTGAAATTGATCAGACCTGGTTTGCCGGCAAGCATTTTGTCCAGACCAAAAGAAAAAAAAGTGTTGGCAAGAACGCCTGCAGTTGCCTTGTCTCCGTCTATTTCCGGAAATACGTTTTCAAGGCCCGACCGAAACAGCAGCTCATACCCGAAAACTTTTTTCCTGGTGGTAAAAACAGGCTGCCGCGCAACAAAGATATCCATGATGTGGGGACTCCGGTTTCCTGCAGGCCATGCTGCCTGCCTTCTGAAAATCACCTGTCACTGTATCCTGACTGCCGACTATAAATCAAGCACAAAAACCGATGGCTGGATATTTGTCATAGCACTGCGCACGCTATGGGGAGCCCCTGTTGGTGTACTGTGAACGGACCGTCAGAGCCGGAGGGGGCTTGGTAAAAGATACCGGGATGCTTATTGTCAGGGATTGGGTCACTGTATTTCACAATTTACATGGAACAGGCCCCCGCAGGGTCTCGGGCCGGGCACAGGACACCACCAGGGGCGGGGCCGGGTATGGAGTACTGCAAAGAACGGTCGAAAACCTGGCATGCGTTTGCGAATAGCAAACATCCAGACCAATGAAAGCAGGACAGCCGCATGCAGGTGTTCAACCAGATTTATGAGACCGGTTGACCTTGTGCGGTCTATCCCAGAAGCTTGAGCATCAGCGGAACCGCTGTCATGGTCCCGATGGAGGACCCCAGGTTGGTAAAAATCACCACCAGCAGTATCCGGGTGACATTGTTGCGCCAGAACCCTTTGATGGAAACAATATCTTTCGGGATGGCTTCCAGGTCCCGGACCTTGGGTTTTCGCGAAAACGCCTCCACCAGACCGGACACCCATCCTGCCGCGATCATGGGGTTCAGGGAGGTCAATGGTGCTGCAAGGATGGAAGAGATAATGGTATAGGGATGGGCCAGGGCCAGAACTGCCCCCAGGCCGGCAAAAACAGCATTGGCCGCCACCCAGATCCAGATCATGTCCGTGCCGGCATCTTTGCCTTCCATGGCAAAGCCGGCAGCAAACAAAACCAGGATCAGACCGGGAATCAGCCATTTGAGAACTTTGCCCAGAGATCCGGCCGGGGGGATCCGTGTCAATTCCCCAAGATCCACGGCAGTCTCTTCTGCCAGATATTTTTTGATGCCCGGCACATGGGCTGCTCCCACCACCGCGACAATGCGGCTGCCGGCGGCGCTGCCGATCTTTTTGGCAAGGTACTGGTCCCGTTCATCGATGAGCACCTGCTCGATGATGGGATGGGCCTGCTTCACATCCGCCAGCAGGGTCTGGAGGATGTCTTCCTGCTTCATTTTTTCGATATCTGCTTCCGCAATATCATCAGCACCGCCAAAGGAAAACACAATGGAGGCAAACAATTTGATTTTTGCCCATACTCCCATGCCCCGCCACACCCGGGAAAGGGTGATCTGAATATCCCTGTCCGCAGGCACAATGGCGGCATCAATTTTTTGTGCCGCTGCAATGGCATTGCGCATTTCCTGGCCCGGTTCGATGCCGAACCGGTCGGCTATCTTTTTCTGGAAAGAAGCCAGAAGCAGGTTCATGAACAGCACCAACGCTTTTTTTTCTTTGATAACCTTGATAATATCCATATTCCGCCACCGGTCCGCATCCTGTATGGCGGCCAGACGCGTATTGCAAAGCTCCACACACACGGTATCCGGATTTTGTGCCAGAATGGTTTCCTCAACAAGCTGTGCACTGCTCCGGGACACATGGGCCGTGCCGATGAGGGTGATGGTTTTGTCTCCATGACAAATCCGGTGGACCATTTGCGGGTCGTTTTCTTCCACTGCTTTTTCCATATATGCAAAGCCTTTTTGCCTGTCTATTCAAAGTATCCAACGGGGTCAGGCTTGCGTTATTGCGTTTTTTTTGTAAAAAAAATCTGCCTGCCACAAGCCAAAAGCGCAATAACGCAAGCCTGACCCCATGACTCTGTCCTGATGTCCACTCCGAAAGTTGCGTTAAGCTGTGATTATACGCATTTTATCGGTCATGGCAACAGCTAAATCTTGACCTTGCGGCAGGGTTCTGGTAAACAAATCCTTATGAAATCAATTGATGAACAGATACTGCGCTCTGCCAAGGAAATCATCGTCAAGTTTATTGAGATGGGACGGCTGTCCCCTTCCAATGTGCATGAAGCCTTCAAAGATGTGTATGCCACGGTGGATGAAACCGTGAAAAACCATGTGCCGCAAGACAGCCAGACCCATGACGCAAAACCAGAATAACCGGCAGCAACAGCTGATTTCAGGAATACGGACCGGCCTGAAAAAAGGGTGGGCCGGATTTGTATGGCTGTTGAAAATCATTGTGCCGGTATCGTTTATAACCGGTTTGCTGGTGTATTTCGGTCTTGTGTACAAACTTGATTTTCTGCTGACCCCGATCATGGGATGGATGGGGCTGCCCCCCTCTGCGACCCTGGTGATCATTGCCGGCATTTTCACCGGCATTTACGGCACTGTGGCAGCCCTGTCCGTGATGCCGTTTTCCATGGACCACATGATTCTGCTGGCGGTGTTCACCCTGATCTGCCACAATTTGATCCAGGAGAGCCTGGTCCAGGGACGGTCAGGGATCAATCCCTTTTTTGCGGCAGCCTTCCGCCTGGCAGCCGCCTTTGTGGTGACCTTCTGCTGTGCAAAAATCATGGGCACCACCCCGGAGACCTCTGCAGCTGTTTCGGCAGGCGTTCTGCCCGGAACCGACCAGGCATTTTCCGCCTGGCTGGCAGGGTGGGCCATGGATACCATAACGTTGACCATCCAGATCTTTTTCATCATCATGCCGTTGATGGTCATGCTGGAGCTGGCCAGGAGATTTCACATCATTGACCTTGTCATACGGCCCCTGCGTCCAGTGCTGGCCTTTATGGGCCTGGATAAATCCTGCGGCATGCTCTGGATGACGGCGGCGGTTTTCGGACTGGCATACGGGTCTGCCGTGATCATGGAAGAAACCCGGACCCATACCTATGATAAGGAGGCGTTGACCAGGCTTCATCTGTCCATCGGCATCAACCATGCCATGATCGAAGACCCGGCCCTGCTTCTGCCGCTGGGCATACCACCCTTCTGGCTCTGGATTCCCAGGCTGGTGGCGGCCATTCTGGTCGCCTATATATTTTCGGTATTTTCGGTTCTAAGGAGACTATATGCTCAGCGAACTGGCCATAAAAAAATTCGCCATTATTGAAGATATCCGGATTGGTTTTCAGCAGGGCCTGTCTGTTCTCACCGGAGAAACCGGGGCAGGCAAATCCATCATCATCCAGGCGGTCAACCTGCTGCTGGGCTCCCGGGCCTCTGCCGACCTGGTACGCACCGGAGAAGAAACCGCGGAACTGGAGGCCTGTTTTGATATCACCTCTGATTCTGAACCGGCACAGCTGCTGGCAGAACAGGGCATTGAAACAGACGACACCCTCATCATCCGGCGGCTGATCACCCGGTCCGGCAAAAGCCGGGTATTTGTCAATTCCCGGCAGTCCACCCTGGAATTTCTCAGGCAGCTGACCCGGAACCTGGCCGGAATTTCCAGCCAGCACGCCCACCAGGGCCTTTTACGGGAAGAAAACCACCTGGATATTCTGGATGAATTCGCCGGCACCATGGCCCTGCGCCGGGAAGTGGCCGACCTTTACAAAACCATTATGCCTTTGAACACCCGGATTAAGGCCCTGGAAGAAGACAAGACCCGGCAGCAGGCACAGAAGGATTTGGTCCAGTTCCAGGTGGATGAAATCCAGACAGCTGCCATTCAGCCGGAAGAGGACCTGCTTCTGGAAAAACAAAAGGAAAAGCTTTCCAATGCCGCCAAAATTTTTGAGACGGTAAATGGCACGGTCCACGCCGTATATGACAAGGAAGGTGCTGTAATTGAACAGCTTGCTTCCCTTGCTGCCGGTATCCAAAAATTCGGATCTGCCGACCAGACCCTTGCCCGCACAGCGGACCGCCTCAATGCCATTGTCCTGGATCTGCAGGATGTGGTGGACAGCCTGCGGGATTATTCTCTGGAAATCGATCTGGACCCGGAATCTTTGGATACTGTAGACCAGCGCCTGGACCTTATCGCCCGGCTCAAGCGCAAATACGGGGGCAGCCTCGATGCCTTGTTTGAAACCTATGAAACCCTGGAACAGCAGCTGGACCAGACACTGGGAATGGACCGGCAGATCAGGGACCTGACAGAAGAGAAAAAAGCGCTGGAAAACCAGATCCGGCAAAAAGCCCGGGATCTTTCCAAAAAACGAAGGCAGGCAGGGACCCGGCTGGCAGAGCTTGCCTGCGCCGAGCTGGCTGCCCTGGAAATGGGCAAAGCCAGATTCCAGGTGGAAATCTCCCATGAACCGTCCGACCGGGAACAGGATATCCGCACCCTGGACAGACACAGAATTTTGGCCACTGGAATGGACCGGGCACGTTTCATGCTCAGCCCGAACCCGGGGGAGCCCCCCCGGCCCCTGGCAAAAATCGCCTCCGGCGGCGAACTGTCCCGGATTGTCCTGGCGTTAAAAGCGGTGTTGTCCAGAACCCAGTCATTTGAAACCCTTATCTTTGATGAGGTGGATGCCGGCATCGGCGGGGCTGTTTCCGAAAAAGTCGGGTTGAAGCTGGCGGCCCTGGCAGAACAGCACCAGGTGATCTGTATCACCCATCTGGCACAAATCGCCAAATACGGCCGTCACCAATTCCGCATTTCAAAACAGGTGGTCAACGGCCGCACCTGCACGGACATTGTTCCCCTTGCCTCTTTAGAAGAACGGGTGGAAGAGATCGCCCGAATGATGGGGGGCGAAAAAATAACTGATGCCACCCGGACCCACGCCCGGGAGCTGCTGACGTTGGAAAGCTGTTAGTTTTTAGCTGTTAGCTGTTAGCTGTTAGCTGTTAGCTTTTAGCATTTAGCTGATGGCTGAGTGCTGACGGCTTTCATATAAAACTATGGATATGCAGCGTCATCTATTTTGACATAACCTCCTGTGGGTGTCGTATGACAGGACCGTCAGATGCCAATCTCGGGCCGGGCATACGACACCCACAGAAGGCGCGGATGTCAGACAGTTGAAGCGGATGTGGTTACGCGCGATGTGCCTGATGGCCGAACCTGGATATTTGCCATAGCAGCGTACCCGCTATGGGGAGCCCCTGGTGGTGTCCTGTGAACGGACCGTCAGATCCGGAGGGGGCCTGGTAAAATTTGCCGGGATGATCCCAAACAGAGGGCGGGTGGCTGCACTTTATTGTTCTTATGCAGACAGGCCCCCGCAGATCTCGGGCCGGGCACAGGATACCAACAGGGGCGGAGCCCGGGAAAGCGTGCTGCACAGAACAATGAAAAACCTGGCATGTCTATGGCAAATATCCAGGGCCGGACAAACCGTATTGACAACATAGTTAAATTTGATTATATTAGTAACCTATTGTAAATTTGAGCAACGCAAGGAGTTATCATGCCCATATATGAATTCAAGTGCAGCAAATGTGAAGAATTTTTTGAGGTGATTGTCATGGGGGCTGAAAAAGAAGAGGCGGTTACCTGTCCCAAATGCCAGTCCCCGGAGTTTGAACGGGTGGTTTCCACCAGTAACTATGCCATGGGCTACGCAGCCGGACAGGGTTCGGCAAAAGGGGTGTCAACACAGGAACGCACCTGCTCCGGGGGTTCCTGCAAAACCTATACGGTTGCCGGCGAAACCCGCAACTGACGGTACCATTCATCACCTGAACCATCTGCCCGGCGTTCTTTTGCCCAGGTGGAATCAAGCTGACAATTTATCGTGCATTCATCAGACACGGGGCAACCGCCCGTGGTGAAATCTGTTTCATGAGGAGGTTTTATGCAGGAATATGCAAAACTTGTTGTTGATGGAAAAGAGATGACGCTGCCCGTAATAACGGGATCAGAAGGGGAAAAAGCCATCGATATCAGGCAGCTGCGAAAAGAAACCGGCTGTATCACCTTTGATCCGGGGTACGGCAACACCGGTGCCTGTAAAAGTGCCATCACTTACATGGATGGTGAAAAAGGAATTTTGCGGTACAGGGGCATTCCCATTGAACAGCTGGCAGAAAAATCCACTTTTGTGGAAACCGCTTATCTGCTCATTGTGGGCAGGCTGCCCACCAGCGACGAATTGACCCGCACCTCGGTACTGTTAAACGACTTTTCCCTGGTCCATGAAAACATGAAGGCCTTTTACCAGAACTATCCGCCACAGGCCCATCCCATGGGTATCCTGGCTGCCATGGTCAATGCCATGCGCTCTTTTTACCCGAAACTGACGGATCTGGACGAGGAGATGAATAACACGTTCTTACGGCTCATTTCCAAAATCCGCACCATGGCGGCCATGTCCTACAAATTTTCCATTGGTCGACGGGTGACCTATCCCCAGCCAGGCCTGTGCTACTGCGCCAATTTTCTGAACATGATGTTTGACAACGATGTGGTGCCCTATCATATAGATGAAGACCTGGTAAGGGCTTTGAACGTGTTCTGGATCCTGCATGCAGATCATGAACAGAACTGCTCCACCACTGCGGTCCGGGTGGTGGGCTCCGGCAGGGTCAACATATACGCCGCCATATCCGCGGGTATCAGTGCCCTTTGGGGACCGCTTCACGGCGGGGCCAACCAGGCAGTTATCCATATGCTTGAACAGATCGAAAAAGAGGGACTGACCATTGACCAGTGCATTGCCAGGGCCAGGGATAAAAATGACCCCTTCCGGCTCATGGGATTCGGTCACCGGGTCTACAAAACCTATGACCCCCGGGGGAGGATCATGAAAAAAATGTGCGACATGGTTCTGGCCAAGGTCAACCGGCAGGACCCGCTGCTGGATATCGGCCGGCGCCTGGAAGAAGCAGCCCTGGAAGATGATTATTTCAAGGAAAAACACCTGTATCCCAATGTGGATTTCTACGCAGGGATTGTGCTGCGGGCCCTGGGCATTCCTACCAACATGTTCACCGTGATGTTCGCCATCGGCCGGCTGCCGGGCTGGATCGCCCAGTGGAAAGAGGATATGGCAGACCCGGAAATGAAAATTTCGCGGCCCAGGCAGATATACACGGGCCATACCATTACCGATTATGTACCCATTGAACAGCGCAGAAGCGAAAATGGGCAGATCTAGCTGATACATCCCGACACCCATGACCGAAATCATCGCCCACAGAGGGGCCAGGAGTCTGGCCCCGGAAAACACCCTGGCTGCCGCAAAGGCGGCATGGCAATCCGGTGCACACCGCTGGGAAACCGACATCCAGGTCACCCGGGACGGCCACCTGATCCTGTTCCATGACCCGGACCTGCTCCGGTGTACCAATGCCAAAAAATATTTTACACACCTGACAATTGAGGGCCGCAGAAAATATCTGGTGTCTCATTTTACCCTGGCTGATCTCCAGGCCCTGGATGCCGGGTCCTGGTTTGCACACACCGACCCCTTTTCAACCATACAAAAGGGGTATGTGACAGCAGATGCCCTGGCCGGATTCAGCAGCGAAAAAATCCCCACCCTTACACAGGGGCTGCTGCTCACAAAACATCTTACCTGGCAGGTCAATCTGGAACTCAAAGACCATGGCACAGATCCCAGTTCCTTTTACATTGTAGACAAAACCCTTGGGGCCATAAATGAAAGCAGTATTTCCCCGGCCCGGGTGGTGATTTCCTCTTTCAACCACGCCTGGCTGGAACGTGTCCGGCAGCTGCGGCCGGATATCGCAGTCCAGGCTTTGGTGGGAGAAACCGGCACAGACATGGAAATCTTTCATCCCGGCGAATTCAATGTCTACAACATCAATGCATCCCTTGTAAACCCTGAATTTGTCCGCAACCTTGTGCAGCAGGGCTTTGCAGTGAA
>DATFJY010000291.1:0-5797 GCA_035268905.1 Desulfotignum sp.
TTCAGCCGGCTGCCGGGTGGGCATCCTGCCGGTGGACTGGAAAAAAAGGGGGGGGCGGCTGGCCCGGGCAATCGATATTCTGGAAAAAAACAACAAAATTGTATCCTTTGCATCATTTATGCAGCATGCGAAATATCCGGACCATTCACCCCTGAATGAGGCCCGGCGGTGTGCCGAAAAAATATTGGAGAGATGGTGGCCAGACCGCTTACAATAGTCCAGATGCTGCCGGAATTGATCACCGGCGGGGTGGAAAGGGGTACCCTTGAAACAGGCGCGTTTTTTGTAAAAAACGGCCACCGGTCCATTGTGGTTTCCAATGGCGGCCCAATGGTGGAAGTGCTTGTAAAAAATGGCAGCCAACACATCACACTGCCTGTGGGAGAGAAAAATCCCAGAGCATTGTTTTGCATACCCCGCCTCAGACAATTGTTTGTACAAGAAAAGGTGGACATACTGCACCTGCGCTCGCGATTACCGGCATGGATGGGGCTGCTGGCAGCAAAAACCATCCCCGAAGAAAGGCGGCCGAGAATTGTGACCACATTTCACGGATTTTATTCAATTAACCGATATTCAGCGGTCATGACCAAAGGCGAAAGGGTGATTGCGGTTTCCCAACTGATCAAGGACCATATCTGTCAGCAATATGGTGTCTGTGAAAACCATGTACAGGTTATCCATCGCGGATTTGATGCATCATGCTTTGATCCGCTGCTGGTGGATAAACAACAGACGTCTGATCTTAAAAACAAATGGAAAATCGATGAAAAAAAGGGGCCGGTGCTGATGCTTCCTGGAAGATTTACAGAACTCAAAGGCCACCGGCTTTTTTTGGCAGCACTTGAAAAAATAAAACATCTGTCATGGACAGCTGTCCTGGTAGGAGATATGAACGAAAAACCTGATTATGCTGCCCGGTTACAAAAAGAAGCAGGGGAAAAAGGCCTGGGGGACCGGGTGATTTTTCCAGGGCACTGCAAAGACATGGCGGCTGCTTTTATGCTGTGTGATGTCACCATAAGTGCCTCCATCCATCCGGAGTCATTCGGCAGGACAGGGGTGGAATCCCAGGCCATGGGCGTTCCTGTGGTGGCAACAGCCCACGGCGGAAGCCTTGAAACCATTGCGCCTGGAAAAACCGGCTGGCTTTTTTCGCCTGCTGATGTGGATGGGTTTGCAGACGTCCTGGCAGAAGCGGTAAAAAATGAAAAAAAAAGAAAACAAATGGGAGAGAGGGGCATGGCATGGGTAAGAAATCATTTTACCATGGATCTTATGTGCGCCAAAACCCTCAGGCTGTATGAAGTATTGGCGGCATCCCCCCGAAACTGTTGAAGAAAGCTGACAAAACAAAAATGGTGGATATGAAAGACCTGCTGCAATGGATGGAAAATAATATGGCAAAGAAAATAGTATGCAGACAGTAACAAATGCCCCCCCCATGAAATGGGGAAGATATCTGGATAACCTTATCCTGTTTCTCGGCGCTGCGGTTCCCGTGGGTATTGTGATCGGAAATGCCGGGTTTGAAGCCATGGTTTCTTTGGCAGGACTTGCATGGATTGTGAGAGCCGTTATTTTGCGGGAAAATCCCTTTTCCCGCATTGTCACCAACCCCGCGGTTCTGGCATGGGCAGCCTGGCTTGGCTGCATCGTCGTAAGCCTTGCCATTAACGGTCCTGGCAGCAAAGGGGCATTGCATGACATCGTTTTTGTCCGGTTTTTCCTTTTTGCCTGCGCAATACTGGACCTGTCAACCCGACGGCAGATCAGCCGGCATCTTTTATGGGGCCTTGCTGCCGGGGTCTTGTTTGCCGGCGTGAATACCCTCATGGCCTATGGTGTCGGCTATGACCTGTTTGGCCGCTCTATTGCGCGGTATACCAGCAAACTCAAGGAATCTGCCAGGTTCGCAGGGTTGTGCGCCATGGCAGCACCGTTTTTTTTGACCTGGGCCTTGACAGCCAGAGCGGAAAAATCAAAGTACTGGGGGGGCTTATTGATTATCGGTGTGATCGCCCTGATGCTTTTGGTTCAGACAACCATCAGAACAGCCATTATCGCTTCTTTTTCCGGGATATTTTTTGGGATATTTTTTTGTCGGTATAAAAAAATGGGCTGGATCGAAAAGATTTTGTGGCCTGTGCTGCTGGTTTCCGGGATCTTGGTTACCGTGCATTGGGTGGAAGGGTGGAATCTGCGGTCATTTTATGACCGTATTGCCATATGGCGGATATCTGTTGCCATGTGGCAGGAGCATTTCTTTTTCGGGGTCGGGGTCTCAGCGTATAAAGATGCCTATGGGGCGTTTGCCCTGTCAGGCAAGATTGCCCCCTATGTGGCACCCACAGGGGAGGTGTTTGATATCACCAAGGCATACCATGCCCATAACCTTTTTCTGATGCTACTGTCATCAACCGGTATTCTGGGGCTGGTATCCTTTCTCTGGCTGTTTGGGTGCTGCATATGGAAGGTTGTGAAAAACACCATGCAGTGGAAATCCGGTCTGGCAACCTGGCCTGTGGTTTTCCTGGTAAACGGACTGGCCGGTTCAAATATCTATAGTTCATGGTATCAGGCTTTGTTTGCGTTTTTTGTCGTACTGGCCGTAACCGGCAGATCGGGGACGTCTGGCAGGGATACACCATTGCAGTGAGGAAAATATGCTGGTACTTGAAGACCGTCTGCTGATCAATCAGGGAAGAACCCGTGCCTGCTATCAGCACCCTGCGGACAAGGATCTGGTGGTCAAGGTGCCTGTTGGAAACCAAAAAGCAGACAGCCGGTCCAATCTAATTGAGCTGCGCGGATATCAGGCATTGATGCGGGAACAGATCGATCTGTTTTGTATCAGCCATTGTTATGGGTTTGTCACAACCAGCCGTGGCAAGGGGCTGGTGTGTGATTGTATCCGGGATGCGGATGGGGCAGTATCCAGAACCATCTGGGATATTGTTATTTATCAGGATGACTGTGATGTTGGTTATGTCAAAAAGGTCGCCCATGATTTTTGCGGTTTCCTGATTGAAAAAGATACCCGGCTGTTTGACCTGAACCTGAAGAATATTGTTTTAAAAGTGCAGAATGGTGGTGTTTATTTGCCTTTTGTCGTTGATTTGAAAGGCCGTTTCGACAACAAGGAAGCCATACCTGTTTCCAGTTACAGCAGATATTTTGCCCGAAAAAAAATGGTTCGCAGGCGCAGGCAGCTCATGGACCGGATCTCTTTTTTCCGGGAAAAGAGAGTGGCATGGCAATAAAGCGTTCAAGTGACAGGCAGCAAAACACCCGCTGCATGGAATCATAGCAGGGCGCTGAAAAATCTCCTCCTGATTTTTGGTTCTTACTCCGTGGGCTGAAATTCCTGTCCCAGTCCCTGCTGCCTGCTGCATCTTACCTGGTGCAGCCGGTATATGCGGATAATGTTCCGGCCCATGGCATCAATGGTATGAAACCGTCTGACCATTTCTCTTGCTGCATGGACCCTTTCCAGCGTAGCTGCTTCCCTGTTCAGGGTGTCAAACACAAGATCAGACAGAAAAGCGGCATCTTTTATATCAAAGAGCAGCCCTGTTATGCCGTGCTGTACGATATCTGAAATGCCGGCAGTGTTGGCACCAATCACCGGGCAGGAGCAATGCATGGCTTCCAGCAATGCCTGTGGCACCCCTTCATACAGCATACCCCTGACATCTTCCGGGGCCATAACCATACAGTCCATTCCCCGGTAACAGGGCAGGGCATCTTCTGTATATCCGATGAAATGGGTCCGGCTGCTGATTCTTGCTTTCTGTGCCATATCCATGTACCAGGCTCTGTCATTGTCAGATCCGCTGCCCACCAGCACCAGGTGATGGTGTATTCTGGACTGCATCTGTCTGAATGCCTTGAAAATGGCGCTCACCCCTTTATTTTGGGCGATATGTCCCACAGCTCCGATAAACCGTGTGGCAGGATCACATCCCAGTTTCCGGGCCAGATCTTTCCGGGCGGTTTCTCTGGGAACCAGTGTTTCAGAAGCTGGAATGCCGCTGGGAATGGAAAATACCTGTGTGTTTTTGAGATGAAACAGGGCCTGCAGATGCCGGGCTGCATAATCATTTGTGGTGAAAATATAATGGCTTAGTTTTTTGTACATCCGGCGGTTATACCAGGAGTTGCGGACAGCAGCAGTGTCATGGCAGGACAGGATTCTGCAGGGGACATCCGCTTTTTGGGCTGCAGGCAGGGCAACTTTGGCATCGGTATGGCCGTGGACATTGAGAACATGGGGCCGCTCATTGTGAAAAATGCGGACCAGTTCCCGGTAATTGTGTATCAGCCCCATGCGGTTAAAGGACATGGCATAGACCCGGAAACCGGACTGTTTCGCCTTCTGGAACAAAGGGGTGCCATCCGGTGCCACGATCACCACCTGGTGTCCGTTTTTTTCCATCCACACTGATTCATTGAAAATACGTTTTTCCAGACCGCCCCAGCCGGTGTCACAGGTGGTGTGTACGATGTTGTAATGGGATTTCATGGGATATTGCTTTGCAGCAGTTTTTTCTCCATTCGTCTGATGTCTTCGGGCAGATCGATTTCCGGTGAGTCACACCCTGTGACCACCACTTTTATGGGATACCCGAACTCCAGTGCCCGCAACTGTTCCAGTTTTTCCACATCTTCACACCGGCCTGTGGGCAGGGATACGAAAATATCCAGAAATGCCTTTTTATAGGCATAAAATCCCAGGTGTTTATAAAAATCAGCCCGGGTGTCCATTTCCCGGGGAAACGGGATCTGGGCCCGGGAAAAATACAGGGCAGATCCATGGACATCAAAGGTGACCTTGACATCTTTGGGATCGGTTATTTCTCTTGGGTCCTGGATTTTATAGGCCAGGGTGGTCATTACTGTATCTGTTTCCCTTCCGAACGGGGCAATCAGGTCATCCAGAGATCCGGGATGAAATACCGGCTGGTCCCCTTGGATATTGATGATAATCTCATCCGGATCCAGATTGAGCAGATTGGCGGTTTCCGCCACCCGGTCGGTGCCGGACCGGCAGGTATCCGCGGTCATGATGGCGTTGCCGCCAAATGCCTGCACTGCCTGGACAATGCGCTGGTCATCCGTGGCCACCCAGGTCTGGGTGACGGTGGATGATTTTTGGGCCTGCTCATATACCCGCTGGATCAGGGATTTGCCGGCAATGGCCATAAGGGGTTTGCCTGCCAGGCGGCTGGAGCCGTACCGGGAGGGTATGATGGCAATGGTCATGGGCGGCCTTACATTTTCTGGAACAAAGACCGGGCTTTGTCCCTTGTCATGATGGTTTTCCAGTCTTTTCCCAGGCAGTTTTCCCACAAGGGTGCCAATCCCAGGGCCACATTGATCATGATATCCATCTGGGCATCATCCAGGCCTTTGGTAACCTGTCTGGGGATATCCACCCCGGTTTTTTCCATCATGAACCGAAATTCCTTGACTCCGTCAGGGTAATATTCCTCCAGCGCATCAAACGTGATGCAGCATCCCACCCCGTGGTGGATGCCCAGAAGATAGGAAAGGCCGTAGGACAGGGCATGGCAGGCCCCCACCTGGGAATAGGCAATGCTCATTCCGCCGAAAAAGGAGGCCATCATCAGTTTGTCGGCCGCCTCGGGGTGGTCATTCAAAAACACCTGCCGGCACAGTTCCAGGGATTTTTCCCCATAGGCTTTGGAAAACTCGTTCAGATAGGTGCCTGCCAGAGATTCCACGCAATGGATATAACAGTCCATGCCGGTGTAAAAGTACTGGTCCCTGGGCA
>DATFJY010000292.1:0-12605 GCA_035268905.1 Desulfotignum sp.
CAGATCATTGCCATGGGGGAAGCTGCCCAGGATATCGTCCGGGTATTTTCCCGGGTATGCGAAATCACCTGTGTTCCGGGAATGAAAGAGGCGGTAAACACGGCTTTTGATGCGGCCAGGCCTGCAGATGTGGTACTGCTCTCCCCTGCCTGTGCCAGTTTTGACATGTATGACAACTATGGGGCAAAGGGAGATGATTTCATTGCCTGCGTTACCGAACTGGAGCACAGATACCATGGATAGCCCGCGGCCCGTACACCCGGTTTTCAGGGAAAAAGCCCTGCTTTTTCCTGCATTGATTCTTTGCTGCATCGGTATTGTCATGGTCTATTCCGCCTCTTCCGCCATTTCCATGCAGGCCCATGATACCCTGTTCCACTACATGCAGCGCCAGTTGCTGTTTTTTGGTATCAGCCTGTGCGTGCTTTTTGTGGCAGCCTCATTTCCCCACCGGCTTTTCAAACACCTGGCCTATATCATCCTGATAGTGTCTTTCGGCCTTCTGGCAGCGGTGCTGGTACCGGATCTGGGCATCAGGGCCGGCGGGGCCAGCCGGTGGCTGGATTTAGGCGTACTCCGGTTTCAGCCGGCAGAGTTTGCCAAACTGGCACTGATTTTGTTTCTGGCCTACAGCCTGTCCAAAAAACAGCCCATGATCAAAGATTTTTCCGTGGGCTTTGTTCCCCATGCCCTGATATTCGGTATTTTTTCCCTGCTGATAATTTTTCAACCGGATTTCGGCACCATTGTGGTTCTGGGAATGATCTGCTGGGGGATGATGTTCGTAGCCGGGGTAAAGATACTGCATCTTTTGTGTCCGCTGCCCCTGTTAATACCGATAGTCTATTTTCTGGTATACAAAGTGGAATACCGGCTTGCCAGAATTCTGACATTCCTGAACCCCTGGGAAGACCCCTTCAATGCCGGATACCAGATAACCCATTCCCTCAAGGCCTTTGGTTCCGGAGGCCTGTTCGGCCAGGGCATCGGCCTGGGCATGCAGAAACTGCATTACCTGCCAGAGCCCCACACCGATTTCATTTTTTCCATTATCGGAGAAGAACTTGGCTTGACAGGGGTTCTGGCCATACTGGGACTGTACGGCATTATCCTGGTCCGGGGCTGCAACATTGCCAAAACCGCTGACACCAGATTCGGTGCTATAGCTGCAGCCGGGCTCACCCTGTATCTGGGGCTGCAGGTCATTATCAATACCGGCGTGGCCTTGAGTGTTTTTCCCACCAAAGGCCTGACCCTTCCTTTTATCAGTTACGGCGGCACCTCACTGGTAATCAACATGGCAGCCATGGGCATTTTAATGAATATCGGGACGTCAACCTTCACAGACAAAAAGGACCGGGCATGACAATAAGGCGCAACATCCTCATTGCCGGCGGAAAAACCGGGGGCCACCTGTTTCCGGGTATTGCCGTGGCCCAGGCCCTCCAGAGACTGCAACCAGGGGCGCAGATTCTGTTTGTGGGCACCAACACCCCTTTTGAAATCTCCACCTTGAAAACATATGGATTTGATCACACATCCATCAGTGCCCACCCTGTCAAAAGCAAGGGGCTTTTCACAAAACTCTACGGCCTTGCCATGGTACTGGTATCCTTGTGCCAGTCCATGGCCATTATCCTGCGGTTCAAGCCTGATTTTGTCCTGGGGGTTGGCGGATTTTCTTCGTTTGCCGTGGTTCTGGCTGCCTGGATGCTCCGGATACCCACCGCCATCCAGGAACAGAATGCCATCCCGGGCATGACCAACCGGTTGCTGGCCCGGTTCTCCGGCACGGTGTTTACATCATTTCCATCCACCAAAGGCATGCCCCCTCCCCCCAAAACCCGGTTTGTGGGAAATCCGGTCAGAGAAAAAGGCCCGGTCCAGGACATGGACGATTCATGGCTTTCAGACATAAGGCCAGATGATTTTATCATTCTGGTGACCGGCGGCAGCCAGGGGGCATCCAGCATCAACCAGGCTGTGGCCGACATGGCACAGTATCTGACAGGTACCAAAGATCTGTTTGTCATACTTCAGACCGGCACTGCAGATGAAACCCGCATCAAAAGAATATTTCAGTCCCTGGAAATCAGGGCAAGGATCCAGGCATTTTTCCACAATATGCCGGCACTCCTGGACAAAGCAGCCCTGGTCATCTGCCGTGCCGGGGCAGGCACCATTTCAGAGCTGGCCCTCAAGGGGGTACCTGCCATTCTGGTGCCCTATCCCCATGCAGCCGATGACCACCAGAGTTTTAATGCCGGATCGCTGGCAGACACAGGGGCAGCCCTTGTTATGGCAGACAGCACATTGTCGGGCCGGGCCCTGGGCCAGGCGGTTCTGGCGTTGAAATCCGATCCTGACCAGCGGCAGCGGATGGCTGCCGCCATGAAACAAATGGCCAGGCCCCATGCAGCAGACCACATTGCCACCCATATTCTTGACAGAAAGGAAACCTGACCCATGTACCAGACAGACTACCATATACATTTTGTCGGCATCGGCGGCATCGGTATGAGCGGCATTGCAGAATTGCTCATCAATCTGGGATATACCGTATCCGGGTCTGATCTGAAGCTGTCTGCCATCACCCGGCGCCTTTCAGAAAAAGGGGCAAAAATTTTCAAGGGCCACAGCAAAAACCAGGTGGCAGGGGCAAACGTTATTGTCACCTCGTCTGCCATCTCCTGTGAAAACCCGGAGGTAACAAAAGCCAGAGAGCTGTCCATCCCCATCATCCCCCGTGCGGAAATGCTTGCCGAACTCATGCGCATAAAATATGCCATTGCCGTGTCCGGGGCCCACGGCAAGACATCCACCACAGCCATGATTTCCCAGATTCTCAATGCAGCTGGTTTTGATCCCACAGTGGTGATCGGCGGTCTGCTCATGGGCCTGGATACCAATGCCCTTCATGGAAAAGGTGATTTTATCGTGGCTGAAGCAGATGAAAGCGACGGCTCGTTTCTCACATATTCCCCGGCCATTGCAGCGGTAACCAATATCGATCTGGAGCATCTGGATTTTTACAAAGATATTGAAGACATCAAGGACAACTTTGTTCAGTTTATCAATTCAGTGCCCTTTTACGGGCTGGCCATTCTGTGTCTGGACAACGCGCATATCCAGGATATTTTGCCCAGGGTAACTGTCCGGCACACCACCTTCGGCCTGGCAGCCCAGGCAGATCTGCGGGCAAAAAATATCAGTTTCATCAATGGCAAAAGCCATTTTACGGTCTGTCAGCAAACCCGGGACCTTGGGGAAATTGTTCTCAACATCGCCGGTCAGCACAATATTTTAAACGCCCTGGCAGGCATCGCCACCGCCCTGGAGCTGAGAATCGAATTCGATACCATCAAACAGGCCCTGGAACAGATCAAAGGGGTGAAGCGCCGTCTGGAAATCAAGGGAGAAAAAAAGGGAATAACCGTGATGGATGATTACGGCCACCACCCCACCGAAATAACCGCCACACTGAATGCGGTGCGGGAAAGCTATCCGGACAAACGCCTGGTGGTCATATTCCAGCCCCACCGGTATACCCGCACCCGGGCTCTGTTCAATGAATTTGTCCGGGCTTTTTACCAGTCCGACATCCTGATCCTGGTCCCGATTTATGCAGCCAGCGAGACCCCCATTGAGGGGGTGTCTTCTGAAAATCTGTGCCAGGGCATCCAGGACCATGGACACAAGAGTGTATCTTATGCCCCGGATTTTACCCAGGCCCTGTCCATGGCCACCCATAAATGCAAACCCAATGACATGGTCCTCACCCTGGGGGCCGGTGATATTTACACCCTGGGAGAAAAACTGGTGGAGATTTTATAGGCGCTTATGAACCTGCAGTCCGGCATACAAAAAATAAAAAATGCGTTTCAGGTGTCAGCTGATGTGCCCATGAACCAATATACCCGGTTCCAGGTGGGGGGGCCGGCCGACCTGCTGGCTGTACCGAAAAACCGGCAGGAACTGCTGGCACTTTTGGGGGCAGCCCAAAAGGCTTTTGTACCGGTAACCGTGGTGGGGGGCGGTTCCAACCTGCTGGTATCAGACCAGGGGATCCGTGGCCTTGTTGTTGTCACCACGCACCTTGCTGCTGGCATCGAATCGGAAAAAGGGCCGGACAGCACCATCCTTGTAAGTGCCGATGCGGGAGAACGTCTGTCAGCCGTGTGCAGATACACGGCAACCCACGGCCTGGCCGGACTGGAATTTTGTGCCGGGATTCCCGGCACCATTGGGGGGGCTGTTATGATGAATGCCGGCACCGCCACTCAGGGTCTCTGCGAAAAAATCCATTGCCTGGATATTCTGGACCTGGATACCCGGACTGTAAAAACCGTAAAAAAACAGGACCTTGTGTTCACCTACCGCCGCCTTGCACTGGCCAATCACCTGATACTGGGAACCGTTCTTGCCCTGACACCTGAAGATCGAAAAACGGTGGAAAAGCGCTTTGCCGCCAACATGAAACACAAACAAAACACCCAGCCCATGCACCTGCCCAGTGCCGGGTGTTTTTTTAAGAACCCGGACCCGGCATCTTCTGCAGGAAAACTGATCCAGGATGCCGGACTCAAAGGGACCTGCTGCGGAGATGCCTGTGTGTCTGAGATACATGCCAATTATATTGTCAACTGCGGCAGCGCCACCTGTCAGGAAATCCTTGCCCTTGCAACACGGATTCAAAAAACGGTGTTTGACCGCTATGGCATCATGCTTGAACCGGAAGTACAGATAACAGGAAACAGGGGAGAAAAAAAATGAACGAAAAAACCAGACAGAACCAGTACAAAAAACACCCTGACAGCCCGGGATTCATGAAAACAAAGCGGCAGCAGTTCTTCAAAACAACTGCCCTGCCTGTCCTGGTTTGTGTGTTGAGCATTGCCGCTGTTTTCGCCCATGATGTGGTCGTGCAAAGTCCCTTGTTCACCATAAAAAAGGTGGCCGTATCCGGAGAAAACCGGGTGACAAAAAATGAGATACTAGCCCTTGCCGGCCTTGATGCCCCTGCCAATTTCTTCGGCGTGAACCGGTTTGCCATGGAAAAGAAAATTGCAGCCCATCCCTGGATTGCGGCAGCTGCGGTTCGCCGGACCCTGTTTTTTAGCCTGGAGGTGTCCATTGTTGAAGAAGATCCCCTGGCCATTGTATCTATCGAAAACCTGTCAGATATTCTCATCAACACCCAGGGAAAACCCTTTAAAGCGTATGATCCGGATCAGGACAAGGCTCTACAGCTGCCGGTGATCACAGGGGTGGACCTTACCCGGTCGAATGACCAATATCTGTTCCAGGGCCCTTTGTTCAACTCCATTCTGGACCTTCTCCACAAACAGATCCCCCATACCATCGTCTCTGTAAAAGGGGATCAAGACATGGGCATCACCATTCAGGTGCCGGATGTGTTTAACCAGGCACCCATGACGGATAACCACCTCATACCCCTTCATCTGGGGTTTGATGATTACCGGAAAAAACTGATCAAGGCCCGGAAAATAAGCCAATACATCACTGCCAATATACCCGGGATAACCATCTGTGCCATGGACCTGTTTGATATGGATACGGTCTTTGTCAAAACAGCGGACATGGATACCCTGCCCGGCAACCAAGAAAAGGGGGTTTGATTTTGCAGGTAAATGAGAAAATAATTGTGGGCCTGGATATCGGAACCACCAAAATCTGTGCTGTTGTGGGAGAAATGCTGGATGGTGAGATCAATGTCATCGGTGTGGGCTCCCATCCCTCCACAGGGTTGCGCAAAGGATCTGTGGTCAATATCGAATCCACCGTGGACTCCATAAAAAAAGCGGTCCAGGAAGCAGAACTCATGGCGGGCTGTGACATATCCTCGGTATATGTGGGTATTGCCGGCAACCATGTCAAGGGATTCAACAGCCATGGCATTATTGCCATCAAAGGCAGGGAAATCACCCAGACCGATGTGGACCGGGTGATTGATGCGGCCAAAGCGGTTGCCATTCCCACGGACAGAGAAATTCTGCATGTCATTCCCCAGGAGTTCATTGTGGATGACATGGCCTCCATACAGAATCCCGTGGGCATGACCGCCATCCGGCTGGAGGCCAAAATCCATATTGTCACAGGCGCTGTATCATCTGCCCGGAACATTGTGAAATGCTGCAACAAAGCCGGACTGGAGGTATGTGACATTGTTTTGGAATCCCTGGCATCCGGCCAGGCTGTCCTCAGTGCGGAAGAAAGGGAACTGGGGTGTGTGGTGGCGGATATGGGCGGCGGCACAACCGATCTGGCCCTTTTCAGGGACAACAATGTCAAGTTTATCTACGAGTTGACCGTTGGGGGAAACAACCTGACCAATGACATCTCCATCGGCCTGCGGACCCCACTGCCTGAAGCGGAAAAAATCAAAACAGATCATGGCACCTGCATGCCGGAACATGTACGCAACGGTGCCACCATTGAAGTGCCGGCCGTGGGGGGCAGGGCCCCCAAAAAACTGTCCAAGGCCATTCTGGCGGAAATTCTGGAACCCCGGGTGGAAGAAATATTTTCACTTTTGAAAAAAGAGCTTTTTTCCAACGGCCTGGAAAATGCTTTTCCTGCCGGGTTTGTTCTCACCGGCGGCAGTGTGGTCATGGACGGCATTACGGAAATTGCAGAGTCAGTCTTCAATGTCCCCATCAGAATCGGCGAACCTGACAAAATCGGCGGGTTGAAGGACATCGTAAAAAACCCTGCCTATGCCACCGGCGTCGGCCTGGTGATCTTCGGCAGCAATGCCACCTGCAAAATGCCCATTACGGAAACACCAGCCTCCGGGCTGGGCACCATATTACAACGAATGAAACAATGGTTTAAGGACATCATGTAAACAAACAGGGAGGTGGAAATGAATTTTTCTTATGTGGAAAGCAACACGTCAGCAAAAATCAAGGTTATCGGTGTAGGCGGAGCCGGCGGCAATGCCGTCAACAACATGATCAATGCAAAACTCCAGGGGGTCAAATTTATTGCGGCCAATACCGATGCCCAGGCCTTGGAAACATCCAATGCAGAAGTCAAAATACAGCTGGGAAAATCCCTCACCGAAGGCCTGGGGGCCGGTGCTGATCCGGGTATCGGCAGAGAAGCTGCCTTGGAAAGCATGGATGAGGTAAGAGAAGCCCTGGAGGGCAGCCACATGGTTTTTATCACAGCAGGATTTGGCGGCGGCACCGGCACAGGTGCGGCCCCGGTTATTGCCGAAATCTGCAAGGATCTCGGGGTGCTGACGGTGGCAGTGGCGTCCAAGCCGTTCTCCTTTGAAGGTAAAAAACGCGAACGCCAGGCCCTGGAAGGACTGGAAAAACTCCATGGGATCACTGACACGGTTATCACCATACCCAATGACCGGCTCCGGGGGATCGCCCCCAAAGGGGCAAGAATGGTGGACATGTTCATCAAGGCGGATGAGATCCTTCACCATTCCGTCAAAGGGATCACCGATCTGATCATGATGCCCGGCCATGTCAACCTGGATTTTGCCGATGTCAAAACCACCATGCAGAAGGCGGGCAAGGCCCTCATGGGCATTGGTATCTCATCCGGAGAAAACCGGGCCACAGAAGCGGCGGAAAAAGCCATTTCCCATCCCCTGCTGGAAGACATCTCCATTTCCGGTGCCAAAGGGGTGCTCATGAACATCACCTCCTCTTCGGATCTGACCCTGGATGAAATGACCGAGGCATCGGACCGGATCTACCAGGAAGTGGGCGATGATGCGGAAATCATCTGGGGACAGACCTTTGACGACACCATGGGAGATGAAATCCGCATCACGGTTATTGCCACAGGGATCGGCACGGATGAACCCAAACTGGCTGAAAACATGCACAGATTCGAACCCCCCGCCCAGGCACCGGCCCATGCATATGAAACCCAGCAGGTGTATGCCCATGGCGGCCAGGCAGCTGGTCAGGCCCGGGCGGTGAACCAGTCCTGGGCAGATAGTCCTCCTGCCAGGGGACAGGTGCGGAACCCCACAAAAGAGGAACTCGCCAACTGGAATGAATTTGATGAACCGGTCCGGGTTACCCGCAAACGGGTGGTGGGCGGTGAAGACATGGCACCGTCATACAGCAATGCTGCTTTTGACAAAGATGATTTGGAGGTACCGACCTTTTTGAGAAGAAAAGCTGACTGATCCATGAAAAAGCGGCGCAAGCCGGTCCGGGATGACAGGTTCCTGGAACAGGGATCCATCTGCAAACAGGAAAAAGGATTGACCCGGGTGGCCCTGGTCTATCCCAACACCTACAGGACCGGCATGTCAAACCTGGGATTTCAGCGGGTGTACCAGCTGGCCAACCAGCAGGAAACTGTGGCCTGTGAACGGGTGTTCCTGCCCGGACCAGGGCAGGCCAAATTCCCTGCAAAAAGCTGTGAAACCCGGTTGTCTCTTGACCGCTTTGACATTATTTTGTTTTCCATCTCATTTGAAAACGACTTTTTGCATCTTGTCCAACTGCTTTTGGGGGCAGGCATCCCCCTGCGGTCATCTGACCGCAATCACACCCACCCCCTGGTGGCTGCAGGGGGCGTTGCCTGCTTTATCAACCCGGAACCTATTGCGCCATTCATGGATCTGTTTCTGCTGGGAGAAGCCGAATGCCTGGTACCCGGCTTTTTTTCTTTGATTCATACCCGCAAAAACCGGACCGATCTGCTCAATTGCCTGGAACAACAACTGCCCGGGGCCTATGTGCCGGCGCTGCACACCCCTTTTTTATATGCAGCACCTTCCAAAGAGGTCCGCACCGAAATCCCCCATCAAACCGTTTCTGGAAAAATCCAGGTGCAGCTATTGAAACATCTGGACGATATCCAGACCCACACCTGCGTATTGACAACCGGCACTGCCTTTACTGATAAATTTTTGGTGGAAATTCTCAAAGGCTGCCCCCATGGCTGCCGGTTCTGCACAGCCGGTTTCATTTACCGCCCCCCCCGTATCTACCCGAAAAAAACTATTTTTGCAGCCCTTGACAAAGCCCTGGGCAAAACCGATAAAGTCGGGCTGGTGGGCTCGGCCATTCTGGACCACCCGGACATTGCCGCTATCTGCAGCCACGGTACAAAAAACGGCTGCTCTCTTTCGTTTTCTTCGTTGCGGGCAGACAAACTGGATGACCAGATGATAAACCTGCTGGCCGAATCCAACGTAAAAACCGCCACCATTGCACCAGAGGCCGGCTCTGAACGCATGCGGCATATCATCAACAAAAAGATGTCCGAACCGGATATTTTACAGGCTGTGGACAAACTGGTGCAAAAAAAAATCCTGCACCTGCGGCTGTATTTCATGATCGGCCTGCCCTTTGAAACCCATGAAGATGCGGCAGCCATCGGTACCTTGACCCGGAAAATCAAAGCGCGTTTTTTAGCGGCATCCAGAAAACAAAAGCGCATGGGTACCATCACCCTGCGGATCAATCCCTTTATACCCAAACCCGGAACCCCCTTTCAATGGGCAGCCATGGCAGATGATGCCGCCCTCAAATACAGGGCGGGCATCATTGTACAGGGCCTCAAAAAAACCCCCAATGTCACCGTGAATGTCGCCTCTGTGAAAACTGCAAAAATCAATGCCCTGCTCTCTTTGGGTGACCGGCACACGGCCGATGTTCTGGAAACAGCATGCCGGTACGGATGGGGCCGGGCAATCAAAGCGCACCAGGCACATATGCACCAGGTGGTGTATACCCAAAAGCAAATTCCCGGTTTGTCAGAATCTGGTGGCAATGATTGCCCTGCCCCCTGTTTGCCCTGGCATATCCTGGACCAGCACATATCCACAGGGTTTCTTGTAAACGAATGGCACAGGGCACAGCAGGAAAAACAGTCAGCCGCCTGCCCCATGGTTGATTGCAGCGCCTGCGGCATATGCATGTCGTAATATGTCACAACATATCTAACAATGCACTTACCCGACGGAAAAGCTTCACACACCTCACATTCCAATAATCCAGGCCTGAAGGGAAAAATTTCACCGCAGGGTGAATAGGTTGTGTTCAGGAAAAACATTTTCCTTGCACAACCAAAAACCAGATTATAGAATCCACAGCCATGGCAGCGTGCAAATACCAAAAAAGGCAAAATGACATCCATTTATTCCATAAGGAGGCATGGCATGACAACCTATCTTGGGTCCATTGACCAGGGCACCACCAGCACCCGGTTCATCATTTTTGACAAGACCGGGACCATCATCGCCCAGAGCAGACGGGAACATGATCAGATCTGTGAACAACCCGGATGGGTGGAACATGATCCTTCCCAGATCTGGGACAACACCCGGACGGTCATCACCAGGGCCCTGGAAAAAGCGGGTATTACCGGCAAAGACCTGTGCAGCATCGGCATCACCAATCAGCGGGAAACGGTGCTTGCCTGGGACAAACGGTCTGGAAAACCTTTGTACAATGCCATTGTATGGCAATGCGCCCGCAGTGATGATATCTGCAGGAACCTGGATACAATTTATGGCAAAGACTGCTTCAGACAGAAAACCGGGCTGCCCACTGCCACCTATTTTTCCGGTCCCAAAATCAAATGGCTCCTGGATCATGTGCCGGCCGTAAAACAGGCCATGGAAAACGGCCAAGCCCTGTTCGGCACCATGGATACCTGGGTGATCTGGAACCTTACCGGGGGACCGGGAAAAGGATTTCATGTCACTGACGTGACCAATGCCTCCAGAACCCTGCTCATGAATCTTACGACCCTGGACTGGGACAAGGATATACTCGATACCCTGGGGATCCATGCTGACTGTCTGCCCCGGATTGTTCCTTCTTCAGACCCGGAAGCATTCGGCAAAACCGATGCTGCCGGTCCCCTGCAATGCGCGGTGACAGTGGGAGGGGATTTGGGTGACCAGCAGGCCGCCCTGTTCGGCCACACCTGCTTTGCCCCGGGGGAGGCCAAAAACACCTATGGCACCGGGTGTTTTTTGTTGTTCAACACCGGTAGTGCCATCACCTTCTCAGACCATGGCCTGCTCACTACCTTAGGTTACCAGATCCATGGACACAAACCCGTGTATGTGCTGGAAGGATCCATTGCCTATGCCGGTGCCCTGGTGCAGTGGGTGCGGGACAACCTGGGGCTGATCACCACGGCCCCGGAAATAGAAACCCTGGCCAATACCGTAAAAGACAATGGAGATGTCTATTGTGTGCCGGCATTTTCCGGGCTGTTCGCCCCGTACTGGCGGTCGGATGCCAGAGGGGTGATCGCCGGGTTGACCCAGTTTGCCAACAAGGGCCATCTTGCCCGGGCCGTGCTGGAGGCCAGTGCATTCCAGACCAAAGACATTGTTGAGGCCATTTCCAGGGATATCGGCCAAAATCTGAACCTTACCTCCCTGAAGGTGGACGGCGGCATGGTGGAAAACAACACCTTGATGCAGTTCCAGGCAGATATTTTGGACACAAAGGTCATCCGTCCCAAAATCACGGAAACCACGGCATTGGGAGCGGCCTATGCCGCCGGCCTTGCTGTCGGATTCTGGCCGGACACCCAGTCGTTAAAGAAAAACTGGCAGGTGCACACCACCTGGGAACCCTGTATGGATTCTTCCCGGCGCAGCCAATTGTATGCAGGATGGAAAAAGGCCGTGGAAAAATCCTTTGCATGGAAACGCAGCCAGCCGGAATAAGGCACCGATACAGCCACCTCCCGTCCATAGCCGTCCCCGGCAGGCTGTGCCGGTTTGGAATGGTTTGGAATGGTTTGACAAGTTGTAAGCGCCCCTGCGCTAAACAGCAAAAACTGCACTTTCCCTGTTTTCAAACACATACGGTTCCAAAATTAAAATTGCTGAGTATGCTGTGGCTAAATGCAGGTGAAAGATCTATGGGAGCACCTGGTGGTGTCCTGTGAACGGACCGTCAGAGCCGGAGGGGCAACCCGGGCAGGTCAGGATATGAAGCATTATCCGACTGCCCGGTTCCATTCCTGAAAATTATTATGGCAACGGCCCCGCAGGATCTCGGGCCGAGCACAGGACACCACCAGGTGCGGGCCTCCGGCAGGGGCTATTTTCCGGCTATATGGGACACTGCCTTGAATGCCGATGCAATGGCAATGCCGGATCCGGATTTTTCCCGTTTCCAATCCTGGTGGGCCAAAATGCTGCCGGCGGCATAGAGCCGGGGGTGAAAAACCGCTCCTGTTGAACCCAGGGGCCGGAAACCGTCATCGGTTTCAATGCCGGCCTGGTTCACCGGATGGCCGGCAGGGTCAAAAAAATCAGAACAAAGCCATCCAGATCGGGTTTCCGGCTGGGTCACCGGCAGATCAAACAGCATCTCTTTTATCTGTTCATCCCGGACCCCCAGGCCTTTTCCCAAGAATCGTCCGGTAGCCAGAACCAGGTTATCCGCCCGGATTTCCAAGGTCTGTAATCCCTGGGTCACAGAAAATACAAACCCGTTTTTATCCGGGACAATGCCTGATACTGCCACAGGAAAATGGCGCAGGCCAAGATCAGCCATTTTTCCCAGAAACGCCTCTTTCATGCGCATGCCTGTCACAGATGGTGACAGGGTGGGAATTTCAAACACCGG
>DATFJY010000293.1:0-9711 GCA_035268905.1 Desulfotignum sp.
ATTCCAATAATTTCAATTGTATGTTTTTCAAAGGCATTCATACATTTGGTTTTGTTTTCCATCCGGTAAATTGACTGCTCGGCGTATCAATGTGCATATTCCTGTTCAGGTGACATTGGTTTAATCATTTTCAAAACATTGGCTTCAGATTGCTGTGCAAAATAAAGATCCCATCGCAACTGCACATTCAGCCAGAAATCAGGGGTAACACCGAAAAATTTTGAAAGTCGCAGCGCTGTGCTTGGTGTGACACCTCTGCGGCCGTTAATGATTTCATTGATTCTCTGATAGGGCACACGAATCGCATCTGCCAGCTCTTTTTGCTTGAGCCCCATGGGTTTTAAAAATTCCTCAAGAAGCATTTCCCCCAGGTGTGTGGGCGCTCTGTGTGTTGGAATTCGAATCATACATAACTCCTTGGTTGATTACGGTTGTCATGCTATTTCAAGCATTGGTATTATACCAACCATTTTTTTCCAAGCCCTTTTCCCTGCCAAAAAACAAAAAGCAAATATCAGAAAAAATTTGGTGGTTTCGTACCTACACATCCTGATAGACTATTTTCCTGCGGACAACTCTATAATTCCACATAATTCACCTGCACTTTTTTTGCCGGTGCAAAGGGTTTTCTCTTTCTCTTCCTATGTTTTTATGATCTGGGTGATAAAGACCCATTCAGATACTTATGTACAATACTTGAAATAAGGGTTTGGTACGGGATACCTTCCTCAACCGCCTTTATCTGAATTTGATGGTAATCTTTTTGAGAGAGACGAAGGTTGATTCGTTTGTCTTTTTTTAACGTATTCCGCGCTGCTTCTACCGCTTTTTTTCTTTCCCTGTCAAAATCTCTGACAGGCTGCCATTCATCACGTTCAATGGATTCCATCAGATCTTTCTCTTCCTGATCCAGCGGTTTAAATGCTTTTTTGTCCATTATTCCCCCTTCAAACCATATTTTTGGGTGTACTTACGGCTTGGAAAAGCTGTTTTCAAAAAAATTGCCTCATCATTTTCCACGTAAGGTACGATGACGGCATAGCTGTCAATTTCTAAAACATACATCTTCTGATTGGGATATCCGGGATTTTCCTCAATTCCGATAACCTGGCCCGACTCTATTAAAATGGCAATTTCTTCAAAGGATATCCCCCGCTGCTGCTTCAATATCTTGTTTTTCTCTATATCCCAATCCAAATATTTCATACCAACAAAATATGCCGATGTCAGCCTTTTGTCAACACTGACCAGACGGACTACCAGGATTTTTCGATAGCCTCTGAAAAAGGTGGTTCTAAAACAAAGCAGGGCCGCCCATGGGGATCAGGCGGGTGGCCAATGGATTATAATCAGAGGCGCAGGGACCGGATGTGCCGGATCAGGTCCGGGAAGGGCGGTTTTTCAAAATTGCGCTTTTTCAGAAAGATGTTGATCTGGTCGTTGCGTACCTCGGTTTCAGGGAACAGCTCGATGAGCCGGCCGCTCTCCAGCTCCTTGAGCACCGTGTACCGGGGAACGAATCCCACCCCCATGGATGCAAGGGCTGCATTGATGATCCCCCGGACACTGGAGATCCGGATCACGGTGTCACAGCCGAAATCCGCCTGGCCGGCCAGCGCATTGATGAAATTTTTCCACCAGAGCAGGTCTTTGTCAAAGGACAGCAGGCTGCACCGGGACAGGTCGGCAATGGTGTGAATCCGGTGGTCCACCACATAGGATGGGGTGGCGATCACCACATACTCTTCCCGCATCAGGGGCACACACACCAGGCTTTCATGCACATGGGGAATACAGTCCACAATGATATCCAGGTCATCTGCCAGCAGCGGCTCCAGCAGATACGGATCCAGGAAAAAATCCACATGGATATGGGGGTGGCGGTTTATAAAGGGTGCCATCCCCTTGATGAGAACGGATGATCCGAACTCCACCGGGGCCCCCAGGGTAACAGATATCCGGTGCCCCCTGCCGGCGGCAAGCGTGTCCAGGGTATCGTCAATCCGGTCAAAAATACCGGCACACTGCCGAAAAAGGAACTCCCCTTCCCGGGTCAGGCGGAATCTGCGGCCGGCCCGGTCCACCAGGTCAAACCCCAGATCAGCCTCCAGTTTTCTGATGGCATGGCTTACAGCTGACTGGGTCAGGCTCAGCCGTTGGGCACACCCGGTGTAGCTCCCCGCCTTTCCCAGGGTATGGAAAGTTTTCAATTTGTTCAGATCCACCTGCATAGAAATCCTCTATAACCAACGGACCGGGATAGATGATTCAACAAACTATCACACCACAAAATATCCCAAGGGCACAAAAAGCACCCGCCCTCATCACGCCACGGTTTGCCGGATCTGCCATAGCATGATGCATGGCTGTTATTCTGCGCGTTCCCGTTCTTCGGTCACACAATAGATGCCCTCGCCCTTCAAAGCCGGGCGGAAGCACAGGTTGTCCGAACTGCACAGGGCCGGCCGGGTGTCCCCGCTGCGCCACCGGTTGATCAGGCCGGGTTCCCGGATCAGGGGGCGGCACATGGACAGATAATCAGCCGTACCGCCGGCAATCAGTTCCCGTGCCTTCTCAAGGGAACGGATTCCCCCCACAAGGATGACGGGAATGTCCAGGGCTTGTTTACATGCGGCTGCCCCTTCCGCGAAGTACGCTTCCTTTTCCGGGCTGTTGATGCCCACCCGGCTGGGGGACAATTTTTTGCTGGTCAGAAACCCGCCGGACACCTCGATGGCATCGATGCCGGCATCTTCAAGACGTCTGGCAGTCTCAACGCAATCTTCCAGGGTCAGGCCGCCTTCCACATCATCCCGGGCATTGATTTTCACCAGCACAGGAAAATCCGATCCCACTGCCTGGCGAACAGCAGCCACTGTTTCACACAAAGCCCGGCTGCGGTTTTCAATGGATCCGCCGTATGCATCCTTGCGCCGGTTATAGACGGGAGACAGAAACTGGCTGAACAGGTACCCGTGGGCCGCATGGACCTGGACCCCGTCAAATCCGGCCGCCTTTGCCCGCTCAGCAGCCTGCACATAGGCAGACACCAGGTGCTGGATATCGTCGATGGTCAGTTCATGGCGGGGGGTTTTGGCCAGTCCGTCAAACACGGAAACAGCCCTGGGTGGTGTCCGGGTCAGGGTTTCGGCGGCAAAGGTGCCGGCATGGGCCAGCTGGGCCACCATGGTTCCGCCGGCCTGGTGCACGGCATCGGTCATGGATGCCAGGCCTTTGATCAGATCATCTTTGTATATGCCCATCTGCTTAGGGCCGGCCTGGCCTTCCGGCACCACATAGGCATGGCCGGAAATGATCAGGCCCACCCCGCCTTTGGCCAGTTCGGCAACGGTTTCTGTCAGCCGTGAGGTCACGGTGCCGTCATCACCAGCCATTCCCTCCCAGGTGGCGGACCGGACAAACCGGTTGGCCAGTGTCATGCCATTGATCTGTGTGCTGTCGAAAAGATCGCCCATATGTTTTCCTTTATTATTTCAGGGTTTGTTTGTTTCTCCAAGTGTAATAGAACATATGCCATCAGATCAAGGACTCTTTTTCAGGCACTGGGTATTTGCAGCGTTCACACTATGGAAGCCCCTGTTGGTGTCCTGTGAACGGACCGTCAGAGCCGAAGGGGGCTGGTACATTTGCCGGGATGCATACCATCAGAGAAAGGATTGCCCTATTTCACTACGCACATGGAATCTGGCCCCCGCAGGATCTCGGGCCGGGCACAGGATACCAACAGGGGCGGAGTCTGTGGCAAAGTGCTGCACAGAACGATTGAAAACCCAGGATGCATAAAGCAAATATCCAGTTTTCGGGCAGCCCCAAATTGGTGATTCCCATCCCGTGCCGGGTGTGTTATCTTTTCTGCCAGCTGCATCATCAGCTCTGACACACAGCATGACACTGGCGAACAATGCAAAATGATTGGAGTCATATGGACCCTTTGTTTGAAGAACTGGATTGTCAGCAGACCCGTTTGGGCGAATTGAGCCTGAGACGGCGGCGCCTGCTGCAGCTGGACAGCAGAGAAATTTATGAAGTCAAGCTGGGGGACCATTTTCTGATGTCCAGCCTTTTCCATGAAGCAGAGACCCAAATGGCACAGATCAGCCTGGCCATGATATCCAAACCAAACCTGAATGTGGTGGTGGGGGGCCTGGGGCTGGGATATACGGCGGCCGCGGCCCTGGCCGATTCCCGGGTTACCTCCCTGAAGGTGGTGGAGTATCTGGAACCCGTGATCCTTTGGCACCATACCCACCTGGTGCCCCTGGGAAAACAGCTGAGTACCGATCCCCGGTGCCGGATGGTCCATGATGATTTTTTTGCAAGGAGCCGGGATAAAGAACAGGGCTTTGACCCGGCGTTTCCCCAAAAAAAACAGGATATCATTCTGCTGGACATCGACCACACCCCCAACCGGGTCCTGCACCAAACCAACACCCGGTTTTATACCCCCGAAGGCCTAAAAGAGCTGGCCCGGCACCTGACCCCGGGCGGGGTATTTGCCCTGTGGTCCGATGACCCGCCGGAAGACGCTTTCACAGAGCTACTGGAAAGCGTCTTCCCGGAAGTCCTCGCCCACACCATCAGCTTCAAAAACCCGTTCACCGGGGGGATGACTAAAAACGCGGTGTACACTGCCAGAACAGATCCATCTGCCATCAGACCGGTCGAAAATCCGGCATGCTTATGACAAATATCCAGAGCAGGCACATTTTTCTTGACACGGGCCGGAAACCAACGATATAGAGTTTAGAACGACATTCTAAAAATGAATTATAATAAAATTTAGAAGAAAGTTCAATGGGCGCTACAGAAAGACGTCAAAAAGAAAAACAGATACGTCGCCGTCAGATCCTGGATGCGGCCCGGCAGCTGTTGTTTTCCCACGGGATCGATCATATCTCCATCAGCCGGATCTCCAGGACAGCCGAGCTTGGGGTGGGCACCATTTATTTTCATTATAAAAACAAAGAGGATATTTTTGTGGCCCTACAGGAAGAGGGCCTGGCCATCTTGTACGATCAGGTCAAGGCAGTGGCAGACAAACCGCTTGCACCGGATGAAAAGCTGTATCAAATCGCCATGGAATTTTATGATTTTGCGCAGACAAAGCCCCGGTATTACGATATCATCAATTATTTTTTGTCCTCTTCCAGATTTTTTTTTACCGCCGACCGCAAGCAGCAGATCGATATGGCCGGATTCAGGATTCTCAGACGCATTCGAAAAATTGTTGCACAAGGAACTGACAGACATCTATTCTTTGAAAAGGAACCGGATAAATTTGCCGTGATGTTCTGGGGGACCCTCAATGGACTTCTCCAATTTAAAAAGCTGGAGCACACCGCCCTGGAACATACCCCCCATCGTGACATTTACCAATACAGCGTAAAAAAACTGCTCCAGACCATTGTCTGGAATGAACCAAAGTTTGGGGAGGATGAATGAACATATCCCAATACAGGCTTGATGACAGAGTGGCCCTGGTGACAGGTTCCGGAAAAAAAAGCGGCATCGGGTATGCCATGGCCAAAAAATTTGCTGCGCACGGCGCCCATGTCATCATTGCAGATTTCGGGACAGCCCGGGATTTTAACAGTGATGTGGGAACCAGTTCCTTGGATGCCATGGAAGCCATTGCCGCAGAATTGTCTAACAATTTTAACATCCAGACCATGGCCGTCAACCTGGACGTGACAGATACACCCCTTGTGACAGCCATGGCAGACGCTGTCAAAAAAAAATTCAGGACCATCGATATCCTGTGCAACAACGCCGGTGCCACCTTCGGGGTTCCCAACGGGGTGCATACCTATGATGAACAGGCCTGGATCAGGACGGTGGATGTCAACCTTCACGGGGTGTTCCGGGTGTCCAGGGCCATGGTGCCGCTCATGCAGGAAACCGGGGGTGCCATTATCAACACTGCATCCCGGGCCGGCAAAGTGCCGCCGCTGTTCAACGGGGCCTATGCCGTAGCCAAGGCCGGGGTGATCATGCTGACCAAGGTCATGGCCAGAGAGTTGAGCAGCCTGAATATCCGGGTGAACGCCATCTGTCCGGGGCAGATTATGACCGATCTTGAAAAATGGCGGTTCGGTCTTGAGGCGCAGATTTTCAACACCAGTGTTGAAGCACAGGAAAAAAAGATGTGTGAAACCATTCCGCTGGGCCGTATCGGCTCTCCGGAAGAGGTAGCGGATATGGCATTGTTTCTGGCATCTGATGCATCTTCTTACGTAACCGGCCAGGCTTTGAATATCTGCGGCGGACAGGTCATGGAGCTGTAGGCATCCGGCAGACAAGACAAGGGTTTAGGCAAAACGCACACCTGCCGCGGAAATACCCGGCACCCAAAAACCCAGTAATGCGAATGGGGTAATCAGAAAAAGGGACAGGAGAATATTCATGACAGATACGATGACAGGCGGTCACATCATCGCCAAAATGCTCAAAGCCGAAGGTGTGGACACGTTTTTCGGCATTATTGACGGGACCTATCTGCAGCTGTTTGCCCACATGGTGGAACAGGGCATGCACATGGTGACACCGCGCCATGAATCAGTGGCCGCGCACATGGCCGGTACCTACGCCCGTTTGACCGGTAAATTGGGGGTCTGTATCGCCAGTAACGGCCCCGGGGTCGCCAATATGCTGGCCGGGGTGGCCGTTGAAAATACGGAAGGCAACCGGGTGCTGCTGATTACCAGCTCCCGGCGCACCGGTATCACCCAACCGGACCGGGGTGGTGCCTATCAGTGCTTTAACCAGGCGGCATCCATTGCTGCCATGGCCAAGTGGTCGGCATCCTGCGCCTATGCCGAACGGATTCCCGAACTGCTCCGCCAGGCTTTGCGCGAATGCTATCACGGACGGCCGGGCGTGGTCCATCTGGATGTCCCTGAAAACCTGATCAACGGCTCCGGTCCTGCCGTTCCCATACAAAATCCGGCCCAGTACCGGCCCACAGCCCCTGTTCCCCCCCTGCAGGAGCAGGTGGACCATGCAGCCAGACTGCTGGCAAAAGCGCAATGTCCCATGATTCATGCCGGATCCGGGATCATCCATTCACAGGCGTTTCAGGAACTCAAACAGGCCGCAGAGCTGCTGCATGCACCGGTCACCACCTCCTGGGCCGCCCGGGGCGTGATGGATGAGCGCCACCCCCTGGTCTGGCCCCTGGTGCATATCGATGCCAATACAGCGGTGCGCAATGCCGCCGATGTCTGTCTCTGCCTTGGATCGGACATGGGGGAAACCGACTGGTGGGGCAAAGCACCATACTGGGGAAAACAGGCAGACCTTGATTTCATTCAGGTCGACATTGACGAGACCCGCCTTGGGCGCAACCGGCCAGTCTGTTTGGGCATTATCGCTGATGTCAAACTGTTTTTACAGGCCCTGCTGGAAAAACTGGCACCATTGCAGGCCGCCATGAATCTGGACCAGCGCAGGCAAAAGACCGCAGAACTCTCAGAACAAATCAAAAATGACCGGGAAACGCTGGATCAGATGCTGAACAATGAGGCCGGGGGCATGATTTCCGGTCATGTACCGCGCATCTGCCGGGCGTTTTTCAACGATGATGCCGTGGTGGTGTTTGACGGCGGCAACAGCGCGGTGTGGGGCAACTTCTACACCCCCATTCTCACACCCAATTCCCAGCTGGGCACCCCTCACATGGGGCATCTGGGCGCCGGAGTGGGCCAGGCCATTGCCGCCTGTATCGCCCGGCCCCAAAATCAGGTGTACTGTATCATTGGTGACGGGGCCATGGGGTTCAACATGCAGGAAATCGAAACCGCTGTGCGCAACCACCTGGCCCCTATTTTCCTGGTGATGAACGACAAACAATGGGGCATGGTCAAAATCAACCAGATGGTGGCGCTGGACCCGGTCAAAGAGATGTTTGCCACGGCGCTTGGACCTGATAAAACCGGCACCATCAACACCGAGCTGGGTGACATCGCCTGGGATTCCCTTGCCCGGTCCATGGGGGCCTTCGGCGCCCGGGCAGACAGCCCTGAAACCTTGTGCAAGGCTCTTGAACAGGCCTTAGCTTCCCGTATCTGTGCCGTGATCCAGTGCGACGTTGATCCGGCCGCCCATATGTTTGCCCCGGGATTGATGCATTTTAAAGATATGCACCAGGAACCGGCCGGCGAATAAATTGTTCACATGCAAGTGCCCCAAAAGGGCATAAAGGAGGGAAGATATGGATCCTGTCACCCTGGACCAGGTGCAACTGAATTTCAACCCTTCCGGATTAGCCGTGATCAAAGGGGCCATCGGCCTGATGATGCTCGGTGTGGCACTTGATTTGAAATTTGACGATTTTAAACGGATTGCAGCAAGCCCGAAGGCGCCTGCCATCGGGCTTGCTGCACAGTTTGTCCTGCTGCCGGCCTTTACGTTTCTGCTGGTCATGGTCCTTCGTCCTATTCCGTCCGTGGCTTTAGGCATGATGCTGGTGGCGGCCTGCCCGGGGGGCAACCTGTCCAATATCATGACCTATCTTGCCCGGGGCAGCACTGCGGTTTCCATCAGCATGACCGCCGTCTCCACCATGGTGGCCATTGTGATGACCCCGCTGAACATTTCATTCTGGGGCCGGATGAACCCGGATACCGCTGCTATTCTGCAACAGGTACGTCTGGATCCCATGGATGTGTTTGTCACGGTTTTCATTATCCTGGGCATTCCGTCTATTATCGGCATGGGCCTGGGCAAATACGTGCCGAGTCTTGCCGACCGGGTGCGCAAACCCTTTAAAATCTTTTCCCTGGTATTTTTCATCCTCATTGTGGCCGGTGCCCTGGCAGCCAACTGGACCCATTTTCTGGCATATGTGGGCGTTGTGATGTTTGCTGTTCTGCTGCACAACGCCCTGGCCCTGAATATCGGCTACTGGGCCGGCCGCCTGTTCAGTCTGCCGGAAGCTGACTGCCGGGCGGTCTGTGTGGAAGTGGGCATACAGAACTCGGCCCTGGGGCTGGTACTGGTCTTCAATTTTTTCAACGGCCTTGGGGGCATGGCCATCCTGGTGGCCTGGTGGGGTATCTGGCACATCATCTCAGGGCTGTTGACCGCTTTTTTCTTCAGCCGGCTGCGGCCTGATACCGGCGTAGTGACCCCATGACAGGAAACGCATTTGAAAACAAAACCGTGCTGATCACCGGCGGGGCATCCGGCATCGGCCTTGCCACGGCCCGTGAGTTTGCCAGGGTCGGGGCCAATGTAGTGGTGGATGACATGGCAGTTTAAATCGGAACTCAACTGATGGTATTTATACAAAAGGATTCACAATTTTTGTATGTGAAATCTGCTGACCATTGTTCAGATCTTCAGAATATAAAATCCTGCAGTCAGCATGATTTGCCGCAGCAACAATAAGCGAGTCCCAGTAGGACAGGTGATGCATTTGCTTCAGTTTCAGCGCACTTTTGAAGAGCAGCAAATCAAGGGTCACAATTTCCATGATTTCAAACAATTCGATCTCTTTTTCAGCCACCGGCACAGCAAGGGGCGTTTTGATTTTTTGTGTAACAGTCACCCAGAATTCACTTAACACCTGAATGGAAATGACAGCAGTTTTGTTTAACAGCGCATCCTTGATCAACTTGCGTGCGGTTTGTTTCTTGGCTGGCTCTGAAGCGTCGTTGGCATACACCAGTAGATTGGTATCAAAAAAAACAT
>DATFJY010000294.1:0-4483 GCA_035268905.1 Desulfotignum sp.
GCGGCAGGCGCAGGGCACAGAAAGTAAGCGGACATGATCCGGCAGGTCCAGGGGGCCGGCTGCCAGGGCGGCTGACCGTTGGCAGGCCAGAACTGCGACCTGCCCCTTTTGGACCAGGGCCGCCATCTGGTCTGTAGAAAATTGTTCGGATGTAATGGCAAAAGCCGGGCAGTTGGCCACACACAGGTGGCATCCGAAACAGGCGTCTGCCACAATCTCCGGCCGGGATTTTTCATTGAGCACAATGGCGTTGTGGGGGCAGATGCGCAGGCAGGTGAGGCACTGGGCACATTTTTTCGGATTTATTTCCACCCCGAAATCTTGAACAGGCCCCGTAAAATCAATGTCTGCCATAATATCGCCCAGTTCCGCTGCCAGATCCGTATCATCCACCTCATCATGGCAGGAGCCGGCAAAATAGATGCCTTTTCTGGGGCTTTGGGTCAACCGGTGCCGGACATTGGGAGATTGTAAAAACCCTTCCCTGTCCAGGCGCTGTTGTAACAGGCCGGCAGTGTTTTCAAAATCCGGACCGGGCAGGGGGGGGGTCCCGATGACCAGGGTGCTGCAAAGCAGCGTGATGGGTATGCCGGGCAGGGTGGCTTCATCAAGGGTTACAGAAAACCCGGTTTGGGTTGGATGGATCTGGATATCGGCGGGGGTGTTGATCCGCAGAAATTTTACCCCTGCCTTGCGGGCCTGGTCATACAATTGCTGGCCAAGGATGCCGTGCACCAGCATTTTGTGCATGATCACCGTGACCTGTTTGCCGGCTTTTTGGGCGGCCATGGCAGATGTCAATGCCAGGCGTGCACCTGCTTTGTATTCCGGGCCGGTGTAATCCAGCAGAATTACACTGGTATCTGCCATCTGGTCCGCAGGGATTTGGGAAAATGCTGTGATATCAATGGCTTTGGAAAGGTCGCTTTGGCCTGCGGGGGGTATGAATTGCGGTTCAGGCGCGGCAATGATGGCTTTGCAGGTCACTGTTTTTTTGCTGCCACCCTGCTCATGGCGGATGGTGAAATGACCGGCAACCCCGTCGACACTGAGAATTTTTTCCGGGTCGGTGAAAGTGATTTTTTTGTCATCTGCCGCGTTTGTGTCAGGTATATTCTTGTCATGGCTGTTTCTGACGGAAACATTCCTGCAAAAGCAGGTGGTTCTGTGTCCTTTTTTGGCCAGGGATCGGGCAATTGTCACCGCCTGATCCCCGTCTCCCCATACCAGTACCTCGGTGTCTTTTTGGGGCACATGTCCCAGATCTTCCAGAACGGTTGCCGCGGCAATAACCCCATCCTGTTTGGATCCCAGGATATCTTTGGGCCCGGCAGCGCACCCGGCCGCATAAATGCCGTCGGCCAGGGATGCATCCTTTGTATTGAAAAATCCCCAATGGTTGGGGGTGATACCCAGTAGAGGGGTCAGTTTTTCCAGTTCCAAGGACGGGGCCATGCCCACGGACAGGACCACCAGGTCAAAGGAGCGGGCGATTCTGGACCGGGTGCCTGGATCCTCTGTCACCAGGCGCAGCCGGCCGGTATCCTTGTCTTCCAGTATTTCCGCCGGAACCCCCTGGGCCATTTCAATCATCACGGATAGATCGGCTGCCAGGCAGCGGGTTTCTTTTCCGATGGTCTGCAGGTCCAGATGAAACAGGGTAATGGCTGCTTCCGGCAGCATATGAAGCAGTTTTCGGGTATGCCGCAAAGAGATTTTGCAGCATACCTGGGAGCAGAAATCGCGTTTTAGCTGGCGGTTTCTGGAGCCCACACACTGGATAAAGGCAATGGCAGGGGGGGAGACAGTACCCAGAAAATCGGTCAGGGTTTCGTCTTTGAGCATCTGGTTCAACTGGGCCGTGGTGATAATTTTTTCATGCTGACCAAAGTGAAGGCCGGGCAGTACGGCGGGGTCAAAAGGGGAAAATCCGGTGGCCAGGATGATTCCGGCCGCCGGTATGGTATCACCGGAGGTCAGGCCGGCGGTAAACCCCTGGTCTGTTTTTTCCAGGGTATTGATGGTTGTTTTCAGGTGCACGGATATGCCGGGATGGCGGCTGACCTGGTCAGCCATATCCCGGGCCAGGCAGGCCCCGCAGTGCCGGCAGATGTCCGTGGCCATGCAGGCCCAGGATGCGGCATGGCCCCCCAGCCGGTCCTGTGCCTCCACAAGATGCACCATTACATCCTGGTCCCCCAGGGTTTTGGCTGCTGCCATGCCGGCCACTCCCCCCCCTAAGACCAGAACGCTGTCAATTGGTTGTGTCATTAGCTTTTTTCCCTCATTCGTTTTTTCACTGCTTCCTCCACGGCATCAATGAAAACAGCGGTTTTGTCTGATTTGTGCAGTTTGCAAAAAATATCATCCACCTTTTTATAAATAGGGTGTTTTGAGCCGGATGTCAAGAATGGGTCACCACCTGTTGTGGTTCACACCTGCGGATGAATATGATACACTGTATAAATATGAACACCTGGATCACCAAAAACAGTATCCGGATTCACCGGATTGTCTGTCTGTACGCCAATGTATTTGTGATAACCGGCCAGGGGAAATGTTTTCTGGTGGATACCGGTCCAAAAGCTTTTCAACCCTATCTGGTCAAGCAGCTGCAGCGGATTGGCATCACGTGCATGCATGGCATCATCCTCACCCATACCCATTATGACCATGCAGGAAATGCCGCGTTTTTGCAGCAAACCTTTGGGTGCCGGATCATGGTGCACCCGGCAGAGGCAACATATCTGCGCAAGGGCCTGTCGTCCGTGCCGGGGGGCCTCACCTGTTTTGCCCGGGTCATGGAACGGCTGGCATCGGGCATGGAACCTAAAATGTTGGCATTTTCTCCCTGTGAACCGGATGTGCTGCTGACACCGGATCTCAATGCAACCTTTTTTGATATGCCTGTCACTGTCATGGCCACCCCCGGGCATAGCACAGGGTCCGTGAGCGTGGTGGTGGACCAGGAAATCGCCCTGGTGGGAGACTGCATGTTCGGTGTCATCCCCCAAAAAATCCTGCCGCCCTTTGGTGATGATGTCAAGCAGATCGTCAACAGCTGGAAACAGCTGCTGGCAAACGGGTGTCACACCTTTTTGCCTGCCCATGGATTCGGCGTTTCCAGATCAACGGTCAAAAAAAATATTCAGGCCCTGGGCGCCTGAGAACAGCCTTTGCCGCAAAAGCACCTCATGGAGAAGACGGTGTGTGCTGCACAGGATGCGGTTACATGCCATAGTCCTGGTTTTCAGACCCTGTGGGGTTGATTTTCTCTGGCGAACGGTATATTGCTTGGGCCGGTTCTGCGAATGAGCAGGCCATTGTATATAAGGAAAAATACCATGTCCTGTATTTTACTGTATCTTGCCCTGGGGTCTGTGGCAGGGGTTCTGGCCGGTCTGCTGGGGATCGGCGGGGGACTTGTGATCGTGCCCATGCTGACCTTTGTTTTTACAGGCCAGGGCGTTGTTCATGCCCATATTCTGCATTTGGCCCTGGGCACCTCCCTGGCCAGTATTCTGTTTACCTCCCTTTCCAGTCTCAGGTCCCACCATAAACGCGGTGCCGTCATATGGCCGGTGGTTTTCAAGATTACGCCGGGTATCCTTTTTGGCACTTTTCTGGGCACCTGGATAGCAGCCGGCCTGTCCACCGGTTTTTTAAAAGGGTTTTTCGCCCTGTTTCTGTTTTATGTGGCCACACAGATGCTGCTGGGCATAAAACCTGCTCCTGCCCGGGAAATTCCCGGCACGGCCGGCATATTCAGTGCCGGCAGTATCATCGGCGTCTTTTCCAGCCTGGTGGGAATCGGGGGCGGCACCCTTTCCGTGCCGTTTCTCATGTGGTGCAACACTTTGGTGCACAAGGCCATAGGCACGTCAGCCGCCATCGGCTTTCCCATTGCCGTGGCCGGTACACTGGGGTATATCGTCAACGGCCTTGGTTCGGAGGGTCTGCCTGACTGGAGTCTGGGGTTTGTGCACCTGGGGGCACTGGCCGGTATTGCTGCCGCCAGTGTCTGCACCGCCCCTCTAGGGGTCAGGCTTGCCCATGCACTGCCGGTGGACAGGTTGAAAAAAATATTTGCGCTGCTGCTGTATCTGGTCGGGGGGCGGATGCTGTTTTCCATATTCTAACGCGGGAAATCCGCAATTCAGACCCCCCTCCTTTTTTTTGTTTTTTTGACAAAAAACGGAAGCGTACAGCATTAATACCCGGCAGCCAGTGCACCGGCAAGGATACCAAGGGTTGCCACCAGGGCCAATGGTTCCCGTAAGGGGTGGCGGCAGGTGGAAACCAGGGGGAAAAAGACTGCACCGGTGCAAAGGCCGCAGAAAAATCCGAATACATGGGCCCAGACATCGGTGTTTTCGCCATGGCTCAAAAATGCCATCAGGGTGGCACCGGCAATGAGGGGCAGGACCCGGTCCCGTCTGCGCATGGAACCTTTGCGCATCATCTGAAAGGCAGACAGCCCGCC
>DATFJY010000295.1:0-11386 GCA_035268905.1 Desulfotignum sp.
GAATCTTTTGCCCGTACATCGGATTATCGCACGGTTGTCATCGCCAGGGGCAGTGTAAAAGTGACCAAAAATATTACCCAGGCCAAGGTTGTGGCGTCAAAGGATATTTTAGCGCCGCAGTCCAGTGTCTTTTTCAGTGAACTCCATGCCCGGGAAACCATTGTTTTAAAAAATGTACACTCCAGCCTTGAACAGCCATCGGTTCTTCAAATCGGCAGCATCCCCAGTCTCAAGGTGGAAGAAATTAACCGATTGATCGATGAACAAACAGCAGTTTTACGAACACTCCAAAAACAGGATGAATTTGACACCCTGGCACTGGCTCTCAAAAACAAACGCAAAATCCAAAATGACTATCTGGAAAAACAAAATATCCTGAATCATCTCATCAAAATCTGTGATGCTGATGCACTGAAGCATATTTCCTCTCTGGAACAGAAAATCCAGGTCTATGAGCCGCAAAAAAATACCGGCGTATCAAAGAAATCGCCTTTGCCGTTTTCCAATGATAAGGATTCACTGGACTATATGGAAGAGGTGCTGCAACAGATAAAAGGACTCCATCTTGACCAGCAGAAACAGCACCTGATCCAATGGTTGACCGATGTGTCCCATTGTTACCGAACAGCTGCAGGTGAAACCCATAGATATACGGTTGAAAACAATGTCAGACAAAAATTGCTGATGAAAAAAATTGCCCGGAAGCAACCTGAAATCGATAACCAGAAGAAAAAAATTGAAGCATTGATGATAGAAAAAGATTTTCTTCTGCTTCAGGAAAAACCGCTTGTTTTCTCTGTCAAGCCCATGATCCGTGTCAGGAATATGGTTGAAAAAAACACCCTGGTAAAAGGAAAGCACACATCCATGGTCATCAAGGATTCCATATACGGTGTAAGAATAAGAGAGGTGAAAAATATGAAAACCGATAGTTTCGAGATCGTTATTGACGGGTACTATGACTGAGGCTGTGAAAACACCCCCTGCATCCTTCAGCGTGATGACCATGAACCTGCGGTTCGGTCTGGCCAAAGATGGAAAGAACCGCTGGGATAGGCGAAAAAAGGTGGTGGAGGAATTTCTGAAACAGGTGAACATGGATTTCATCGGATTCCAGGAGTTGTTTGAAGCAGATCCGCCCGGCACCTTTCACGGCTTCACCGGCAAGACCGACGGCCGTCACATTGACTGGATCCTTTACAGAGGAGATATCCAGCCGGGCACCCCCCGGGTCCAAACTTTTCATAAAGGGAATCAGTATCCTTCAGACCATTTTCCCGTGGCTACTGATTTCACCTGGAAGCAAAACAGGTTATCAAAGCCAAAACTGCCACAATCAGTCAGCGGTAGTTATTCGAAAATTTCGAATAACTGAATCTTCCTGCAAATCACTGTCACTAAAAATCTTTTTCATGTGATAGTTTGCCGGTCTACCAACGAGTTGATCCTGCAGGTCTTACCAGATCCGGCAGTTTTGATTTGACCCGGTCCCGGATTCAGGGCATACTGATACCGTCCGTTAACCTTTGACAGGAGGAAAAATACCCCATGTCATTTCTGATTACCGACAGCAAAAAATTTGTAACCACCATCGAGGTGGTGCCGCCTGCCGGCAATGACCCCCAGGCACTGCTGGACAAACTGGCCGGTATCGCCCATCTGGATTTTGACGGGTTCAGTGTGGCCACCAATCCGGTTGCAAAACCCCGGATGTCGGCCATGGTGTTCTGCCACCTGCTGACCCGAAAAACCGGCAAACCATCCATCCTGCACCTGACAGTCCGGGATCACAATCTTTTGGGACTCCAGGCGGAACTGTGGGGCGCCAAAGCCCTGGGTATCGACACCCTCATCGCCATCACCGGTGATCCGTCGGCGGCACGGCAGAAGGAAGGCGCCACGGCCGTGAAAGACCTGAATGTGTTTGAGCTGATCACCCTGGGAAATGATGCCGGCCTGACCACTGGCGGGGTCCTGGATTTTAGGCCGGAACGAAACGGGCTGACCGGCGAAATCAAACGCCTGGAAAAAAAGGTGGCCGCCGGGGGGCGGTTCATCGTGACCCAGCCGGTGTATGATGAAAAAACCGCCCGGACACTGGCTGATGCCTGTGCCCATCTGGCGGTGCCCAAAATCATGGGGATTCTGCCGCTGTTATCCTTTAAACATGCCTGTTTCCTTCATGACAAAGTGGACGGCATTGCCGTACCCGAACCGTTGCGTATGGAGATGGAGACCGCAGATGACCCGGTGCATACCGGCACGGTGCAGGCGAAAAACATGCTGAATATCGCCAAAAAATATTTTTCCGGTGCCTGCGTCATGCCGCCCTTTGAACGGTTTGAAACCCTGGCGGACATTCTTTGACGGGTATTCTTTGAAAACCGCAGCCCATGGAAGCCTGCAGGCCGGGAAGACCAATCAAAATGTTCACCGCTTGCCTGAAGACATACATTATACCGGGTTCCATGGTGCGATATCCTTTATTTTAAAAGAATATGCCTGCTTTTGCCGGTCATGGCAAAAATCTTTCAAAGTCTGGCGGATGGATGCGAAAGCGATCTCTTCCCAGGGGATATCTGCCTCATGAAACAACTGCACCGCCGTGCTTTCCTTGGTGGGTCCAAAGTTTTCATCCAGCAGCTTTGCCCGGAACATCAGATAAATCTGGTGGACAAACACCAGGTTGAACATCCGGTAGGGTGCGATGATTTCCACTGCTGACCGGGTTTCCTCCAGGGTTTCGCGCACCGCCCCGTCCTGGACCGATTCCCCGTTTTCCAGGTATCCTGCGGGCAGGGTCCATTTGCCCTTTTGGGGCGCGATGTTTCTTCTGCACAACAGCACCCGTTCCCCCAGCACCGGGACACACCCCACCACCAGTTTGGGGTTTTCATAATGGACATGACCGCACCGGCCGCACACCGGCCTTACATGGTCGTCATCATCCGGTATTCTGTTTTCCATCCCGGCCCCGCAGAGGCTGCAATATGCTATATCCATTCCAGGTTTCCTTTTTGTCATAACTGCCAGGTTTATATGAAAGCTGTTAGCGCTTAGCTGTTAGCTGTTAGCCGTTAGCTATTAGCTGTTAGTAGGCATTTATTCGCTTCCAGTAAACAAAATTTTCCCTGCTGTTACCAGTGGCTAACGCTTTCATACTTTGTTGTCCCCGTCAGGGCATTGGTGTTTATATGAAAGTAGTGAGATATGAGGTTTGAGTAGTGAGAAAAAAATATCAAATTAGCTTCTCTCAATACTCATATCTCACCCCTCATAACTTTCATAAGTTGTTATTCAAAAAAACTGCTTTTCCATTCCATACAGGAAAACAGCTGCCGGCACAACCCTGCAACCCTGCAACCCGGCATCTCCCACATTGACAAATTCATTGGTATCCTGTATATTGCCTGTCATGAAACCCACAGATACATGCGCAATTTCCTTGTTCAATCTACGCTTTTGAACGGTTTTGGGATTATCTGAACCCAAACAATTTTTTAACCCGTTTCCATTTCAACAGGAGAGCTTATGTGCGGCATATGCGGAGAAATATTTTTCAACAGGCAACCGATTTATGAAGATTCCGTCATTCAAATGAACCAGGCCATGGCCAGGCGGGGGCCTGACAATGAAGATATTTATCACGGCATCTGGACCCTTATGGGTCACCGCCGCCTCAAAATCATCGATTTGAGCGACCACTCCAACCAGCCCATGATAGACCCCAAACTCGGGCTGATCATCGTGTTCAACGGCGCCATCTACAATTACAAAACCCTGAGAGAAGAACTCAGAGAAAAGGGATATACCTTTCACACCAGCGGGGATACTGAAGTGATCCTCAAAGCCTTTCATGCCTGGGGAGAAAACTGTGTGCACCGGTTCAACGGGATGTTCGCCTTTGCCATATATGACCAGAACAAAGACAGAATCTTTATGGCCAGGGACCGCCTGGGCATAAAGCCGTTCTATTTTTACAAGACAGAAAACAGCCTGCTGTTTGCCTCCTCCCTGCCGGCTCTGCTGGCCACCGGCAAAATCAAGAAACAGATTTCACCTGCAGCCCTGCATTATTATCTGACCTTTCATTCTGTCGTGCCCGCTCCCCACACCCTGATCAGCGGTATTGAAAAACTGCCGCCCGCCACCCGGACCTTTATCACCCGGGACGGTACCATGACCCAAAACACCTATTGGCAGCCCCTGTATCTTCGGGACAAAGAAGAAGAAAACTATACCTTTGATGACTGGAAGCAGCTGGTATCCAAAAGCCTGATGGATGCCGTCAAACGGCGCCTTGTGGCGGATGTGCCGGTTGGCGTGCTCCTGTCTGGAGGCCTGGACTCCAGCCTGGTGGTGGGGCTGCTGGCAGAGGCCGGGCAAAAAGATCTGAAAACCTTTTCCATCGGCTTTGAAAGCGTGGGCGGAGAGCAGGGAGATGAATTTTTGTATTCCGACATCATTGCCCGGCATTTTGCCACGGACCACCACAAAATCCAGGTAGATGCGGCCCGGGTGCTGCCCTCCATGCCGGACTGCGTTACGGCCATGAGTGAACCCATGGTCTCCCATGACTGCATCGGGTTTTATCTGTTGAGCCGGGAGGTGGCCAAGCATGTCAAGGTGGTCCAGAGCGGCCAGGGCGCAGATGAGATCTTCGGCGGGTACCACTGGTATCCCCCCATGATGGAAAGCACTGACCCGGTTTTGGATTACCGGTCTGTTTTCGGGGACCGGTCCCATGAAGAATACCTGGAAATGGTTACAGAATCTTTTCAAGGAGAAGATTACAGCACGCATTTTATCCAGGAACACTTTGACATGAAAGGGGCAGACACCCCCATTGACAAGACCCTGCGCCTGGACACCATGGTCATGCTCACCGAAGATCCTGTCAAACGGGTGGACAACATGACCATGGCCGCAAGCCTGGAAGCCCGTGTCCCGTTTCTGGACCATGAACTGGTGGAGCTGGTGGCAAAAATACCGGCGGAACACAAAGTGGGCAGCGGCGGTAAGCATATCCTCAAGGAGGCAGCCAGGGATATCATTCCCCATGAGGTCATCGACCGGCCCAAAGGCTATTTTCCCGTACCGGCCCTCAAATATCTCCAGGGGGAATACCTGGATTTTGTCACCAATATTTTGAACACAGACGCCGCCAGGGACCGGCATATCTTTAACCGGGCCTACATCGATATGCTGCTGGCAGATCCGGAATCCCACATCACACCCCTGAAAGGCTCCAAGCTCTGGCAGGCGGCCCTGATGGAATACTGGTGTCAGCAGCAGGACATCTGAACCCAGGCAGTATCTGACCTGTAAAGGAGTGTTGACATGGGCAAAACCAATCACCGGCTGGAGCGCGGGTTCGGCCAGTCCCTGAGAAACTGGGAAAAGCTGGGAGGTCCCGCCACCAAAGGCATGATGTCTGATGCATTCGTGGAGATGGGATGGGGCCGGCTGGTGTTCGGCCATACCTTTGAAGACAATGCCCGCATCGTGGAAACCATGACCCAGTATGGATATGACAGTCGGGACATTGCCATGTATATCATCGATCCCCATGTGGTGGTGTCCCTGGCCCCGGAAAAACTGTTCCTGGACCCGTCCCACACCTTCCGGCTCTGGTCCCATGACTACAGCATGGACCACCGCACCCGCAATCCCTTTGTGATCCAGCGGGTGTCCACAAAACAGGAAGCCGAGGCCATCAACAGAATCTACAGGACCTGTCATTTGAAAGGCGCGGACCCGGACTTTATCCTGGACAAGCGGGCCGGCAAACTGCGCACCTATATGATCGCCAAAGATCTGGTTCAAGACCGGGTCATCGGCACGGTGGCGGGCGTGGACCATGTGGCCGCCTTCAACGATCCTGAAAAAGGGGCCAGTCTGTGGTCTCTGGCCGTGGACCCCCAGAGCGATTTTCCCGGTGTGGGGATCAGTCTGGTGCGGCATCTGTGCGAACACTATTTTACCCGGGGCCGGGCTTTTGTGGATATCAGTGTCATGCACAACAACAAAAAAGCCATTGCATTGTATGAAAAACTGGGATGCCAACGGATCCCGGTGTTCTGCATCAAACGCAAAAACCCCATCAACCAGGACCTGTACACCACCCACCAGCAGTATCCGCGCCTCAACCCCTATGCCAAGCTCATCGTGGATGAAGCCAAACAGCGGGGCATCCGCATTGACATCGTGGATGAAGCATTCGGGCTGTTCACGTTGACCCTGGGCAGCAAAACCATCTCCTGCAGAGAATCTTTGTCAGATTTGACCACGGCTGTTGCCATGACCAAATGTGATGACAAGCGCCTGACCCGAAAACTGCTGGCCAAACACAACATCCGGGTGCCGGAACAGCGCATGTATACCGATCTTTCCAGCGCCGTGCAGTTCATGGAAGAACACCGGGCCGTGGTGGTCAAGCCGGCCAGAGGCGAACAGGGAGAAGGCATCAGTGTGGACATCTCCCACAAAAAAGACCTGGAAACCGCCATACAAAAGGCCGGGGATGTGTGTCCGGATGTGATCATCGAGGAACTGGCACCGGGACAGGACCTGCGCATCATTGTCATCAACTACGAAGTGGTGGCGGCAGCCGTGCGCAGACCCCCCGTGATCAGGGGCACCGGTACCCATACTGTCAGAGAACTTCTGGAAAAATACAACCGCCGGCGCATGGCTGCCACCGGCGGTGAAAGCCGTATTCCCATGGATGCGGAAACCCAAAGGACCTTGGGGGAAAACCATCTGGATTATGACACGGTCCTGGACAACGGCAAAGAGGTGGTGGTGCGCAAAACCGCCAACCTGCATACCGGCGGCACCATCCATGATGTCACCGAACAGCTGCATCCGGAACTGGTCCGGGCGGCAAAAGCTGCGGCACGGTGCCTGGAAATTCCGGTCACCGGCCTGGATTTCATGGTGCCGGATGTTGCCGGATCCGATTATGTCATCATCGAGGCCAATGAACGGCCCGGCCTGGCCAACCACGAACCCCAACCCACAGCCCAGCGGTTCGTTGATCTGCTGTTTCCAGAAACCGCTGTCAAATTCAAGGAATAACCCCATGTCGCCAATCTGCCTTGATGAAACCTTTCTCATACACCAGCTCAAAGAGCTGTTAAGCATCCCCTCCCCGTCAGGGTATTCAGACCAGATTGTCCACTATGTGGGCACAGAACTGAAAAAACTGGGCATTGATTTCGAGGTTACCCGCAGAGGCTCCATCCGGGCCACCCTGCCCGGAAAGCAGAATACCCTGGACCGGGCCGTCATAGTCCATCTGGACACCCTGGGGGCCATGGTCAGTCAGCTCAAGGACAATGGCAAACTGGCCGTCACCCCCATCGGCAACTGGTCCAGCCGGTTTGCCGAAGGGGGACGGGTCACCATCTTCACCCAGGCCGGCCCCAAGCGGGGCACGGTACTGCCCCTGAAAGCATCGGGCCATGCCTGGGGAGATGCCGTGGACAGCCTGCCAGTGGGGTGGGACCATGTGGAACTGCGGGTGGATGAGATCTGCGCTGACAGACAGGACCTCACAGACAACGGATTTGACATCGGCGATATCATCGCCTTTGACGCGTTGCCGGAAATAACGGAAAACGGGTTCATCAATGCCCGGTATCTGGATGACAAGGCCGGGGTTGCCATTTTGCTCACCGTGGCAAAGGCCCTTGTCGGAGCCGGCGTGGTCCTGCCGGTGGACTGCCATCTGATTTTCACCATTTTCGAAGAGATCGGATTCGGCGCATCCGCCGACGTATATGCAGATGTGTCGGAAATGGTGGTAATCGACCTGGCACCGGTGGCACCGGATCAGAATGCATCAGAATATGCCGCCACCATTGCCATGAAGGACCAAACCGGTCCCTTTGACTATCATCTGTCCCGAAAACTGGTGCAACTGTGCCAAACCTGTCACATTGACTTTCGCAAGGATGTGTTCCGGTTTTATCGCAGTGACGCAGCTTCCGCCATCGAGGCCGGCCATGACGTGCGGACCGCCCTGGTGGGATTCGGGGTGGATGCCTCCCACGGCTATGAACGGACCCACCTGTCCGCGCTCACGGCCACGGCCCGTCTGATCGGCGAATATATCCAGAGCGGCCCCACCTTTAAGCAGGATCCCAAACGGTGGGCATCTCTGTCGGAATTCCCCCACCAGCCGGACCGGGAGGTCATCAAAATCAAGACCTGATATGACCGGCCAGCCTTCACATCAAAGCGCGGTCATTTCTGCCCTGCGGCAAACCGCGCCAGCACCTGACCTGCCTCTGGTGTGTGGGTCACCTGCTTTTGCACCCGGGCCGGATCTGTGCCCAGGGCCTGAATCACCGGCGACATGTTGCGGATGTACCCACTCATGATGCCACGCGTATATTCCGGATGAAACTGCACGCCCCAGGCAGCCTGGCCCAGACGGAAGGCATGATGGGGCTCATGGGTGTTTTTTGCCAGATGCACCGCCCCGGGGGGCAGGGTCAGCACGGTCTGGGAATGGCAGGTATGGGCGTTGAAAACCGGGGGCAGCCCCTGGAACAGGGGATCGGACAGGGCATCGGAGGTCAGGGTGATGGGTGTGGTCCCGATCTCCAGGCCGCCGGGGTGAAAATCCACCCTGCCGCCCATGGCCTTTGCCAGGAGCTGATGACCATAACAGATCCCCAGGACCGGTATTCCGGCCGTCACCACCGGGACCAGCCACGCCTCCACCGCCAGACTCCAGTCCAGATTCTGGGTGACCATGGCATGGGAACCGGCGATCACCACCCCGCTGAAGGTGCCGGGTTCAGGCAGCACCTCGAATGCCGGGGCATTGACCACCCGGACCTGCTCCTCACCAACGTCTAAGCCCCGGCGGATCCAGTCTTCGAAATCCCCGTATGGACTGATTAGGTCGGCAAAGGTATCGCCCGTCTTTACAATCAGAATTGTCGGTTGTGTCATGACGTTACCCGGCCACCTCTCCTAAGATGAGATCTTCAACGTCATCCAGAATCCCCAGATGCCGGGTGATGTGAAACTGCACGTCAGGATACTGCTGCCTGGCTGTTTCAACGGTCTGCGGAATATCTGTCTGCACATGGCTGCCTGCGGAAATGAAAAATGGAAAGATCACCATCTCGTCCACCCCGCTGTCCACCAGTTGCTGGATCATCGTTTCCAGCGACGGTTCGCAGAACTGCAAAAACGCATGCACCACCTGTTGAATATCTTTCGAACCATGGGTTTTGACCTTGTCGTCCAGTTTTTGGGCCAGGACAGCAACCTCGGCAGCAGAGGCTTTCTGACGGCTGCCGTGCGCAGCCACGATCACTGTTTTCACATCAATCACCTGTTTGTTATATCCGTCATTCCTGTTCCATTCCGTTGGCAATATCTGAAATTAATATTACATTCAGTATCAATAAAAATCAATTGTCGGCTCTCATCCATCAGCACCAGTTTGGCGGTGGTGGAACCGATGTCCAGACCGGCAAGGTATGTTATATTTTGTTTCACCAGACTATGTCTCGATTTTTTTTATACCCTGTGGTATTTTTATGCCGAATCTACCACAGATGCAAGGAATATTAGCCGGGATTTCAATGGGAACCGTTTTTGCCGTAAAAAAATATGCCATTCATGATGGAACCGGCATCCGGACCACGGTGTTTTTCAAAGGATGTCCCCTTGCCTGTCCATGGTGCCACAATCCCGAAGGCATGGACAGCGAGATCACCCTGGTGTGGAATGCGGACAAATGCATCGGCTGCGGTGCCTGCGTGGACGGGTGTGCACAGCAAAGCCTGGTATTTGAGAACCATATTCTCAAAAGAGATCCGGGTGCCTGCAACCAATGCCTGCACTGCACGGATATCTGCCCTGCCCTGGCCCATGAAGCAGTGGGCCGGCAGGCGGATGTGGCGGATATTATGGCGGAAATCCAAAAAGACAGGCCTTTTTATGACACTTCCGGCGGCGGGGTGACCTTTTCAGGTGGAGAACCCCTGATGCAGCCTGATTTTCTGATGGCACTGCTGAAGGCCTGCGGCAGAGCCGGCATTCACCGGGCCGTGGACACCAGCTGCTTTACCCCGTCCCGGGTGGTCCTGGCAATGGCAGACCTTTGCGAGCTGTTTCTGGTGGACCTCAAGCATATGGACAGCGAGATGCACCAACAGTATACCGGGGTACCCAATGAAAAAATCAAAAAGAACATTGCCCTGCTGGCCCGAAAAGGCCATGATATACGGGTGCGCATCCCGCTGATTGAAGGCTTTAACACAGATGAACAAAATATGCGGGCAAGTGCGGGTTTTCTGGCATCTCTGCCCGGAATCCGGGAAATTGACCTGCTGCCGTATCACAGCACAGCCAAAGGCAAATACAAAAAAATGGGCCTGACAGACAGCAGCAGCCGGTTTGCACCCGTCAGCACCCGGCAGGTTGACCAATGCGCCGACATATTCAAACAACACAAACTGAAGGTCCAGGTGGGGGGATAACACCATGAACAACAGGATAGCACGGCTGCGGCAGCACAGTTTTTCAGCACAACCGGCCTTGTCCATGGAACGGGCAATGCTGGAAACCGAATATTACAAAGAACACAGCGGCAAATACAGCCTGCCCGCTCTCCGGGCCGGTTTTTTCAAATTTCTGTGTGAGAAAAAAACCCTGTACATCGGAGATGAAGAGCTGATTGTGGGAGAACGGGGACCGGCCCCCAAGGTGGTGCCCACCTTTCCGGAACTCACCTGCCACAGTCCGGATGACCTGCGTATCCTCAACAGCCGCAAGATGACCAAATATACGGTCAAAGAAGCAGATATAGCCGCCTATGAAGAAAATGTAATTCCCTACTGGAGCGGCAGGTCCATGCGGGATCGCATCTTTTCCAGGGTGCCGGAGGCCTGGCAGAAAGCTTACAAAGCCGGGCTGTTCACCGAATTCATGGAGCAGCGGGCTCCAGGCCACACCGCCCTGGACAGCCGGATCTATCAGACGGGGATGGCCGGTTTCAAAGCCCGGATCCAGGCCCGGATCACAGCCCTTGATTATCTCAACGATCCGTTGGCATCGGACCGGTATGAACAACTCTCTGCCATGGACACTGCCTGCGATGCCGTGATCATCTTTGCCCGGCGCCATGCAGACCTGGCCCGGCAGATGGCACAAAATGAAACCGATACCCTGCGCCGACAAGAGCTGCACACCATAGCTGCCGTGTGCAGGCAGGTGCCTGAAAACGCCCCCCGCACCTTTCACGAAGCCCTGCAGATGTACTGGTTTGTCCACCTGGGCACCATTTCCGAACTCAACGGCTGGGATGCCATGTCTCCGGGCCACCTGGACCAGCACCTGCAGCCGTTTTACGAAAAAG
>DATFJY010000296.1:0-23898 GCA_035268905.1 Desulfotignum sp.
CCGGAAACCCGCCTGGCTGCGGGGCATGAATTTGAGCACATGGACAAAGAGTGGGTGCCCTCGGACATGATCATCAAGACCGTGTGCCGAATACTGATTCCCTTTATCCAGATTTACGCGTTGTATGTGGTGGCCCACGGGGATTTTTCACCCGGAGGCGGGTTCCAGGGCGGGGTGATCTTCGGATCCAGCCTGATTTTAATGGCCATCTCCTACAACCTGAAGACCCTGGTGAAACGGGTGACGGAAAAATTCTTGTCCATTTTTGCCGCCACAGGGGTTTTGATCTACGTGGGTCTCGGGGTGGGGGCCATGCTCATGGGCGGACATTTTCTGGACTACGGCACGCTGGCCCCCCTGCTGCCGTCCGATCCCGGCCATATCCGGGCGCTGGGTATGCTGGGGGTGGAAATCGGTGTGGGCATTGCCGTGATGGCGGTGATGGTGATTATTTATGTAAATATTGTCTCTAAAGGCAGACACGATGAAGGACTGTAGGAAAAAATCATGAGTGACATCCTGCCGCTGATCGTGGCAAAATACAATTTCTGGCTCTATATCATTCTCATGATGATCGGGCTGTATGCCATGATCGCCAAGAACAACCTGATGAAAAAGCTGGTGGGCATGAACATCTTTCAGACCGCCATTATCTTGTTTTATGTGTCCATCGGGTATAAGCACGGGGCCACCCTGCCTATCATCCAGGGAGGGCATGGGGGCCATTCAGCCCATGATGCCGTGATCCATGCGGCAGATTACATCAACCCGCTGCCCCATGTGCTCATGCTCACCGCCATTGTGGTGTCGGTGGCCACCTTCGGGGTGGCCATGGCATTGTGCGTGCGGATTTACCAGCGGTACCAGACCCTGGAAGAAGATGAACTGCGCATGCGTGTATCGGAAATACCCCATGAATGATATGCCGGCAATACTGGTTCTGGCCCCGCTGCTGGGGGCTTTTTTTGCAGGCCTGGCCGCCTGGATACAAAAACAGCTCTCCTATTATATTGCCCTGGCTGCCCTGGCGGTTTCCTGTTTTGCGGCTGTCAGCGTGCTGGGGGATGTGATAACTGCAGGCGCGGTGCAGTACCGCATGGCCGGGTGGGCACCACCCATGGGCATCGCGCTCAGGATTGACCTGCTCAACGCCATGGTTTTGGTGCTGATTTGTGCCATCGCCTTTGTGAACCTGGTGGCCAGTGTGAAAAGTGTAGCGCAGGAAATTCCTGACCGTGCTCCGTCTTTTTATGTGATGTACCTGCTGTTTGTGGTGGGCCTTCTGGGGGTCACCGCCACCGGAGATCTGTTCAACCTGTATGTCCTCATCGAGATCACCTCATTGAGCTCTTATACCCTGATCGCCCTGGGGGACAGGGACAGGGGACACCTGGCCGCATTGAACTATATCTTTATCGGCGTGGTCGGGGCTTCGTTTTATCTGCTGGGGGTGGGGTATCTGTACATCACCACAGGGTCCTTGAACATGGCGGATGTGGCGGGCATCCTCAAGGGAATCCAGGGATCATCGGCCGTACTGACAGCCTTTATCTTATGCATTTTGGGTGTCTGGATCAAGATGGCTTTTTTCCCGCTGCACGTGTGGCTGCCCAATGCCTATGCTTTTGCGCCGGTGGGATTTGCCAGGGTGGTGGCGCCTTTGATGACCAAGGTCATGGTATATGTCATGATCCGGCTCATGGTCACGGTGTTTGGTCTGGAATACATTTTTGAGACCCTGCACCTGGCAGATGCCGTGGTGTGGCTGGCGGTCATCGCCATCCTTGCCGGGGCGTTCATGGCCCTGTCCCAGACCGATCTGAAAAAAATGCTGGCCTATATCATTGTGTGCGAAATCGGGTACATGGTGGGCGGGGCCTGGCTGGGAAACGACCCGGGTATGACCGGGGCCATCCTCCACATCCTCAATGACGGGCTCATGACTTTTGCTTTGTTTCTGGCAGTGGGCAATATCATCTATATGCGAAAACAGGTGGCTTTTTCACATCTGTCCGGTTTGTTTGCCGCCATGCCCTGGACCATGGCCGGGTTTGTCCTGGCGGGATTGAGCATCATCGGGGTGCCGCCCTTGTGCGGGTTTTTCAGCAAATGGTACCTGGTGCTGGGTGCGTTTGAGGCCGGGGCCTATCATTTTGCCGCAGCCCTGATCATCTCCAGTCTGGTATGCGCGGTGCTGTTTTTCAAGGTGTTTGAGATCTGTTTTTTTCCACCCGCAGCTCACGCCCCTGGCCCTCATGCCCCCGGCAGCCCGCTGTCGGCACATGCCATCCATGCCGCCGGTCATGGCAGGTCAGAAGCTGAATCTGTTGCAAAGGCAAATTCCGGGGCAGGGGCAAATTTCGGGGCAGGGGATCACCCCCCGGCTGGAAAGATGGCCGAAGCCCCGGTGTCCATGCTGGCACCCCTGGGACTGGTGAGCGCTGCTATCATAGCAGCCGGGGTGTATGCCGGCACCATTGTCAATACCATTATCCTGCCGTTTCTCCAATGAGGACCACTGTCATGACGGCCCTTTTTTTGTGTAATCCATCCCCATACTTGATGTGTATATCCCGGAAAGGCTGATCCATTCATGGAAATTCTCATTTCAATCAAACCGCTGCTGACTGTCCTGGCTCCGCTGCTGGTCATCCCCATCCTGGTGTCATCCGCACAAAAACCCAATGTCAGGGAAGCCTGGATATTCGGTGCCGGGTTTGTCATGTTTTTCCTGGTGGCATCCATGGTGCCGGCGGTATTGTCCGGCAGCAGGATCGTGTTCACCCTTTTTGAAGTGGCTCCCGGAGCGGACATCGCCTTTGCCGTGGACGGCTTAGGCATACTGTTCGCCCTGGTGGCAGGAAGTTTGTACATTGTCACCTCCCTGTATTCCATCGGGTACATGCGGGGGTTGAAAGAACATGGCCAGACAAGGTTTGTGTCTTTTTTTGCCCTGGCCATCTGTGCCACCATGGGGGCGGCCTTTTCCGCCAACCTGCTTACCTTGTACCTGTTTTATGAAATGCTGTCTCTGGCCACCTACCCGCTGGTGGCCCACCATGAAGATGCCACATCCCGTATTTCCGCCCGGCGGTACTTGGTGTTCATCCTGGGCACCTCCATCGGTCTGGTGCTGCCGGCCATGATCTACTGCTTTCATGTCACCGGCACCCTGGCCTTTTCCACGGCCGGTATTTTTGCCGGCCAGCTCTCAAAACCAGCCGCCACCGTGCTGTTGCTCATGTTTGTGTTCGGGTTTGCCAAGGCCGGGATCATGCCGTTTCATTCCTGGCTGCCGGCCGCCATGGTGGCCCCCACCCCGGTGAGCGCGCTTTTGCATGCGGTTGCCGTGGTCAAGGTGGGGGTGTTTTCCATTGTACGGGTCATCACCGGGATCTTCGGGGTGGACCTGCTGGCCCATTTCAACCTGGGGGTGGTGGTCATGGCCATTGCATCGGTCACCATTATCGTGAGTTCCTGCATCGCCCTGTCCCAGGATGAACTCAAGAGACGGCTGGCATTTTCCACCATCAGCCAGCTGTCCTATATTGTATTCGGCGTGGCCCTTTTGTCTCCTTCTGGTTTGCTGGGAGGGGTGATCCATATTCTTATGCATGCATTCGGCAAGATCACGTTGTTTTTCTGTGCCGGTGCCATATTTGTGGCCACCGGCAAAAAATATATTTCCCAGATGAAAGGCCTGGGCAGACAGATGCCCGTAACCTTTGCCGCATTTTTCATCGGATCTTTGGGGGTGATCGGACTGCCCCCTGCCGGCGGGTTTTACAGCAAGTGGAATTTGATTTTGGGCACCCTCGAGGCCGAACAGACCATTTTCATGGTGGTGCTGCTGGTGTCTTCCTTTTTGAACGCATTTTATTTTCTGCCCATTGTGTTTCAGGCTTTTTTCGGTAAGAGCAAAGAAGACCCCCCCGGCACCCCGGTGAAAATAAAAGAAGCCAATCTGTGCCTGGTGGTGCCCCTGGCCATAACAGCCCTGGCATCCATCGGGCTGTTTTTCTTCCCCCAGATGTTTGTGGACCTGATCATTCTGGGTTTGAACCAATAACGGTGACAACTTTGCCGGGGATATAAACAACCATGACAATCAAAGACAAACACAACAACAACGACAAGGACTGGGAAATGCTGGGGCACGACCCGGTTCCCGGATACAAGACCGCCTTTTATATCGCGGTGCTGGTGTCAGTGATCTATCTGGCAGTGGCCTTTTTTTCCGGCGGCGGCCATTAACAAAAATTGCGGCCGGCGCGGTTAGCCATTAGCTTTTGGTTAACAGCTGACAGCCAAAAGTCATTAACTAACCGCTAACAGCCAACAGCTAAGAGCTAATAGCTAACAGCCAACCCCACAGGTCGAAAATATAAGGTGGCGTAATGAAAAAAGAGTTGACCATTTTTGACAAACCAAAGAATGTAAAAATCCTTTTGAGATGCTTTTACGGTTCCCTGGTTGTTCTGCTGATTGCGGAATTTTTCATACATCCGCATCCAGCGTTTTATTTTGAAAACATCAAGGGCTTTTCTGCGGTGTACGGCTTTTTTTCCTGTGTACTGCTGATTTTTCTGGCCAAACTTCTGCGCCTGATCGTCATGAAAAAAGAGGGTTACTATGACCGGTAATCTTTGGCCCCCGGCCCTGATATGTATTGGTGCCGCGCTTTTGATCCCGTTTTTGCGGGGCAGAACCAAATCAGTGTATATGCTGCTGATTCCTGTGGTATGTTTTGCTATACTCACAAACATCCCCATGGGCAATATCTGGACATATGAGTTCTGGGGATACACCCTGATCATGGGGCGTATCGACAAATTGTCCCTGGTGTTCGGGTATATCTTTACCATCATGGCATTTTTGGGCATTTTGTTTGCCCTCAAGGTAAAAGATAATCTCCAGCACGTATCTGCCATTGTGTATGCCGGTGCTACCCTGGGGGTTGTGTTTGCCGGAGATTTTCTCACCCTGTATCTGTTCTGGGAAATCATGGCCGTAAGCTCCACTTTTCTGGTCATTGCTGCCAGAACTGATGCGGCACGCAGCGCGGGTTTTCGGTATATCCTGGTGCACCTGGTCGGTGGTTTGTTTCTGCTGGCCGGCATTGTGCTCTACATCCAGCAGACCGGTACCACCGCCTTTGACTATATCGGGCTTTCCGGCACGGCATCCTACCTGATTTTCATCGGCATTGCCCTGAATGCGGCCGCCATCCCCCTGCATGCCTGGCTGCCGGATGCCTATCCCATGGGCACTCCCACCAGCACGGTGTTTTTGAGTGCATTCACCACCAAATCCGCCGTGTACCTTCTGATCCGGACCTTTCCCGGCACAGAGCTGCTCATCTGGATCGGGGCGTTCATGGTGTTTGTGCCCATCTTTTATGCGGTCCTGGAAAATGATATCCGAAGGGTTTTGGCTTACAGCCTCTTGAACCAGATCGGGTTCATGCTGGTGGGTACCGGCATCGGGTCCCAGCTGGCCCTGAACGGGGCAGTGGCCCATGCCTTCTGCCACATTCTTTACAAGGGCCTTTTGTTCATGGCAGCCGGGTCCGTGCTTCAGATGACCGGCAAGATCAAGTGCACCGAGATCGGCGGGCTCTACAAGACCATGCCCTGGACCTGCCTGTTCTGTATTGTGGGAGCCGCTTCCATTTCTGCATTCCCGCTGTTTTCCGGGTTTGTTTCCAAATCCATGGTGGTGACGGCAACGGTGAATGAAAATCTGGTGCTGGTGTACCTGGTGCTGCAGTTTGCCTCAGCCGGCGTGTTTCACCATGCCGGGATCAAGGTGCCGTTTTTCACCTTTTTCGGCCATGATTCCGGCATCCGGGCCAAGGACCCTTCCTGGAACATGATGCTCGCCATGGGCATTGCTGCATTCGCCTGTATCTTCATCGGCGTGTTTCCCCAGCCCCTGTACAACCTGCTGCCTTTTACCGTGGACTACATCCCCTACACCGGTGCCCATGTGGTGGGCCAGCTGCAGCTGCTCATGTTCGGGGCTTTGGCTTTTGCCCTGCTGATTCTTTCCGGGTATTATCCGCCGGAAATCAAATCCATCAACCTGGATGTGGACTGGACCTACAGAAAGATGGGAAAGGCAGCATACCAGCTGCTGGATAACGGGCTGAATGCGGCAAACCGCAGTGTGGAAGCCATATTGATGCGTGTGGTCAAAGGGGGCAGCCGCTTTTTTTCGCAGATCATTGTGCACCTGGCCCTGTTTTTTTCCGTCAATCTCTGGCTGGTCCAGGGATACCGAGGCAAGCACCTGGCCTTGAAAAAACAGCGGCTGTATAATGATATGGTTCACGGCACCCTGCCCATCGGCATGGGGGCGGCTGTGGCGGTAACATTTGTTATTCTGGTATATGTGGTAACCTGAAAAAGGCAGGGATAAAAGGGTTTTTTTATGGTAAAAATACAGGATTTAAGACAGATTTTCATGCTGGAGTCCATGCCGGACCACCTGCTGGCCCTCATCGGGCAGGAGGCCCACCTGTCCATTTTCAGCAGCGGCACCTGCCTGTTCCGGGCAGGAGAGGCTGTGGATACTTTTTACATGGTCATGATGGGCCAGGTGGCACTGACCGTTGCCCTGAACAAGGAGGTTGACGTGATTTTGGAAAATATCCAGTCCGGCCGCACCTTCGGGTCTTCCGCATTGATTTCCGGAGATCCGGCCGTCTACACCGCCGTCTGCCAGGAACCTTGCGAAACCATCACCCTGTCCGGTGCCCGTATGCAGACACTGTTTGAAACCAACCATGAACTGGCCTTTTACATGATGGCCGGCGTGGCCCGGCAGTACAAGCAGACCATGGACAGCCGGGCAAAGATGATCATGAAAACCCTGGAACAACACCCGGAGATGAAAGCATCCATCCATGACATCGAAACACTCACCCCGGCATATTAGACTGGTCATGAAAGATCCGGTCCCGGCCGGCAAATCTCTTGTTAGGAATTGACATGGTACCCATTGATCTATTGAAAAAAATCCGGTTTCTTGCGGACCTGCCGGACGATATTATCGAAAAAATCAGCCCGTTGGCACAGAAGGAAACCTTTCACCCGGACTCCATACTGATACGGCAGAACCAGGAGCAGCACCTGGTATATATGCTAATGGCAGGCAAAATCTGTCTCAATGCCCGGTCTGATGCCGGCAGGATTCTGACACTGGATGAAATCACCCCGGGCCGCAGTTTTGGCATGTCCGCACTTTTGGGAAATGCCGTTGCCACCTTTTCCGCTGTCTGCACCGAACCCTGTGAAGTGATCACCCTGTCAGGCGATCAAATGCGGCAGTTGTTTGCATCCGACTACACCGCAGGATATGCTGTGATGGGCCGGGTTGCCCAATTGTTCAAAGACCGCATGAACAAGCATACCTGGCAGTTTCTCCATTCCCTTTCCATCCACCCGGTCATAAACCCTGTTTGAGTATGACCTTTCAAACTGGCCCTTGGATAAATACGTCATGCAAACACCAAAAAACATGATTGCAGGCCATGCAGTTCCAAACCAGAAAAAAAAGGGGGATCAGCCCGATGATAGACTGGGAAAAGCGGTATGCTCACAACATGAAACAGTATGACGGTTATGCCATAGGCAAAACCTTTTCATACCTGTCGGATCCGGACATCATTTCCCTGGCAGGAGGACTGCCGTCTCCGGATGTTTTCCAGACATCCGCATTCCGTGCCGCATCTGAAAAAATACTGTCCGATGATATTGCTGCAGTCATGCAGTATTCCGCCATTCCCGGAGAACAGGCCCTCCTGGATGCGGTCATCGGCTTTTTAAAAAGAGACGATATCCATCTTGACAAACATAACCTGCTGATCACGACCTCCGGCCAGCAGGGACTCGACCTTGCCGGCAGGTTGTTTATCAACCCGGGGGATATTGTGCTGGTTGACCGGCCGACATTTGCCGGGGCACTCACGGCATTCCGGATGGAAAATCCCCGGTTTATGGGTGTGGATATTGCACCTGACGGGACTGATACACAGGGGCTTGAAAAAATTATTGTGCGACAATTATCTTGTCCGGTTGACGACAATTAACTTGTCCGGTTAATCGTGGTAGAACCCCTCCTCAATGCCCCATTTTCAATTTTCAATTTTCAATTGAGGCGACAAGGGGGCTTGTCTGAACATCAATTTTCTGAATCAGATAATCATCAAAAAATTTACTAGACCAAAGATCCAGCTCATCCTTTTGCCTTGAATTTTTCAGAAATGGTTCAACATCTTTTTTTGCCATAGAAAAATCAACGCCCTTAATTTTTTCAGATAACAATTCAACAACTTTTTCTTTATCCAACACCTCTGACAAATCAAAATGACCTGTCTGTACCATTTTATTTTTAAGATAATATAACCCACATGGAATATTATTCTTCACAAACCAGATTAAATCATACCAGTCTCGGCCTTTGATGTTGGTTCTTAAAGTACGGCATAATAAAGCATGCATTTTGCCTGCAAACAAACTCGGCAATGTCATGGTTTTAATGGAAAATGGAATGGGATGGAGATGATATTTGAGGTCGCTTGTAAACCCGATGGCCGGTTCTTGATCAATTTCCAATTTTATCTTTATTACAGCATTTTTATGGGTCTTTAAATTTGAATCAATCTTTAATAAATGGATCAATGTGTTTGCTTTAGTGAAAGCTGAATCAATAGTGGTTTCTTTTTTTTTGTTTTTTTTTTCTGTGGAAACCTCAAAACCCCATAATTCCAATTCTGATTTTACTGAATCAAGGTATTTTTTAATGTCCAACTTGTTTTCAGGCTGAATGAGTGAAAAATCAAGATCCTCAGAAAAACGGTCCAGGTTATGCAGAATTCGTAACGCGCTTCCACCGTAAAAAACAGCCTTTTCATAAAATTTTGACCGCCATAAACCAAGCAAAACAATTTCTTGTATGATCTCTTTGATGGCATTTTCATGATCATGAACCGTAAACAATTCATACCTGCCTAACATTTGTTCAATTTTTTTATCAAACATAATTTTCCTTTAAACAATTGATTAGCAGGCTAATACTTTGCTTTTTATATGCAGCCCCTATCTCTTCTAGTAAAGAAAAATTAAATTTCTTGATTTCATCATAATCCAATCGCATTAACTCGAGAAATTCCTTCATTTCTTTTTCCAGTGAAATATGGGTCTGAGTTGCAATGAAATCGCACAGCGCCTTCTCAGGGGAGGCAATTAAGAATTTTTTTTGATCATCAGCCTCTTCAAGGTTAATCCCGATGTTAAAAATTTCTTTGCGGCAATATAGATAAGAAAATCTGCCAACCGGGGTTTCAAACAGCTTCTTTCTTTTAGTTGTCATGCTGATAATGAGTTCAACACGTTCCGGTATCATATTCCAGAATGCCAAGGCAGTTTGACTTGTGATATAGGAAGGACCATAAATCTGATTCGCCAGTATATACTTATTGTATGGCTTATTATACTCCTTACCCAACACATAGAGACCTTTTTTGACTCTTATGATATCCTTATTCTTGATCAGGCCTCTGATTTTATCTCTCGGTTTTTTATAACCGTCTAAAGCGTAGAGCAACAAATTATAATCAAACTCTGCTGGAAGCTGAATTAAATTTTTCATAATATTCCACCAATATGTCTAATAAATTGGACTTACTGGGTGTAATTCTATGCGTTGAATTGAAATTTGTCAAGAAAATTTAACACCAAAATAAACGGTGAAACCCGGCTTATTTTTTGTTGGAATTTCCGTACATACGTACATCAGATCTATATTCGCTTAACGGGGTAATTCGGTTCCTTCGCTCATGATCCGGATATACTCTGCATAAGAATAAAGGCGATTACGCTTCTGGCCGGTTATTTCTTTCACTATATCAAGCTGTTCAAGTTCACGCAGGCAGGCATTAACTGTAGCCGGTGCAAGTTGTGTTTTCTCCCGGACCCAATTCGGTGAAGCCATTGGGCGCTCAAGCATTGCCTTATGAACGAGACGGGCCGAACCGGATATCCGTTTCAGTCCGTTAATGCGCTGCCCATCTTCAGCAGATAGTTTCATCAGTTGCTGAGCGGTTTCAACGGCTTTTGCTGCGGTATGAATAAGGGCACCTGCAAAGAAATCGAGCCAAACCTCCCAGTCACCGGTCAGCCGTACTTCGTTCAGAAGTTCATAATAACGTTGTCGGTATGTTTTGAAATAAAGGCTGAGATACAGCATCGGTTTCTTGAGAACTTTTTCAGAGCACAACAACAGGGTTATTATCAAGCGGCCGACACGACCATTACCATCAAGGAACGGATGGATGGTTTCAAACTGGACATGTGCCAATGCCGCCTTGATCAACACCGGAGTTTTTTCCGGCAGATCATGTAGAAACAGTTCCAGTTTCCCCATACATTCTTGAAGATATTCAGGTGGTGGTGTTACAAAAGCGGCATTACCAGGGCGACTTCCACCAATCCAGTTTTTTGTGCAAGAAGATGGATCAACCCGATCCCACCATAGGAAATACCCTGATGACAGCCATCAAATTCATAATGAATGTTGGACGCTTTGAGCATGGGATCAGATTGCTGGGACCAGTTCCTTTTTTTCTCATTTCTTTTGCTTAAATCACGCTTTTTTGCGGAAAAAAATGACTGACATGGATTGCAGTATTACCGGTTCTATTATACCCTGACCTGAAGAACAAGGATGTCCTGTTACAGGGCATGTGCTGGAAAACCAGAACCAATGCGGGGTGGGGTATGCATACAATACGTACATTTCTGGTGATGGTGTCTTTTTTTTTGATTATGCCCGGTGCCGGGGCTTTTGCCGAGGATATGAGTGCCAGGGACCTCATAGAATCCTGCTGGGATTATATGCGGGGCAGGGCATCGGAATCGCTGGTGGACATGACCATACACCGGCCGGAATGGGAACGGACAATGACCATCAAAGCCTGGACAAAGGGGCGTTCCGACAGTCTGTTTTTCATCAAGGCCCCGCCAAAGGACAAGGGCAATGCCACATTAAAAAAAGGAAACGATATGTGGACATACAATCCCAAGGTCAACCGGGTCATCAAGCTGCCGCCTTCCATGATGTCCCAGTCCTGGATGGGGTCGGATTTTTCAAACAACGACCTGGCCAAAAGCAACAGTATCATCCAGGACTATGACCATACCATCGAAAGCACCCACACCCGCCAAGACAAGACAGTCTATGTTATAAAATCCATGCCCAAACCTGCGGCCCCTGTGGTATGGGGCATGCAGCGGATCACGCTGCGGGAGGATTTTGTGCTTCTCGAAGAAATATTTTATGATGAGGATCTGGAACCGGTGAAACAGATGACCACCCAAGATATCGCACCCCTGGGGGGAAGATTGTTTCCCTCTGTCTGGAAGATGTTCAAAACCGATACGCCCGAGGCATACACGCAGCTGGAATACAGATCTCTGACATTTACAGATGACCTTCCCGCCAGGCTTTTTACCCGGTCCTCTTTGAAAAACCCGCCACGTTAGCACCCATGTCCATGCATTTTACAATGGCCTGGCGCAATATCTGGCGCAATCCCAGACGAACGGTATTAACCGTATCAGCCATTGCATTTGCCTGTCTGGTGCTCATTTTCATGCTCTCTTTTCAGTTCGGCAGTTATGAAACCATGATCAATGCGGCTGTTCAAATTCAGACCGGGCATTTCAAGATCCAGCACAAACAATTTCATGAAAACCACAATATCCGCAAGACCATTGCCCATCCGGATGCTGTGGCCGGCATTCTGGACAAGACGGCGGGCATTGCAGCGTATACCTTTCGGTCCCGGGCCTTTTCCATTGTGTCCTCTGAAGACCGGACATACGGTGCCCTGGTCATTGGCATTGATCCGGACTCCGAAGCCCGTGCATCGAGACTGCCGGACCTGATCCGGGAGGGGCAGTATCTGTCAGATACAGATACGGACAAAGCCCTTATCGGCCGGCTGCTGGCCCGGAATCTGAAAGTGAAGATCGGAGATGAAGTGACCCTGCTGGGGCAGGGCCGTGACGGTTCTGTGGCTGCGGCCGTGGTCACCATCAAGGGAATTTACAGCTCCGGCCAGGATGATTTCGACCGGGCCGGACTGCATATACCTTTAGACTATTTCCAGCAGGTGTACACCATGGCCGGGCAGGTGCACAGCGTGGTTGCCATTGTGCATTCCCTGGACCGGGTGGCAGAGATCAAACAGCAGGTCCAGACCCGGATACAAACGTTGGAAACAGGCAATTTGCTTATTGTGCGCGACTGGTCGGAAATCATGCCGGGGCTTAAACAGGCCATATCCATGGATCTGGTGAGCGGCCTGATTTTCTGGCTGCTGCTCATCATTGTGGTGGCGTTCAGCATTCTCAATACATTTCTCATGGCCATATTTGAAAGAACCCGGGAATTCGGGGTAATGATGGCCATTGGAACGGCACCGTCCCGGCTGATGAAAATCCTGCTCACAGAATCCATGTTTATGACGGTGGTGGGAATGGGGGCCGGAATCGTTCTTGGTATCCTGGTGACATTATTTTTTCAAACCAGGGGCATCGACATCGGCGGGGCCAGTGAACTGTTGAACCAGTATGGCATTACCGGGCGCATATACCCCAAAATCTCCGTGCTTTCAACGGCCGTCGGCCCGGCCATGGTGTTTGTGATCACCTTTTTGGCGGCCCTGTATCCGGCATTGAAAGTCAGACGGCTCAACCCGGTGGAGGCCATGCATTTTGCCTGATGTCCCGAAAAAGGAAAAACAGTGATGCATTCTCAGCTGGCCTGGCGGAACATCTGGCGTAACCCGCGGCGGACTGCCGTCATCCTGACGGCCATTATCATCGGGGTGTGGACCATGTTGATGGTGACAGCCCTGATGCGCGGTGTCAGCAACGGCATGGTCAGAAATGCCGTTTCCACCCTGACCGGAGAAATCCAGATCCATGCCAAAGGATATCGCAGTGACCCGGTCATTGAACACAGCATGACAGATATGGAAAAGGTCAAAGAAAGTCTTTCAACGGTCCTTCCCGGGAAAGCGGCATATGCCTTCAGGATACGGGTCAATGCCATTGCCAGCAATGCCCGGCACTCCGGCGGGCTCACACTGGTGGGCATTGATCCCGAAACAGAATCACAGGTTTCTTTTATCGGGCCAAAAGCCATGCGCACCGGCCGGTATCTGGGAGAAGATACCAGAAACGGCATTCTGATAGGGGAGGCGGCTGCAAAGAAATTTGATACAGAAGTGGGCAAGAAACTGGTGCTCATGTCCAGGGACACTGCAGGAGATACTGCTTCCAGGGCTTTTCAGATTACAGGAATCTTTACAGCGGAAATGGCGGCCACGGAAAAGCAGTTTGCCTTTGTTCATATAAAAACCGCCAGAGACATGCTCAAACTGGCCGACGGGATTTCTGAAGTGTGTATCCTGCTGCCGGAGGGTGAAAATCTGGAACAGACAGCAGCAGAGCTCGGGGCATCATTGGGTGACGGGTTTGAAGTGCATACGTGGAAACAGATCCTGTCCGCCATCACCGCCTATCTGGAACTCTTTGACGGATTCATGATGCTGTGGTATGTGGTCACCTTCATCGCCATGGGATTCGGGATCGTGAACACAACGCTCATGTCCGTATTTGAGCGGATGCGCGAATTCGGGGTGCTCAAGGCCCTGGGGATGAAGCCCTGGTGGATTGTCCGGGGGGTGCTCACGGAATCTGCTTTTTTGTTATTGCTGGGCACTGCGGCCGGGGATCTGCTGTCCATTGTGGCCGTTGCTGTTCTGGCAGCCACCGGGATCGATCTGTCTTCTCTTGCGGCCGGCGCTGAATTTGCCGGCATGTCCAGAATCATCTATCCGTCCTTGACAATGAGTGATGTGGGGATGGCCAATCTGGTGGTCTGCCTGCTCGGGCTTTTGGTGAGTACCTATCCGGCAGTCAAGGCAGCCAGGTTCACACCGGTGGAAGCCATGGCCCACACATGAACGGGGCGGGCGTTCTCAAACGGCAGGGCAGGGGGGCCTTTATCGGCGGTGTACAATGGGACGGCCCCGGACAGACAATGCAACGGCAGCGTAGGGAACCATGGGAGGAGAGTATCGGATGAACATTGTGGAAGCCACCCAAATTACCAAGACATTCCAACAAGGGGATATTGCGGTGCAGGCCCTTACGGATGTGAGCCTTTGCATTGAAAAAGGCGGGTTTGCCGCCCTGGCCGGGCCGTCCGGGTCCGGCAAGACCACGCTGCTCAATATTATCGGCGGACTGGACATGCCTGATTCCGGCCGCATTGTGATGGACGGGAATGTTTTTGCAGACATGAACCGGTCACAGCTTGCCGATCTGCGGCTCCGCAAGGTGGGATTTGTTTTTCAGGCCTATAACCTGATCCCGGTGCTGTCGGCCCTGGAAAACGTGGAATATGTCATGCTGCTGCAGGGGGTGCCGGAAAAAGAGCGGCATGACAGGGCCAAAAGCATTCTGGATGATGTGGGACTGGAAGACAAATACCACCGACGGCCCCATGAACTTTCCGGGGGACAGCAGCAGCGCGTGGCCGTGGCCCGGGCCATCGTATCCGGCCCGTCCATTGTGCTGGCTGACGAACCCACGGCCAATCTTGATTCTGAAACCGGAAAGGGCCTGCTGGAAATCATGAAAGAGATGAACCAGCAAAAAAATGTGACCTTTGTTTTTTCCACCCATGACAACATGGTCATGGATTATGCCCGCAGGCTTATCCGCATACGGGACGGGCAGGTGGATGATGATGTTACAAAAAATGATTGAAAACAATACCCTGCCGACTGTTTTATGAAAACCGCTGCAAAGACCATATTCTCAAAAAATACCACAGGCTTGCTTTCGGTTGTATGCCTGGCATTGCTCGGTATAATCTTTTTTTCTCCTTTTCCCTGCAATGCCCGGGTGGAGGCGGAGTGGGGCGGGCACCTGAAAACCCGGGGCAGCGTGTCATGGCAGGATGACGCATCCATATACGGGCTGGCCGATACAGGTGAATATGTTGACGGATCAGCAGAACTGCGCTTGAAAAACAAGTTGTTTTTCAGTGGCCGGCTGTCCATGGAAACCCATTATGAAGCCCTGATTACAGGCGGTGATACCCGCAGAAAAACAGCTGACATCCAAAACCGGCTGCCGCAGATTGCAGGGGTAATGCCGGGCATGAACGGGCTGTCCGATGACTGGCGCTTCCTGGATCTCACCGGTGTGATTGATAAAAACGATAGCAGTCTGGCCTACCACCGCCTGGACCGGCTCAGACTGACATATCTGCCGGAATGGGGATCAATATCTTTGGGAAGACAGGCTTTGACCTGGGGAAACGGGTTGCTCTTCAACCCCATGGACCTGTTCAATCCGTTTGCGCCCACGGATATTGAGCGCGACTACAAGGTGGGGGATGACATGGCAGTGGTCCAGATGTATCTTGACCATATCGGTGACCTGCAGTTTTTGTATGTGCCAAGGCGTGATCCGGTCACTGCTGATCCGGCATGGGACCAGGCCTCTCTGGCCGGAAAGCTGCATGTCATGAAGAACAACCTTGAACTGGACATCATGGCGGCAAAGCATTATGCAGATTACACTCTGGGCCTGGGTGTTTCAGGCTATCTCAAATCCGCTGCATGGCGTATGGATGCGGTGTACACCTTCCTTTCTGCAAATGAAAACAAGAACGGCTTTTTGACCTGTACGGCAAATATGGACTATTCCTGGGTATGGGCAACAAAGAATATGTACGGCCTGGTGGAATTGTATTACAACAGCCTGGGGGAGGATGACAGCGCATCAGCACTTGCAAATTCCGCCATTGTAGAGCGGCTTGGGCGCGGCGAGTTGTTTACGCTCGGCCGGTATTACCTGGCAACTCAAATTCAGGCGGAACTCCATCCCTTGTTCAATGTCTTTGTAACGGCCATCACAAATCTTGAAGACCGGTCTGTCATCTTCCAGCCCCGGGCCGCATGGAACCTTGCGCAAAATATGGAGCTGATTTTCGGCGCACAAATGTATGCCGGTGAAACCGGCTCGGAATTCGGCGGTTTTACCATCCCGGGAACCGATTTCACTCACAAATCACCGGACAGCGTGTTTGCCTGGGTGACGTGGTATTTTTAAAACAATTATGTAACAGTGCACATTGAAGCTTGCCGGATTGATCTGCTGGAAGTCGGTCATATGGGCTTTGGCCGCCCTTATTTTTTGATATCCTTTATCTGTTTTTTCACAATTTCCAGAATATTGCTGCCCCTTTTTTTGGCAATCACATGGGCATCTGCCACAATGTCTTCTGCCTGGGCCTGGAGTGCTGCCGCATCAGGCAAAGCAATGCCGGTGTTTTCATATTTCCAGGCAAGCAGTTTTTTTGCAAACGCAACCTCCTGCTGCCGGATAAACCCGTTTTTACCAAATATAGCCATAGACATACTCCATAAACGCGGAGTGTAACCGTTGGCCGGTTTATTGTCAATGTAATGGTCAGTACAAAGTTTGTGTCGTTTCAGGAGGGCATATCTGAGCGGCATCCCGGCCCTGGCAGGGTCTTGTGTCGGGCACAATGTTGTGAAATTATCTGGTCCGGACACAAAAACACGCCAGGGGAGCGAATTGCGGTTAAAAAACAAACCGTTTGCAGGAATGCGCATTATTTTTCATTGTCATCCATTTTTTTCAGTTCCCGCAGTATGCCCAGAGGGGACTGGCCGAATGCCAGGGACTGGATCTGTTTCATGCGGTTGGTGTCTTTTTCGAATTTCTTTTTCATCCGGGATTCATAGGCGGCTGTAATGGTTTCCACCAGTTTGTCAAAACTGCAGGGTTTTTCCAGAACTGTAAAGGCCCCCAGTTTGGCGCATTCAACCGCAACATCTATGGTGGCATGGCCTGACAGGATAATGACCTCCAGAAAGCGGTGGCTTTTTTTTAGAATTTTGAGCAGCTCCACCCCGTCAATGCCGGGCATCTGCAGATCCACCACAGCCACATCGAATTGGGCTTTTTTCGCCACCGCAATGGCATCTTCTCCGTTTGTCACCGGGGTGATATCGAAGAATTTGAGTTTCAGACGTTCCGTAAGGGCGTTCAAAAATTTTTCTTCATCATCCACCATGAGCAGGTGGATTTTTTCAAAGTCAGTCATGGCTGCCTCCTAAAAAAATGATTATGGTTTGTCAGTCCGGTGAAAAAATCAGTTTCTGTGTTTCAGCCCTGGTTCATGCTTTTGTGTCTGTCAGTGCGGCAGAAAGGCTTTCTCCGCCAGCGGCAACGGTCAGGTCAAGGCTGTTGTCCGAGATGCTGAAATCAGCGCCAAGGGCTTGTGCCGCATCCGTTGTCTGCCGGTCTGGAAACGCTTTGAATGCCACAGGGCTGTCCCAGGAAAATTGCAAAGAAACCGTGGACGGCTTTTTTTCATGAAAGGTTATTTTCAGGGTATCTGTTGCATCCACAGATTTGTAAATGGCGCAAAGGGTTCGGTAAATCAGGCTCTGGAGCAGAAAAGGACTGGTAAGCACCGTGATATCCGCGGCAGATGGATCGATCCGTGTTTTTTTGGCATAACGCAAAAAACCGGTCAGTTTGACAGCCAGGGTCAGGGTGTCTGTGATACTGGTTTCCTTGACGGGGTCATCCACGCTGTGGGCAAACTGGTTCATCTGCCGGATGGTGTCAAAGCCCCGCTCGATCTCTTCGGCAATGCTGTTGCTGCAGTTTTCAAGCAGGGAGAGTTCAACATTTTTGCCCTGTTTGGACAGCTGGGTCAGGTCATGTAAAAATCCCGCGGTTTCGGAAATGATGGCAAAGATGTTTTTCAGTTCATGGGAAATGCTGGCATTCACTGATCCGAAAAACTGCAGTCCCTGTTTGTTCACAAGGTCAATGGCTTGCTGATTCATTTTGGTGTCCCCCATTTATTGTTTATCCGGATGGATGGTCTGGTGGATGGTTTTTATCAGGGTCTCGATGTTCAAGGGTTTGGCCAGGAAGATGTCATCTGCATGGCCATTGTTGCCGTTTTTTTCAATGGATCCGTGTCCGGTGACAAAAATCAGTTTGATATCCGGCAGCATCTCCAGCAGTTTTCGTTTCAATGCAAACCCGCTGATGCCCGGCATTTTCAGGTCCAGAACAGCCAGGTCATAAGGGGTTTGGACCGCTTTTTCAACCGCTTCTTCACCGGAATAGGCCACATCTGCTTTCAATCCCCGGAGGGAGAGTCTTTTGGCCAGCATATCGATGAATTTTTTTTCATCATCCACCAGAATAATTTTCATGCTGTGTCCTCTTTTTTCATTTTGACCGGTAATGTGACGGTAAATATGGTTCCGACACCTTGACTGCTTTCCACCTGGATATCACCCTGCAGTTTTTTGACCAGTCCATAGGTGATGGAAAGCCCCAGACCGGTCCCCATTTTTTCTTTTTTGGTACTGAAAAACGGTTCATGGATCCGTTTGATGTTTTCTTCGGGTATGCCGCAGCCGGTGTCTTTGATCTCTATGGCGATGTGGCCGGGAGGCAGGTGCAATACCGTTATATCCAGGCATCCATTGGCTTCGATGGCCTGAAATGCATTGTTGATGAGATTGAGCAGTATCTGCTGGAGTTTGCCCCGGTCGGTTTCTATGGCAGGGGTTTCAGGCGCAATATCAGTGGTGACATGGATGCCCTTGTATTCGGTTTCTTTTTGGTGGAAGCTCAATATGCCGGTGATCAGCTTTTCCACATGTACCGAGGAGATCTGGACATCGAACTGCCGGACAAATCCCAGCAGCTGGCTGGTGATGGTGCCGCACCGGGCAACCGCTTCCAGAATGGCATCCAGATTTTCCATGACCTCTTCATCATTTTGCTGTTCCTCTGTGAAATGATACAGATCCTTGAGGTATCCGGCGGTTTCATTGATCAAAGCCAACGGGTTGTTGATCTCATGGGCGATGCCGGCGGACAGCTGACCGATGCAGGCCAGCTGCTGGCTCTGTTCCATTTTCATCATGGTTTCCGCCTTGGTTTTGTCTGCCAGATACAGCTTGTTCACCATAAAGGTGGATACCAGGGTAATGATGATCATCATCACCAGGCAGCTGATATAAATGATCCAGTTGAAGGTCTTGCCCATGTTCAGCCAGGTGCCCATGACACCGGATTTTTTTTTGTACACCATGAGGATGAACGGGGTGTTCACCGCCTCGGTGATGATATAGGAGTATCCGATGATAAAGGCATGATCCCGTTCACTTTCCGGCATGATCACGTTTGTTGTGGTTGAAAATGTCGGAATTTCCAGATGGGTGGGGGTGAATATTTTTCCATGGGTTTTGGAAGGGGTCTGCAGTACGCCGGTGTGATCCATCAGAAAGATATCGGTGTGGACATTGGTTTTGTAGGAGAGCAGGATATCCATGAGCCGCTGGGTGTCCAGGGTGGCCCTGAGTATGAAAACCCGGCCCAGGGCATTTATGGACCGGACCGCAATGATGATGTGGGGAACATCCCGGTATCCGGTGAACACCGCACTGATGAAATTGTCACTTTCCAGGCTCCGGGTGAACCAGGGCTGGGTTTTGTAGTTTTTTCCCTCCAGGTTGAAGGGGCCGGCATAGGCCACCTGGCTGCCGTCTGCATCGATGGTGCTCAGATCCGTGAAGCCGCCGAATCCCAGCTTGAGATTGCCCAGAATATCCCCCAGGTGTGCGTTATCGATCAAAGCATAATAAGGCAGCTCGTTCACGATAAACCGCAGTGCATTCAACCGTTCTTCCAGAAAAAACCGCATGGACCGCTTGGCATTGGAGGTGACCCGTTCGGCTTGGAGGACCAGTTCCGCATCCACAGCCTGCTGTATCAGCCGGTGGTTGATGAAGGTTGCCGTCACCAAGGGGGTCAGGGAGGTCACGGCCAGGATAACGATACTGATGATCCAGATACTGCGGTAGTTGGAAAAGGTGTGAAAGGATGCCAAATGGTTGTTGTGGCGGTGAAACAAAAAAGCCAGCCATTCCTGTTTCTGGAATATCTGCGGTTTTCGGATCATTGCACTTCCCCTCGGGCATGGTTGAGCAGAGCGGTGATTTTTTCGATGCTCACGGGTTTGTGGATGAATTCAGCTGCGCCCAGATCAATGCATGCTTTTTCATCTTCCCGGGTGCCGTGGCCGGTGATAATGAAAACAGGGATCCCCGGGTCGATTTTCTTTACACGGGCCAGTACCTGCGTACCATATATGTCCGGCAGTTTCAGGTCAAGCAGGATCAGGGCGGCTGCACCGGGATTTTTGGTAAGCCATTGGAGACCAGACTGTCCGTCATAACATGCCTGACAGGTGATGCCCCGGAGAGACAGCCGCCGGGAGAGCATGTCGGCAAATTTGATTTCATCGTCAATGATCAGGATGTCAATATGTTTCATAAATCAATCTTTTGTGTTGACTGTTTAAAAATTTTAATTTATATCTCAATATAAATAATATTGTTTCATTTGTAAACATAAAAATGATAGTGAATGAAAAATTTAAAACACAAAACCCGAGGAACCGCTATGACATTGTTTCATAAATCCAAAAAAAAATCTGTAAAGGCAAATGATCCGATGGCCGATACCCGGGATCAGGCCCAAAAGAAACAGGCTGCTGCATCTGCGGACAATGCCTGCCCGAATATCGCTGTTGCCACATATGAAAGCCTGTTTCCCGAAGCCATGGTTTCCTACACCCTTGAGATGGCAAAGCGGATGGGCTGCGGCATCATTGCTGTGAATTGCGCCAATCTCACCCATGATGTCACCGATTTTTTTTCCAATGCCCATGATGTGGCATTTGATGAATTCAAAAAAAATGCTGACCGGAATGCACAAGATTTCCGCACCAAAGCCCTGTCCCAGGGCCTTACATTCGCACATGTGGTGCATTATTCCGATATTGATACTGCCATTGCTGCCGTGATAAAGGAATACGCCAAGCCTGAATATATCATTACGGAAAATCCGGCCGGCATGGCAAGGGCCAGGACCACAAGCGATCAAGCACCCAGCACCCGGGAAGATATTCACATATTGCTGGTGGATGACAATCCCAGATTCCTGAACGCACTGGCCGACAGGATAAGGCTGCAGGGCCATGAACCGCTCACCGCTTTAACCGGCAAAGAAGCACTTGATATTATCCAGACAAAAGCCGTTCATCTGGCAATTATCGACCAGCGGCTGCCGGATATGGAGGGCCTCGATCTGATTGCCCGGTTGAAAGAAATCGACAACACCATACCCAGTTCCCTGCTCACCGGCCATGGAGATGAAAAACTCAAGGAAGCAACCGAAGCCCTGGAATCTGTTTATTTTGAAAAAGAAGATATGGGAAGTTTCTGGGGGTTTTTCAGAAAAATTCTGAACAGCCTGGCATCGTCAGAAGAAAAAACGCCGGTCATTGCCCAGACCTTTTGTGTATATGCCATCGATTAAAGGAGAAAAATATGAGTGCCCGGTTTATTTTCAGTATCGCCTTGATTTGTGTTAGCGCTGTGTTGTGTTTTTTTTTCCGCAACAAAAAATAGCAGCGGTCTACACCCAAATGAAAAATGTTCACTTATTATGATGACAACTATTGAACGGAGAATTGATTGAATGACACCTGATATGATATTGACAATGATCGTATTGGTTTTCGTGATCTGTTTGTTTGTTTTCGAATGGGTCCGGGTGGATGTTGTGGGGATCATGATGATGGTCCTGCTTCCCCTGATGAGCCTGGTTACCCCAGAAGAAGCCTTTTCCGGCCTTTCCAGCAACGCGGTCTGTTCCATTATCGCAGTGATTATCATCGGCGCAGGCCTGGATAAAACAGGGGTGATGAACAAGGTGGCCAAGCCGATCATGGCCCTGGCCGGCAAAAGTGAAAACAGGATCATCCTGTTTATTGCCGGTTCCGTTGCCGTGATCTCCAGTCTGATGCAGAATATCGGGGCCGCTGCATTGTTTCTGCCGGTTACCCAGAGAATATCCAAACGCATGGGAATCCCCACATCACGGGTGCTGATGCCCATGGCCTTCTGTGCCATTATCGGTGGTACCATCTCCCTGGTGGGGGCAAGTCCCACCATTCTTTTGAACGACCTGATGGTGATCGGCGGAGAAAAATTGGCACCGTTCAGCCTTTTTACCCAGACACCTATCGGGCTGGCACTGGTTGCGGCCGCGCTTATCTATTTCATGGTTTTCGGCAGGTTTGTTCTGCCTGTGCAGACCGGGCAGTTCACCAAAGGGGCTTCTGAAATGCTGACAAGAGAATACCAGGGGGTCGGCAGCATTGTGGAGCTGCATGTGCCTGAAACCGGTGTTACAGGAACCCTGGAGGAGCTGACGGTCCGGGCCAAATTCCTGGTCACGGTGATCGGGATAAGTTCGCCTTCCGTCAAAACGGTCAATCATGTTCCCCGCAGCAATGAAACCGTTTCCGCCGACTGTGATGTTGCAGTTGCCGGCAAAAGGGGAAATATTGAAAAACTGGCCCAAGAATACGGCTGGCAGATAAAAGACACCCTGGAAACCTTTGCCGATACCCTTGCCAATACCAATGCAGGGGTGGCGGAAGCGGTTGTTTCCCCCAGATCCGATTTGATCGGCAAAACATTGAATGAAGTGAGTTTCAAAGAACATTATCAGCTCAATCCCCTGGTTTTGTTCAAAGACAACAAAAAATTTTACAGCGGCCTGACCTATATTCCCCTGAGCAAGGGAGACACCCTGCTGCTGCAGGGACCCTGGGATAAATTTCACATTCTCAACAATAAGCCGAAACCACGGTCCCTGGTGTTTGCATCCCCGCTGGAAGGAGAAATTCTGCGTCCCCAGAAAGCGGTATTTGCCGTTTTCTGGCTTGCCATTGCCCTTTCTCAGGTAGTTTTCTTTGATACTGCCCTGGCCGTGGCATTGATGTCCGGGGCCCTTGGCATGATCATAACAGGGGTTCTGACCATAGATGAGGCATACGGTGCCGTGGACTGGATGACGGTCTTTCTGCTCGGGGGACTGATTCCGCTGGGCATTGCATTTGAAAAGAGCGGTACTGCCGCCTTCATCGCCCAGGGGGTCCTGGGGTTTGTGGGAACACCGGCACCGATTGTGCTGCTGGCGGTGATCGGTATCATGACCACCTTTTTTACGCTGGTCATTTCCAATGTCGGTGCCACCGTGCTTTTGGTTCCCCTGTGCATGAACATGGCGATGATGGCCGGTGCGGACCCGAGAATGGCGGCATTGGTTGTGGGAATTTCCGCATCCAACAGTTTTGTTTTGCCCACCCATCAGGTGAACGCCCTGGTGATGCGGCCCGGAGGATACCGAACCGTGGACTATGCAAAAGCGGGTATTGTTATGACCTGTATTTTCCTCACAGTGGAACTGTTGATGATTTATCTGTTCTATGGAATTTAATATGGGATTTTTTCATTTTGATGTATATATTGGAAACAAATGAGTACCAACAAAAAACATATTCTGCTTGTTGATGATGAAGAACGGCTGCTCAATTCCATGGCCCAGCGTATATCATTGCTGGGTTTTGAAGCCATAAAGGCATCTTCGGGCATCAAAGCCCTTGATATCGCCAAAAAGACCCGGATTGACCTGGCCATTGTGGATTTGAAAATGCCGGATATGGACGGTCTGGTGACCATCACCAAATTAAAGGAGATGGTGCCGGACCTGAAAACGGTTCTGCTCACAGGTTACGGCAGTGAAAAAACAAAACAGGCCACCGAGGCAATGGGGGCTATGTATTTTGAAAAAGATGCCATGGCCGGTCTGTGGGATGTGATAAAAAAATCCG
>DATFJY010000297.1:0-14931 GCA_035268905.1 Desulfotignum sp.
CAGGGCATTGATTTTCCTGATACTGGCCAGAAGAGAGGCAATGGCGGCCGATATTTTCAAGTCATCTGCCAGGGCTGCCATAACCCCCTGGCGGATATCATACACCAGCTGGTCTATGCCCCCATAAGACGAACTGTCACCGTTGTTTTCAGATTCCCGTCTTTCCAGAGCGGCAATGCTTCGGTTGATTTTGGCCAGGGTGGCCTGTGCATCTTTGAGTGCACGATGTGACAACACCAGGCCCCTGCGGTAATGGCCGGACATGAGCCAGAACCGTATGGTGTTGTAATCCCACCCCTGGTCTGCCAGGGTATCCAGGGTGATATCATCCAGGTGCTGTTCTCCCAAAGAGCCGTCATACTGCACAGGATCGCAGTGCAGCCATATATTGGCCAGCTGGTGTCCGCAGGCCGCCCTTGCAATGGCCCGTTCATTTTCATGGTGGGGAAATACAAGCTCCCTGCTGCCGGTGTGGATATCAAAGGGTGCGCCCAGATGGGCCATGGAAATAGCGGCACACTGCAGGTGCAGGGAGGGCCGTACCGTACCCCATTCGGTTTTCAGGCCGATGCCCCGGCGCAGCTCCGACAGCCTGACCCGTTTGAAAAGGGTAAAATCCCGGGGGTTGTGTTTTTCATAATCATCCAGATCCACTGTGGCACCCGGGCGGATTTTCTGGATATCCATCTTGGACAAGTGTCCGTATTCAGCAACACTGGATATATCAAAATACACGGAATGCAGTTTTTCATAGGCATGGCCCCTGTTCAGCAGATTGCGGGTCAAATCCGCCATGTCCGCAAAATGGTCGGACACTTTGGGATACGCCTGGGCCGGCCGGATCCGCAGATGCGCCAGGTCCTGTTCAAACGCCTGGATATGGGGTCCGGTGAAATCTGCAAGACAGCACCCGGCCTGTTTTGCACCCTGGATGGTCCGGTCATCATAATCCGTGATATTGACCACATGGTTGACCGCCATTTTATGGAAGGCCAGATACCGCACCAGCAGGTCTGTGAAAACAAACCGCCTGAAACGCCCGGCATTGAGGCGCTGATATACGGTGGGACCACAGGTATATATGGATATACTGTCCGATTTTACCGGTTTGAACCGCTGCTTTTTGGCCGCAAGGGTGTTGAAAAGCTGCAGATGGATCTTGTGTTTCACTGAAAACAGCGGCGTGGTCAGATATCTTTCCCCGGAATCAGGAAAAATCACCACCACCATACCATTTTCCATATGCCGGGCCTCTTGCACGGCAGCAGCCATGGCAGCACCGGAACTCATGCCCACAAACAGCCCTTCTTTTGCCGCCAGCTGCCGGGCAGTCTCAAACGCCAGGTCATCATCGATGTGCAGCACCTGGTCAAGCCTTTTTTTATCAAAAATTTCAGGGATATAGGATTCTTTCATATTTTTGAGTCCCTGAATTTTGTGGCCCAGAAAGGGTTCAGCACAGACAATTCTGGTGTCCGGGCTGTGTTCTCTGAAATACCGGGACAGGCCCATGAGGGTGCCGGATGTTCCCACCGTGGCCACCACACTGGTGACTTTGTGCTGCACCTGTGCCATGATTTCCGGTGCGGTGGTGTGGTAATGGGCCTGCCAGTTGGCATCATTGTTGTACTGGTCTGTGATAAAATATCTGTCCGGATTTTCCCGGGCCAGGCGGTAGGCTTCTTCAATGGCACCATCTGATCCCAGGTGACGGGGTGTCAGAATAATTTTTGCCCCCCGGGCCCGGAGGATATTCTTGCGTTCTTCACTGGCATTTTCCGCCATGGCCAGCGCAAGGTGGTAGCCTTTCACCGCACATATCATGGCCAGGCCGATTCCTGTGTTGCCGGAAGTGGCTTCAATAACGGTTTTTTCTTTTGTGAGCTGGCCGGATGCCTCGCCGGCATTGATCATGTACAGGGCAGCCCGGTCTTTGACAGATCCGCCGGGATTCATGTATTCCAGCTTGGCCAGTATCCTCACCCCGGGCACAGGATTCATCCGGGTGATTTCCACAACCGGGGTATTGCCGATGGCATCTATGATGGAGTCAGTCATGGGGGTCCTTTTTATGGCCGGCGGCACAGGTCGGTCATTTTACAGGAAAAAGGCCGGATTCCGGCTTGACATTTACAACATAAGATGGCTTTATACAGTAATTTTAACGGTTGTGCAATTGATTACTGGAAGCCCCCCATGCCCGCTTTATTATCAGCAAAAAATCTGTCTGTATCTGCTGTATCTGTTCTGTTGTGTTTTTTTGTATGCCTGATCAATACCGCAGCAGCTGTTGATCTGCCGGACGATCCCAAAACCATTTCCTGGCATCTTTCCGCCATGGTGGTCACCTATGATGAAAAGAGAGATCTGTTCATTGCCGAAGAAAATGTGGTGATTACCGGCGGAAAAACCCGTCTGGAAGCCGACTATGTGGAGTTTTCCAACACCACCAAGGATGCACTGGCCCAGGGCAATGTCAGGCTGATTGCCGGCGGAGATGTCATCTCATGCAATGCCATGCAAATCAACCTTGCCACCCAGACAGGGTTTATTCACAAAGGCACCATTTTTATCCAGAAGAACCATTTTTACATCCATGGGGAGAATATCCGCAAGACCGGGAGGGTCACGTACACTGCCGCCAAAGGGTCCATCACCTCCTGTGACGGTGACACCCCGGACTGGAAAATCACCGGCAAAAATGTCAAGGTCACCATCGAAGGATACGGATCTGCCAGCCATGCCACCCTGTGGGCAAAAAACATGCCGGCACTGTATGCACCGTTTCTCACCTTTCCGGTGAAAACCAAGCGCCAGACAGGCTTTCTCACACCCAGAGTCTCCTCTTCCGACCGTCTGGGATATGTGTATGAACAGCCGTTTTTCTGGGCCATATCCCCCAGTACCGATGCCACCCTGTACGCCGGATATCTGTCGAACAGGGGCCCCAAAATTACCGGTGAATACCGGTATCTGTCCGATACCCGGTCCAAAGGACTCTGGCGCCTGGATTTTTTCCCGGATGACAAAACAGATGACGGCACTGATGCTACAGAAAATTACCGGTTCAACACCACCCCTTTGCGCACCGAAACCGACCGGTACTGGCTGCGCATGAAAACCGACCAGGCGCTGCCCAATGGGTTTTATGCAAAACTGGATCTGGATATTGTGTCTGATGCGGATTATCTGCTGGAATTCAAAGACGGGCCTACCGGATACGATGATACCAACCAGATGTTCCAGGACCAGTTTGGCAGAGACCTGGATGAATATGACGATACCGTCAGAAAAAACAGCCTGATCGTTGACCGCACCTGGTCTCAGCATTTTTTGGCGGGAAAAGCTTTCTGGTATGATGATGTCATTGCCCGCCGCGGCAGCACCCCGGACACCACCCTTCAGACCCTGCCCGGGCTGGAATTTGATGCTGTCCGCCAGCAGATCGGTACCACCGATACATACTACGCTTTCCATTCCCAACTCACCTCATTTTTCCGCCAGGATACCGTCAATACTCCTGCAGCCACCCGTGCTGATGCCAAAGTCAACGGCCAGCGGCTGGATCTGAACCCCCGGTTTTTTTACCCGATGAAACTGGGAAAGGCATTGGCATTTCAGCCGTTTATCGGTCTTCGTGCAACCGCCTACCATACGGACAGTTTTGTGGATACCAGCGGCGATGATGACAGTTTCAGATTCCGGACAATGGTTGATCTGGGCGGGGACCTTTCCACCCGGCTCAACCGGATTTTCACTGTCAATTCCGGATTTGCCGAAAAAATTCAGCACCAGGTGACCCCGGCAGTCGGGTACCGATTTTTGCCCCGGGTGGACCAGAAAGATCTGCCATTTTTTGATACCCTGGATGACATCAAAGAGGAAAACAGGCTCACCTGGTCCCTGCTGAACCGGTTTACGGCAAGAAAAACCGTTGCCGGGCCTGGTAAAACCGTTGAAAACCGGTACCATGAACTGGGATGGATAAAATTATATCAAGACTATGATATCAAAAATGAACGGGACGGCGATGATGCTGACGGCAGGCCCTGGTCTGATATCAATTTGGAAGCCAGAATCTTCCCGTTTTCTTTTTTATCTTTGAATACAGAGCTTGCATGGTCCCCGTACAGCTATGATTTTTCAACGTTCAATATCGATGCCACTGTGACAGACAAAAGAGGAGATGCGGTTACCACGGCCTACAGATATACTGAAGATACGGCAGAATACTGGTATACCAGGTTCAAGGCACAGATCACACCGGCTTTGTCAGCATATTATTCCTTTGAACTGGACCTTGCCCGAGACGACACCATCGAAACCCGCACCGGTATCATCCTGAAGGAGGCCTGCTGGGCCATGGGCCTGGAATTCAAAGCGTCGGATCTGGACAGACGGATCGCATTGATGATCACCTTGAAAGGAATCGGAGATTTCAGCATCCAATGACACAATCCTTCCAATGGTTTGCCCTTTTGACCCGGAGCAATTTTGAACAGATCGTGTTTGACCAGGTCACCAGAAAAAAAATAACCGCATTTCTGCCCAAAACCAGAAAGGTAAGCCGCCGCAAGGACCGGAAACAGATCATTGAAGTGCCGCTGTTCCCGGGATACCTGTTTGTCAGATCCACTTTTGCATCCAACAACCAGCTCAGCATTTTAAAAACCCTCGGTGCGGTGCGGATGCTGGGCAGCTCCAACGGCCCTACTCCCATACCGGACAACCAGATCCATTCCCTGAAAATCATGGCATCCGGTGGGACTGACCTGATTACCGGGTCCTGCATCAACCTGAAAAAAGGGGACCCGGTCATGGTACTGGAAGGCCCCATGGCAGGCCTGAAAGGCGAATTTTTCCAGCACAAGGGCAAAAGCCGGGTAATCATCAAAATTACCTTGCTGGGCCAGTATGCCGGGGTTGAAATGGATGCGGACAATGTTGAAAAAATTCCGGCCTTATTATCATAACCCCTTGACTTTTTATTAATTTTTAAATAAACACTTTGCAACAAGATACGCTGTTTCCCATAAAAATTACAGAGGTTGTATGAACAAACTAGAATTGATTTCCACATTGAAAGACCGCACAGACCTGACCAAAGCTGACGCCGCAGAAGTGATCAAGATCTTTTTCGATTCTCTTTCCCAGGCCTTTGTAAAAGGAGAACGGATAGAAATCAGGGGATTTTGCAGTTTTCACATCAAGGAATACAAAAGTTACATGGGCAGAAACCCCAAAAGCGGAGAAAAGGTACAGATTCCCCCCAAACGGCTGCCGTTTTTCAAATGCGGAAAAGAACTCAAAGAGCGGGTCGATTATTAGTTCCATGCCCCATGACAACCGCATGCCGGACAAACAATTTGCTGACAGAACAGCTATAGCGGAATTACAGCAGATCATTGATACCAAAAAAGTACCCAATGCCCTGTTGTTCACCGGCAACCCGGGGGTCGGCAGAAAACAGGCGGCCTTCATGTTTGCAAAGGCTGTCAACTGCACATCAGACACCCGTGTTCCCTGCAACCTGTGCCGGTCCTGTAAAAAAATTGATGCCGGGATGCATCCGGATATGGTGCATGTGCATCTGCCAGACAAAAAAAAGGCCATTACCATTTCCCAGATCCGGGAAATGGAGGCATCGATACTTGCCCGGCCCAATGAAGCCAGATTCCGCATGGTGCTGATTTCCAATGCCGGTCACATGAACGCCCAGGCGCAGAACGCGCTGCTCAAGGCCCTGGAAGAACCTGCCAGGGGGACGTTTTTCATTCTCCTGGCCCGGGACACGGCAAAACTGCTGCCCACCATCCGGTCCAGGGTCAGGCATCTGCATTTCAAACCCCTTACCGGCACGGCACTGGCAGATCATCTGTGTGCATCTTTTTCAGCAGACCCCCAATCTGCCCGTATTGCGGCAGCCACAGCCGGGGCTGACCTGAACCTGGCCCTGACGCTCCTGAACATGGCTGACGGGCCGGGTCTGTCAAATGACAACACGTTCAGAAATGCAGATGCTTACGGCAGGGACTGGCAGGCCGGCCGGGTCTGGATCATCCGGCAGCTTTGCGATCTGATATCCGGACCGGCTGCCGCCAGGGTACAAAACGCGTTGTCCTTTTCCCGGCAAATGAGCCTGGATCCGGATCATATTGTTCCCGGGCTGGCTGTCATGAGAACCTTTTTCAGGGATTTGTGTGTGTGCAGACACGTGCCGGAAAAAACAATCAACCTTGATTTTTCCGCCGTTTTCCAGGATATTGTACGGCAGGTTACCGAAGAACACTGTCTCAGATGGATGACCGCGTTTCATGAAACCGAGCAGCGCCTGGCCTCCAACAGTTCCGTGCGCATGACCCTGGACCGGTTTTTTCTGCGCATGATACAGATATAAGGAATACAAAACACATGACCAACGTGGCAGGTGTAAAATTCAAAACAGCCGGCAAAATTTATGATTTTGACAGCCAGGCCTTTGTCCTTTCGGAAGGTGACCGGGTGATCGTTGAAACGGAGCAGGGACTGGGCTTCGGCATTGTTGCAAAACCCCCTGGAAAAAAAAAAGAAAACAGCAAAAATTTGCGGCAGATTGTCCGCATTGCAACCACGGAGGATTTTGTCAAACGCCAGGAACTCATGGCACTGGAACAGGAGGCCCACGCATTCTGCCACAAATGTATCAGGGATCTGGGCCTGCTCATGAACCTTTTTAGTGTGGAAAGCACCTTTGACCGGAACAAGCTGACCTTTTTTTATACGGCAGACGGCAGGATCGATTTCCGGCAGTTGATCAAACTGCTGGTCAAAGAATACAACCTCCGCATCGAGATGCGCCAGGTGGGTATCAGAAACCTGTCCAAACACTGCGGCGGTATCGGCAAGTGCGGCCGGGAGTTCTGCTGTTCCTCGTTTATGCATACATTTGAACCCATCTCCATAAAAATGGCCAAAGAACAGGGACTGTCGCTGAACCCCACCAAAATATCAGGGGTCTGCGGCCGGCTTATGTGCTGCCTTACCTTTGAAAATCAGACATACCAGCATCTGAAAAAAAAAATGCCCCGGCTGGGCAAAATTGTTACCCTGGAACAGGGCAACGGAAAAGTGGTCCGCCAGAATGTCCTCAAACAAAGTATCACCGTGCGCATGGAAGACCGATCCGAAATAGAGGTAACGGTTTCTGAACTGATCCCGTAAGGCGTGACAGATAATAAACCAAACATTGCTGCATATGATATACTTCACAGGAAACAACATGGAAACCAAAACACAGTTTTTCACCACTCCCATATACTATGTAAATGCCCGGCCCCATCTTGGGCATGCCTACACCACCATTGCCGCGGATGTGGCCACCCGGTTCAAACAGATGGATGACCATGATACCTATTTTCTCACCGGTACGGATGAACACGGGGACAAAATAGTCCAGGCAGCACAAAAACAGCACCAGAGCCCCCGGGAATATGTCAATAAAATCACCCGCCTGTTCCAGGATCTGTGGCCCCGCCTGTCTGTCCAGAACAACCAGTTTATCCGAACCACAGACCCGGCCCACATCCAGGTGGTAGAAAACCTGCTCACGCGGATTCATGACAAAGGCGATATCTATTTTTCCAGTTATGAGGGCCAGTACTGCTTCGGGTGCGAGCGCTTTTACCAGGACAGGGAACTTGTGGAGGGAAAATGCCCGGACCATGGGGTGGCACCCGCCACCATCAAAGAATCCAATTACTTTTTTAAAATGGGGCAGTACCAGGACTGGCTCATTGACCACATCAAGACCCACCCGGGATTTATCCATCCCAGACAGTATGAAACAGAACTGCTCTCATTTTTAAAGGAGCCTTTGGAAGACCTGTGCATCTCCCGGCCCAAATCCCGGCTCACCTGGGGTATCACCCTTCCCTTTGACAGCGATTATGTCACCTATGTCTGGTTTGACGCCCTGGTGAACTATATTTCCGCCCTGGGATACCCGGACGGGGCATTATTCAAAAAATTCTGGCCCACTGCCCGGCACTTTGTGGCCAAGGATATCATCAAACCCCACGGTATCTACTGGCCCATTATGCTCAAGGCAGCTGGCATAGATATTTATGCAGGCCTGAATGTCCACGGCTTCTGGAATGTTTCCGGCAGCAAAATGTCCAAAAGCGTCGGCAATGTCACCGATCCTGTGGCGGTCACAGACCGTTACGGGGTGGATGCATTCCGGTATTTTCTGATGCGGGAAATGGTCTTTGGCCTGGATGCCAATTTCACGGAAGATGTGCTGGTGTCACGGATCAACGCTGATCTGGCCAATGACTTGGGAAATCTGTTTTCCCGGGTACTTTCCATGCACCTCCGGTATTTCAAGGGGATTGTGCCGGCCATGACGACGGCACCTGATATTTCCCTGGCATCTGATGCCCGGGCAGCAATTGACGGATTTCAAAAAGCCATGACCCGGTATGAATTTCACAAGGCAACGGCAACCGTATGGCAGTTTATTTCCAGCATGAACAAATATGTTGATATGCATGAACCCTGGAAACTGGCCAAGGCGACGGAAAAGCGCCCCCTGCTGGCTGCTGTTATCTGCAACCTGCTGGAGGGGCTTCGCACCGTGGCATGCCTCATCTATCCGGTCATGCCCGGCACCAGCGAAAAAATGCTGACCGCTCTGGGCATGACCATACCGGAAAAAGGGTTTTTTCTGCTGGACCAGATCCTGTCCTGGGGACAGGTTCAGCCGGGTACCAGACTTGCCAAACCACCCATTTTGTTTCCCAGGATAGATGTACCTGCAAAAGATGGCTCAAAAAAGAAAACCGCGCCTGCAGACAGGAAAAAAGATGCCGGCGTCACACCTGAAACAAAACCGGTCATCACCATGGAAGATTTTGCAAAAATGGATCTGCGCACAGGAACGATAGATGCAGCAGAAAAAATTGCCGGCTCGGACAAACTGTTAAAACTGCAGGTGGACCTTGGAACTGACACCCGCCAGGTGGTGGCAGGCATAGGCAGGCAGTACAACCCCAAAGACCTTGTGGGCAGACAGGTGGTGGTGGTGGCCAACCTGCAGCAGGCAACCCTGATGGGGGAGGAATCACAAGGCATGGTGCTGGCTGCCGGCACAAAAAAAGAACTGGTTCTGGCGGGATTTGATACCCGGGTTCCACCGGGCAGTCCGGTAAAATAATACAAGAAAACACACAAACCAGATGTTACAGGGCCTTTGGCCCGGGATGTACCAGGAAAAGAATCCGTGTATACTGACAAAAATGAAAGTTCCTGGCGGGAGCACCAGGCAGTATTTTTCTACCGCAACAGAAAAAAAAAGGGTTTCCGGGGTGCTGCCAGAAAAGCATCCCTGCTTTTTCTGGTATGTGCTGCAGCCATGGGAGCATGGCATTACCTGGGAATGAACCAGTATGTGCAGCTGTTGTACAAACGTCCGCCGGCTGATATATCCAAGGTCACCCACCCGGTAGTTCCCCCCCGGCATCTGTCTTTGACCCGGGTCCGGGAAATGCTGCAGGACAAAACGCTTTTAAATGCCCGTAAAAATATCTTTTTTGCAGACACCCCCCAGGAAAGCTTCCGCATCGCCACCTCCCTGGATCCGGACCTGAACGCATTTCTCATATCCCGTCTGGATCACCTGAAAACCCTGACACGGGGAAAGCCCCGGCAGATTGCCATGGTGGTCATGGATGCCAATCTGGGCCGAATCCTTGCCATGGCAGGTTTTGATCTGGAAAACCCGGAAACCGACCCCTGCACTGCTGCGATCTTTCCGGCTGCCAGTGTTTTTAAAATCGTGACAGCTGCTGCAGCAGTAGATGCCCTGGGATACACACCCCAGACCCCTTTGTATTTTAATGGCAACAAATATACCTTATATAAGCGCCAGCTCAAGGAGGTAAAAAACAGGTATACTGTAAAAGTTTCTTTGGCCAAAGCGTTTGCCGATTCCATCAATCCGGTTTTCGGCAAACTCGGCCAGACCTATCTGGGGAAAGACAGATTGTCTGCCTATGCCCGTGCCTTTGGGTTCAACCAGACGCCTTTGACAGACCTTGTCTTTGACGGAGGACGGTTTTCCATAGAAGAGGACCCTTTTCATCTGGCGGAACTGGGGTGCGGGTTCAACCGGGATACCCTGATTTCCCCCGTATTCGGTGCCATGATGCTCACCCCTTTGTTCAACCAGGGACAAATGCTTTTGCCTGCCGTGGTCTCCCGGGTGACCAATGCCAAAGGAGAGACCGTGTATACACACACCAGAGAATCCCTTGCACAAGCCATAGACCCTGCATCAGCCCCCGCCATTATCCGCCTCATGGAAAAAACCGTTTCCCGGGGAACCGCCAGAAAAGCCTTTGGCAAATTTTCCAGGGACAAAACCTTAGGCGAACTGGTCATCGGCGGTAAAACCGGTTCTCTTTCCAACCGGGAGCATACCATAAAATATGACTGGTTCACCGGGTTCGGCAAAGAAAAAACCGGACCTAAGGCCATTGTGGTATCCATTGTGGTGGGCCATGGCAAATACATCGGCACCAGGGCCGGCACCCATGCCAGATCCATTTTAGAACACTATTTTTCAAGAAATGCGGCAACTTCATCCGGCTGACCGTTACAGCCGGCAACCCAAATCCGACAGCAAAAAAACGGAGGGCATATGACAGCACAGTGCATCCATTGGCTAAAACAGATGATCACCTGGTTTTTTCACCATATCCAGGTGGGTAAATCTTTGGACCAGACAGAAAACAATACCCTGATTCTGTTTCCCTTTCTGCCAAACCGCCTGTCCTGCGGCATCTGTGCCCTGGTGGCCTTCAAAGGTACGGACAGCAGACCACAGCTGTCTGATCTGAAGGCGCAGGTGGACCACATTGCCTCCGCTGCTGCAGATGCAGACACCCCGGATGACTTTTCCGACCCTGAGCAGTTTCTGGGCGGAAATGCCGGTTTGGCCAGGCTGTACGAATCTGCCCGATTTTTGAAACAGGAATCGGTTTTTCAGGAGATGTTTTTTCATGCTGATCATGTACAATCCCTTTCTGATACCATCGATACACTCTTTGAAGTTATCAGCACCCAGCAGGCCATCTTCAAGCAGACAAAACCCGGTCTCTCACCCCGGGCAGTGGAAATCAGCTCCATCAGGATTGAAAGGCTCAAAGACATTTACTGGTGCCTGAAAAAAGAGGTACTGGACAATATTGCGGCCATCAAGTCCCTGACCGTTGACCTGTCCAACACCCCTGAAGGGATAAAGGTCTTCAAACGCATCAATGCCGTGCTTAACAGTATTGACCGGCTGGAGGTACGGGGCCGGGATTCCGCCGGCATTTCCGTCATGTTCACCCTTGGTGCGGCTGAATATGAACAATTCCGCAGCCGCATTGCCAAAGACGGGCTTTCCGGGGTTTTAAAACAGCGGACCAACCACATGGTTCTTGCCAACAACAGCATCAATATCGATCATGCAGCTTCTGGGGAAAAGGACCGGGTATCCATTTCATTTGTCTACAAGTTTGCAGCAGAGGTAGGTGCCCTGGGCGACAATGTGGCCTTTATCAGAAGCCAGATCAGAAACGATCTGATACTGCAGCTGCTGATGGGATTTCCTTTTACGTCCAATTCGGTCAGCGCCCATACCAGATGGGCCTCTGTGGGGGATATCACCGAAGCCAACTGCCACCCTGTGGACAATACCCCCACAGATCGGGAAATTGAAAAAATGGGCATCATCCATGTCTGCCTCAACGGGGATATTGACAACTACCTGGAACTCAAGACGGAATATGAGGCCCGGTATGACAAAATCCATCCGGATATCAATACAGACACCAAACTGATTCCGCTGCAGATCCAGCACCACCTCAAGCAGGGAGCGGACATTGAAGAGGCTTTCAGGCTGGCGGTCTGTGACTTTGAAGGATCCCATGCCATTTCCATGCAAACAGACCTTGCACCGGGAAAAATATTTCTTGCCCAGAAAGGCAGCGGCCAGGCTGTTTTTGTGGGCATCGCCCCTGACCACTACATGGCTGCTTCCGAACTCTACGGCATTGTGGAGGAAACCCCTGATTACATCAAACTCAACGGCGCAGACAAAGGACAGATTGTCATCCTGGACCAGCATTCTTCAGGCGGGCTCCAGGGGATCCGCTCCCATTATTACAACGGGGACAGCATCTGCATCCAGGAACAGGACCTGCAGACCAGTCAGATCACCTCCCGGGATATTGACCGCCAGGAATTTTCCCATTATTTTCTCAAAGAGATTTGTGAAGCCCCGGAATCCGTAGAAAAAACCTTAGAAAACAAGTTTGCACAAAACCCGGATACCCGGATGTTTGAAACCAGACTGGGTACACAGGTTATGCCCCTGGCCATCCAGGAAGAACTGGCATCAGGAAAACTGAACAAAATTTATTTCATCGGCCAGGGTACTGCCGGGGTGGCAGCCCAGGGGTGCGCAGACCTGCTCACCTGCTATCTGGGGGACCAGCACTTTGATATCCGTGCCCTCAAATCCTCGGAACTCTCGGGATTCAGTATTGTGGAAGGAGATGATCCTGCCACAGCCATGGCCAATACCCTGGTGGTGGCTATCAGCCAGTCCGGCACCACAACAGATACCAACCGGACCGTGGACATGATCAGCTCCTGCGGTGCCAGGACCCTGGCCATTGTCAACCGCCGGGATTCAGACCTCACCTTCAAGGTGGACGGGGTGTTGTACACCAGCTCCGGCAGAGACATTGAAATGTCGGTGGCCTCCACCAAGGCGTTTTATTCCCAGCTTTCCGCAGGCGCTGTTCTGGGCCTGCACATTGCCGCCATTACCAGGGCCAGGCCGGCGGAATATATCTTCGAGGAGATCCAGGAGCTGTTGGCCATTCCGGACAAAATGCGCATGGTATTACATCTGCGGGACCAGATCCGGACATCTGCCTTCCGCCTGGCGGTAACCAAAAACTACTGGGCCACCGTGGGGTCCGGTGCCAACAAAACGTCGGCTGACGAAATCCGCATCAAATTGTCAGAACTGTGCTACAAGACCATTTCATCGGATTTTGTGGAGGACAAAAAACATATTGACCTGTCCTCGGAACCGCTGGTAATCGTATGTGCGGCCGGCACCCGGGAAAGTGTTCTTGGGGACATCATCAAGGACACCGCCATTTTCCATGCCCACAAAGCAACCCCCCTGGTCATTACCACCCAGGGAGAGGACCGGTTTGATCTGTATGCGGCAGATGTTTTCAAAGTACCGCAGATAAAAGAACAGTTCGCCCCCATCCTCAACACCCTGGTGGGCCATATATGGGGGTATTATGCAGCCCTCGCCATCAATGAGGGCTCCCGGTTCATGTACCAGTGCCGGGCTGATGTCCAGGAGATGCTCGATGAATTCACTGCCATGGGCCATGATGAATATGAGGTACTGCTGGAAAAAAAGTTCAGAGAACACATTGCCGCCTTTTACAACCAGTTTTCAAAAAAACGGCGGGAGAACGCTTTTCCAGCTGCCATGGGACTTGACAATGCAGCCAATATCACCCTTTTGCTCAAATACCTGTCCGGCAGGCTGCCGGTGTCTGACTTTGAAATCGATTTCATGACCAAGGGTACCCCCTCCAATATGCTCAATGCCTTTTTTGAAAACATGGGCCTTGCCATCAACAATATGGCCAGGCCTGTGGATGCCATCAAACACCAGGCCAAGACCGTGACCGTGGGCACCAGCAGGATCAAGGAGACATTCCAGGGCGTTTTGTTTGATGAACTGGCCCTTCATGATATCCAGATTTCCCAGATCACCAATAAGAATGTGCTGGTCATCAAAAATCTCCAGGAAGTCATTGCCAGGATCAACGGCGGCCTGCTTTACCAGGTGACGGGCCTCAACCTGCTGGGAGAGGTCACCCCTGACACCAGAATCCATGTACAGAAAAAGACCGGTGCCCTGGAAAACGAAACCTCCCGGGTGGAAACAGATCCCCAGCTCAAAGGCACCAAGAACATTATTGTCCGGGAAGGCAACGTGTATATCGGCAAAGGCCGCAAAGACAAAAAAAGCATTCTGGTGATTCCGGTATTGTCTGCTTCCCCTGCCACACCCAATATCATTGAATTCATTTTGTCGTTGAATGTGAATTTCAAGCCGTCTGAAGACGTGTCCCTGCTCAAGAAGATCAAGGCCCTGGGCGGCAAATACACCCGTTTGAAGGACTGGGTTCTGGAAAGTGAAAACATTGTCTGGGATGACAAATTCCTCAACCTGGTGCCTGTGGAAACCCTGTTCGGGGATACGGCGGAACAGGTGGTACAGGCCATTATAGAAAAAATGGAGTAAGTTAAGGGCTTCTTCGTGTCCTTCACGCGCTTCGTGGTTTAACAAAAATCAAACCAATGTAAGGTCATGCCCGGGCCAGCACCAGCACATCCACCCTGCTGGCACCGGCAGCCAGAAGCACCCGGGCAACTTCTGTACAGGTAGCGCCGGTGGTGTAAACATCATCCACCAGCAATACATTGCAGTCTTTGACAGCACCCGGATCTGTCACCTGGAAGGCATTTTTCAAATTTTTGCGGCGCACGGTAACATCAAGCCCGGTCTGGGGACTGGTGTACCTGACCCGTTTCACTGATCTGATGTCCACCTGCCACAATGGCTGTACCCCATGAATCCTGCCATATGTTTTTGAAAACCCGCGCACCAGCAGAAAAGACTGGTTAAATCCGCGCTGGCGGAGCTTTCTGGTGTGCAGGGGGATGGGCAGTATCCGGTGAATATCTGCTTTTTCAAAAAACCGAAGAAAAGCTTCAAACATCAACGGTTCAAAAAACCGGGCCAACGAAAGCCGGGCCTGGTATTTGAAAAGGGGGATAATATCCCGCACACGGCCCTGGTAG
>DATFJY010000298.1:0-13704 GCA_035268905.1 Desulfotignum sp.
TGAAAATTTATTTTTACAACCAGGCGGTATTTATTTCCGCCTAAATTGAATACAACACGATTCCCTTTTAAAATACTGGCAGAGCCGTATTGTGATTTTATGTCTGTCCATGATCGCCAGTTCGCCTTTTTTGCTTCGTACCACCAACTGTCGATAGGGCCTTTAGCATCTTCACATCCGTCTTGTCCGTAAAATTCTTTCAGTTTCGGCCTGGCGATGATATGCATGATTTACAAATAACAAGCCCTTTGTTTGATGTCAATACAAAAGTTCCCTAAAAAGGAACTTTTATTAAATATATGTCGGATTCGAATGCCAGGTATGCTTTTCTTCTGAGATCGGATAAAAACGGGCAGCCATGAGCAAAGCCCCTACTATGGAGATACCCGCCCCCATGGTGGCCGCTGCATGCACTGTTCCATAAGCCAATATAGTTTCTCAAATGGTTTCAAACTCTTGTTTTTATTCTTGCCAAAACTTCTGCCAACTTGATATAGGGACAACATGTTGCACTTGTATCAGGTTGGCGGTAGTATTTCAAATTTTGGAGGATTTCGATGGCTTGGGTAACAAAAAGCAAGTTCCTATCCCTCATCGGCAGACTAAATAAACACCACAGGAGAAACCCCGAACTGCCGGTCATATTCTGCTTCTGAATGGGCCACGGCAAAGATGCTTTTAATATCCGGCCATATCCGGATAATGTCATTCATTTCCTGTAACATCAGCCTTTCCTCTATTTCTTTTTGTCATACGCTTTGTGCGTCAATACATGCCGGATATACAGCCTCTGTGTGTTGTAATGAACAGCCGCAATAAGCTGAAAAACCGGTGGAAAAGGCCGTGGCGCAACAGATCGAAACCAGCAAAGAATTGCCTTTCTAACCTTTTGGGATTCAGTTCTCCGTGGAAAAAAACGTCAGCGCCGTGAGATGCCGGATTCCCTTTTGGGGCGGCAATGGCAGGTCATCCATGGTAATGATCTGCTTGGGACAGTGGTCCTGGATGGACAAAAGACTGTCAAACTCCCGGCGGTAAGTGTCACTGCCGGGATCATTGATGGTCCAGGCCACTTGATAATAGGCTCTGTCTGAATTTTTTTCAGAAACAAAATCCACCTCGCCTTTGCCTGTCCTGACAGTGGATACGGTGTGACCGCTTCTTTTAAGGGACAGATATACCAGATTTTCCAGCTGCTTGCCGTATCCGCCGAATCGGTGGCCCTTTCTCATGAAAACCAGATCATTAAGATAAATTTTCCTGGGGCCTGATTTCAGATAATGGTTTTTCTTGTGAGAAAACACCGGGCATTCATGGATGAAAAATGCCTCTTTCAAACATTCCAGGTAGTTGGACACCGTGTGGACGGAGGCGGTTTTTCCGGATTCATGGATCAGGTTCGCCATCTTGTTCCGGGACACCTCGTCTGAAGCCGATGCACTGACATATTCCACGATTTTTTTGAGCAGCCGCACGTTCCGGATTTCATATCGGGCCACGATATCCCGCATGATCACGGAGTCAATGGTGGTTTCGATCAGGCTGTTTCTTGCGAACGCATTGTCCGCTAGTACGATTTCAGGCATTCCACCCCGGGTAAGGTAAGCCAGAAGGGTTTCCCGGGTTTTGGCCTGCCGGGTGAACGTGCGGAATTCATTGAAGGAGAGGGGAAATACCCTCAATTCATGGGTTCGGCCGGCCAGGTAGGTGGCCAGTTCACCACTGAGAAGTTTTGAGTTGGAACCGGTGATGATGATTTTGTATTCAGCCGTATAATCCTCGAAAAAAGATCCCACCATTTTTTCCCAGTTCCTGATCTCCTGGACTTCGTCGATGACAAGGTACATGCGCTGTCCGGTATCCACAGCCATGTGTTTTTGCCAGGAAGTCACCGCTTCCTGGAACCGGTCCGGGTCTTTGAGAAATGAAAGTTCTCTGAGGAACAGGTTGGCATATAAAATCTGGCAAGGGTGTACGTTCATCTGCCGGATCAGATAATCGATAAACTGCCGGACGATAACGCTTTTACCTACACGCCGCAATCCGGTCACCGTGATAACCGTCCTGTCTGTATTCAACCGGGTGAGCCGGTCCAGATATGCCGGCCGGTTGATACCGATGCCCGTTACATTTGCAGTCCAGAAATTGTATTTTTTCAGGGCTTCTATCATGGATTTTTTCTTTGTGTCTGTACTGCAAAATATGATTTAAATGATATACTTTTATGCAATATAATTAAAATAAATTTATAAATCAACAAAATTTTGCATTATGCTGCATTATGATGCATTATATTGACAGAGAAAACTATCCATGGGGCATGAAACCGGCTGCATCATGGTGCAGGTCAGATAGACGGTTACCCGGGCCTGCCGGCGCTTGCAAGAAAGTGCAAGGAGATACGTACGTGTGACCTCGGGTTCGGTCTTTTCCATGATTTCCCTCTGGACCTGCTGCGCCTTTGTTTGGGATCATCCCGGCAAATTTTACCAGGCCCCCTCCGGATCTGACGGTCCGTTCACAGGACACCAACAGGGGCTCCCCATAGCGGGTACCCTGCTATGGCAAATATCCAGACCAGCCTGGCAGACTTTATACGCTGCCTGGTCTGTGATGATGTGATTGGTGCGGCAATGGGCATCCCTGGACCGGGTTTTTATCTTATATCCACAGATATAAAAAACAGCCGATATAGAGAATGGCGGCGGACAGGGCGATCACCATTTTGGCAGTGGACAGGTCAACAACAGCCTGGATCATTGTTGCAGTCACGGCCAGCCCGTAAAGACCGGCAATGGCAGCGGCTGCCAGGATTAACGGGCTCAAGGCCTGTGTCTGAACGATTGCCAGAAACGGGGCCAGAGGGCACACAGATATGGCGGCAACACCGATGGTGAAATAGGCGGTCAGAAAAGCGGCGTTGCCGCCCAGGGCTTTCAGGAAAACCCATATGAACAGTGCGGCCCCGGCATGCATCAGAAACGCCACCGGAATACCGGCGAAAATGAGTCTGGCCAGCCCCTGTCCGGCAAGCAGATCACGGCTGAGCCAGGCAGCGGTGCTGCCGTAGATCAATCCCAGCAGGGATACATGCCAAATGCAGATCCAGGGCAGGTGATTTTCGGGCAATTGCCTGAAACCGGATGGATCAAGTTTCAGCAGCCGGATGAGTGCAGCGGGGTAGTTCATGGAGATCCTTTAAGTGGCTCTGTGTGCTGCCCGGGTCCCGGACAGGCCGGGTCCGGGCAGCACACAGGGATATGGGTTACCAGGGCTGCAGACCCCAGATAAATACGGCAACGCAGATGGCCGAGATAATCAAAGGCCATGTGATGCCGTTGTAACGGGACTCATCGTAATCAGTTCCCCAGCCATGAATCCGGTCGATCACTTTTTTGTCCGCCAGGGTGGGGGCATAGGCCCTGAATACACTTAAGCGGTTGAACGTGATGGACAGGACGATGAACATGGCAAAGCTCAAGGGAATGGTCACCATGCCGCCGGACATGCCAAGGGCAGCCACCAGGCCGGACCCGATGCAGATGGAGGGCAGCACATGGGGGGATATCACGATAAAGATGATCCCGCACACCAGGGAGGAGATGATCAATGCCAGTTTGTTGGCCTCTTTCCACCAGACACCCAGCAGGATGGCTGGTGTGGCGGTAGTGGCCAGCAGGCCGAAGGCCCACAGTATGCTTGTGACCAGAAATTTCGGGGGATTGAATGCCATGAGAATGGCAGCCAGTCCACCAAGTGCCAGTGCTGTATAGCCCCATTTCATTTTATTTGCGGCATTCATGTTCGGGGCGATGATTCCCAGCAGGTCGGAGCCCACCAGACCGGCAATGGCCATCAGGTTTCCGCCGATGGTGGACAAACCGGCTGCAACCGCACCACCCATGACAAAAGCTGCCACAATGGTTGGATTGTAAAAGACATTGAGGATCAGAATGGTCTGGTCCGGTTTTTCAATGATTCTGCCGGTGGTGGCGGTGAAAAAATTGCCTGCAAACCCCACCACATAGGTGCCGGAAAACAGCAGCCCAAGGAAGAGGGCAAACCAGACAACAGCCCAACGGGCACTTTTCACCGATGATGAGGTAAACACCTTCATGGCCAGGTGCGGCAGGGCCACCGGGCCTAAAGTAAATGCCGGTATCAGGGCAAAATACCATCTGAAATCGTATTTCATGTCAAAAAAGGTGGGGATGTTTTTGATCATGTCCGGCACCATGTCGCCGTAGGCCAGGGGGGGAAACCACCACCCGGAAGAGCCCATGGCCTTCATGATGGCACCCATGGGAACGATCATGGCAATGGTCATGACGATCATCTGAAATGCGGCATTGTAGGTGGCGCCATACATGCCGCCAATGGTAATGAATCCCACTGTGGCCAGGCCGGCCACAATGATGGCCACATTGTAGGGAACCCCGAACAGCAGCTCAAAGGCCCGACCCAGACCGATCATCTGGCCCAGGGCATACATGATCATGATCAGGATCATCCAGCATACAATGACGACTGTGGCAGGGTTGCCATACCGCTGCCGGATGAAGGAGGCCGGTGTAAAGGCTTTCATCCGCCGCAGGCTGGTGCCGTAAAGCAGGGTGAGCAGCGGGATGGATATGGCCCATTGGATCCACAGGTAGACAAAAGGCACCTGGAGTTTCAGAATCAGGGCGATTACCCCTAAAAAGGTCGCAAGGCTGGCCCAGGTGGCGGCCATGCCCAGCCCGTTCGTCACCGGTCCTATGGAAAATCCGGCAGCATAAAAATCTTCATCAGACGCCGTCTTCCGGCTTGCCATGTAACCGACACCGTAAAAAATAACAAACAGGACCATCACCACCCCCAGTCCTATCCAGACATTGCTTAATGCATATTCAGCCGGCATAAAGTTTTCTCCTTATTCAGTGAAGGTGCTGGTTTGGGTTTCAGTTTCCGAAGGCAGTGATGTGACATAGGCATCCATTTCATCATCAAATTTGTTGCACACAAGGGTCATCACCAGGCAGATGATGGCAATACCGAACCATCCCAGCAGGATGGGGATGATATACTGGATGGGAAATCCCCACAACGTCCCTTGTTGAAGGCCGGGGAACAGCACGAAAATGGATGCGGAATGCCCTGCTAAAATCAACAGCACTGAGAACAAAATGGTGATCCGGATCTCTTTTTTATAAATCTTGTCTTTTTCTTTCATGGGTTGCCTTTCTTTTTAAGATTACAGGGTGGCTTTATCTTCCCCACTCTGTATCGCGCAGTTCAATGCGCCTGATTTTGCCACTGATGGTCTTGGGCAGCTCATCAACAAATTCGATTTTTCTGGGATATTTATAAGGGGCCGTGGTTTTTTTCACATGGTCCTGGATCTCCTTGACCAGCGCGTCATTGGGCTCATAATTCGGGCCCAGGATGACAAAGGCCTTGACCACCTCTCCCCTGGTGTCATCCGGGCTGGACACCACCGCAGATTCAGCCACGGCCGGATGTTCGATCAAGGCACTTTCCACCTCAAAGGGGCCGATGCGGTATCCAGAGGTGAGGATCACATCATCGGACCTGCCCACAAACCAGAAATACCCATCCTCATCCACATAGGCCCGGTCCCCGGTGAGATACCATCCCGGGATAAAAGAAGACGCAGTCCTTTCCGGCTCTTTCCAGTATTCCTTGAACAGCCCCACCGGTCTTTCAGGCTCGATCCTGACCGCGATATCTCCTTCTTCATTGGGCCCCAGAATATTGCCGTTATCATCTATGACATGCAGGTCGATGCCCGGGGTGGGTTTGCCCATGGAACCGAACCGTGGGGGGATGCAGGGAAAGTTGCCGGCCAGGAGCACGGTTTCTGTCTGGCCGTATCCATCCCGGATGGTGCAGCCGGTGGCCTTTTTCCACACCTCTATGATTTCCGGGTTCAGCGGTTCACCCGCACCCACACAATGGCGCAGGTCGGGGAATCTGTATCTGGACAGATCCTGCAGCACCAGCATCCGGTATATGGTGGGGGCCCCGCACATGGTGGTGATGGGATATTTTGACAGCAGATCCAGGGTGACTTTGGGATCGAACCGGTCCGTGTGGTGAATGAACTGGGCCGCCCCCTGGTTCCAGGGGCCGAAATAACTGGACCAGGCTGCCTTGGCCCATCCAGTGTCAGACACGTTCCAGTGCATGTCGGTTTCCTTGAGATCCAGCCAGTATTTTCCGGTGACCATGTGGCCGTATCCATAGGAATGGGTGTGCAGCGCCATTTTGGGGAACCCGGTGGTGCCGGAGGTGAAGTACACCAGGCAGTTTTCATCTGCTCTTGTTTTCGCGGTCTCGAATGCTTCAGATGCCTGTGCCATGGCGTCATCCAGAAACAGCCAGCCGTCTTTTGGTTCTGTGATGACGATTTTGGTCTTCACTGTGGGGCATTTGTCTGCAACCTGGTCGAATGTGCCGGCGATGGCCGGAGTGGTGAGGATGCAGGCGGCATTGGATTTGTTGGCCCGAAATTGCAGGTCCTTGGCGGTGAGCTGGGTGGTACCCGGCGCAATCATGGCCCCGCACCGAATGCATGCGGTGAAAGCGATCCACCACTCAATGTTCCGGGGAAGTACGACGATCACCACATCCCCCTGGCCGATGCCGTGTTCCTTGAACACATTGGCCATTTTTCTGGAAGCCACACTGATGTCATGAAAGGTTTTTTTGATTTCCATGCCGTGGTCATCCACCCAGAGCATGGCCAGCTTATCTTTGTCTTCTGCCCATTTGTCAAACACATCCCCGGCAAAATTATAATATTCCGGGACCTGCCATGTGAATTCCCTGTACTCTTTTTCATAGTCGGTCATGTTGGGTTGTACGGTCATAAGCATTACCTTCCTTTAAGATAGGGGTTAAAAGAGGATCTGATCTCCTGTGTTTCATATAGTAAAGGAGATCAGATACCACAATCGGTGAAAAGCCGATTTTTTCTGTAGGTAAAATGACCAGGATTTGTAGGGAAAAAAAATACATGACAGTAAGGCAAAGGGAGTATCCGGGCTGAAGAAATGAACCCTGTGCTGAAGCCCTTTCCCTTAATGACAAAAGCGAAAACGCCCATGATTCAGTTGGGCCGGGGATTCAATCAGGGACGGTGCTGACCTGGCCGGTCTTTTCAAAATGGACCGCACACCGGACCAGTTCATTGGCGTGTTTCAGGTTGAGTTTGGTCTTTATTCTCTCCCGGTAGGTGCCGATGGTTTTGATGCTGACAAAGAGCCGTTCAGCAATTTCCCGTGAGGAAAACCCGCGGCCGATCATCTTGAAAACCTGCATTTCCCGGTCGGTAAGACAGTCTGCCGGAGACTTCTTGCGCAGGTCGGATGTGCCGGTGATATTGGAAAGAATATGCTCCTTCACGGTTTCATTCAGGTAGACTCTGCCTGCCAGCACATGGTGAATGGCAGCCACCACCGATTCCATGGCTTCCTGCTTCATGATGTATCCTCTTGCCCCGGCATGCAGCGCCCGCTGGGCATAGAGGTATTCATCATGCATGGACAGCACAAGTACCGGAATGTTGGGATGATGCTTTTTGACGTGGCGCACCAGGTCGATGCCGTCAGAGTCTTTCAATGAGATGTCTGCAATGATCAGGTCCGGTTTGACGGATGCGATCTCTTTGATGGCGGATGCCACATCCCTTGATTCCCCTGAAGCGGTCAGGTCCGCTTCCTGGTTAATCAGTTCGGCAAGACCGAGCCGGAAGATAGGGTGATCTTCCACCAGCAGTATTTTTTTTTGTGTGTTCATCGCTGGATGGCAATATCATGTTTTTGCTGAATGTGCAATATCATTGCCGTTCCCGGCCAATGCCATGCAAGCTGATGCCAATTCCGGCGGACCTTTTCAGCGCTCCCGGGGAGAGGGGCCGTGCGGGGGATGCAGTGCGTTGACCGGCAGCTTCAGGGTCACACAGGTGCCGGTATTGCCGGATTCAATGTCCAGGGATCCCCCCAGGAGCTTGGCCCGGTAGTTCATGATGCGAAGCCCCATACCCTGAAATTCCTCAGACAGAACAAAGCCGGTGCCATTGTCAGTGATGCGCATGGAGAACCAGGTTTTTTTCAAGGCCAGTTCAATGACAATGCGGTCGGAACGGCCGTGCCGGATTGCGTTCTGCACCGCCTCCTGGGCGATGTGGTACAGGTTGACATTGACCATGTCGTTCCGGGCCAGAATTTTTTCATGGTACAGCAGGGAGCAGCTGACCTGGTGGACCATTCGGGTGTTTGCGGACAGCTCCTGCAGGGATGAGAGCAGCCCGTGTTTGAAATATACCGGGCACAGGCCCCGGGCCAGCATTCGGGTTTTCTTTATGGCTTCCTGGATCAGACAGGTGATTTTTTCTGCGGACCGGGCCGCGTCAGGTGCGGTTTTTTCCACCCGTGTCTTCAGAACCTTGCTCAATCCTTCCACGCCGATGAGGTGGGGACACAGATCATCATGGAGATCGTTGCCGATTTTCTGCCGTTCCTTTTCACTGATTTCCATGATCGCTTTTTCCAGCTGCTTCACCCGGGAGATGTTCCGGTGGGTGATCACTGTTCCCAAAGGGTTGCCGTTTCTGTCCCGGTACACCGATCCCCTGAGGGTGACTTCGATGAGCCGTCCATCCCTGGCTTTGCGGGTGGTTTCGGTGCGGGCAAGCACATGGCCTTCCAGGATGGACTGAATTCCTTCCATGGCCTGTTTCCACTGCTCTTCCGGCACAAAATGGTCCATCTTCCTGCCCAGGCTTTCTTCCAGGGTGTAGCCGAACACCCGGGTGAACGCCGGGTTGAAATAGGTGACACGTCCGGTCATGTCGTAGACGATAATGGGGTCCGGGGCCGCTTCCATCACAGACCGGTACCGTTCCTCACTTTCCTGCAGCGCTTCCTGGGCCAGTTTGCGTTCTGCGATCTGGGCCTTGAGGTCCCGGCTGTAGGTTTCCAGTTTTTCCATGAAAGAGTTGTAGTAAAAGGTTATTTGTCCTACTTCATCCAGCGAGTGTGGGATCACCATACGGTTTGAAAATCCTTTTCCGGTATCGATGTCTTCATTCAGACGGTCCTTGAGGTTCCGCAAGGGTTCAGTGATGGTGGCGCTCAGAAAAAAGGTGATGGGTATGAATATCAGCAGGCAGACGATTCCCACCAGGATGATGAATTCCTTGATGGTTTCCAGGGGAGAGAAGAAATCATCCATATGGATGACTGAGGCGACAATCCACTGAAATTCGGGAATGGGGTTGAAAAAAACCTGTTCTTTTCCGGCACGCTTTGCCGTGCTTTGGGTTTGGTGAAAGGGTTGTGTACCGCTGGTTTGTGTCATGACCTCTTTGAAACCCGAATCTCCATATTCCGGAATGGAAAAGATATGGGCACCCTTGAATTCCGGGTGGATGATAAAGGTGCCGCTGGTGTCCAGGACACTGGCATACCCGGTTCTGCCGAGCCGCTGGTCCAGGATGCTTTTTTCAAAATCCCGGATATCCATGAGTTGTGAGAACTCCTCTCTGTAGGCGGATACCGTGATCATCCAGTCCCAGGGGGCGAAATATTCCAGATATAATGCTTTGGGCCGGGCAGCAGCGTCACCCGGGTTCTGCCATTCATATTCAATATATCCCTTTTTCTGGGCAACCATCTCCTGGACAAACGCATGGTCGGATATATCCAGGCCTTCCAGCAGTTTTTTGGGGTGTTTCACCACCCGGCCGTTGCCGTCCAGAATACAGATATAGCCCTGGGGGCCAATTTTCTGGGACAGCATCAGGCCTGCCGCCTGGTTTCGGGCAGCTTCAGGTGTGATGGTTCCATCGGTCTCAAGGCGGTGCAGATGCCGGACCATATCCAGGTTGTTTTCCGCCGCAGCCCGCAGATAGTTCCGTATGGAGACCGAGGCCGCGGTTTTCACCGTGTTGACAATCGCGGATGTGGCATTCTGAAGCGTGGCTTCCATGGTTTTTTCCACATGCTGCTTTACGATGGAATATATGGTCAGGCTGGAAAGACCCATGATCACGATAAATGTGATGGAATAAATACACAGGATCTTGTAGCGGATAGGCAGGTTGTTAAATTGATTCGGAAGGGTCATGGTCTTTCCATTGATTTAAAGGTTGTGTGATAAAGATTATCAAAATCCTGGAGGAAACAGGCGGGCGGTTTTCTTTTCCAGCCGGTTCTGCAGGGCCAGGTCTGCCACGTTCTGCCGGAGCATGTCCAGGACATCATCAATGGATTCATGGATTTCCATGGCCTGGGGATGTGCCTGAATCATGGCAAAAAAGGCCTGGACCACGGCCGGGTCAAACAGGGTGCCCACCCCGCGCTTCAGTTCAAAAATGGCTGAGGGCAAGTCTTTGGGGGGCATGCGCGGCCGGCCGGCTGTGATGGTTTCAAACACGTCGCACACCGCCAGGATCCTTGCCCCCAGGGGGATCTGCTCTCCTTTGATTCCATCCGGATAACCGCTGCCGTCGAACCGTTCATGGTGGTGCCGGATCATGGGTGCGATCTTGCTGAAAAAAGTCAGGGGCAGCAGGATATCCGCCCCCAGTACCGGATGCTGTCGAATCTGTTCCATCTCCTTGGCGGTCAGGTGGCCCAGGCGGTCCAGCACTGTGTCACGGGTGCCGATTTTTCCGATATCATGAAGAATCCCGGCATGAAAGATGTTTTTCACCATGGCCTCGGCCAGGCCCATCTGCCGGGCCGTGAGCCGGGAGAGTGTTGCCACACGCAGCGAATGGCCGTGAGTGACACGGTCCCGGGCCTCGATGGCCAGCGCAAACCCTTCCACAATCTTGCGGTAAATATCCAGAATCTGTCTGTCATGGCCGATGGCTTTTTCCAGGGCGATGGCCCCTTGTTCTCCCAGGGCGGTGACAAATTCCAGTTCATGGGCTTTCAGGGTGCGGTTCCCGGTGAAATAGACAGCCAGAAGGCCGGTAAATGGACCGGTTATGTTGAAAAACAGGCCGGTAACCGAGTTGATTTTGCGTTTTCCCAGTCGTTCCAGATCCGGAATCCGGTCGTCTTCCCGGGCATTGGGAATGACCACACAGTTTTTTTTCTGGTCTTCAAACAGGGTCATCAGGGTGGAATAATCGGTATACATCAGACTCCGGTAGTCAAATCCATGGGAGATCTTTGTTTCAATGCACTGCTTGTCTGTGTTCAATATCCAGAAAATACTGCCCTTGGCAGACAGGATCCGGGTGATGTTTTTCACGATGCATGCCAGGATATCACGGGTATCGCGGTTGGCATGGAGTTTTTTGCTGATCTGGGCAAAAAGGGTGAAAAACTGGTGATAGTCCGGTGTCATACGTTCTCCTCAGGACCGGTTTGTTCAAACGGTCAGTTGAAAAAATTCATCCACCTCATGGTGTAGGTGCGGCGAATCCGTTTCTGGAGGTGAATCACCGTATCCAGAACCTTTTTTAGATTTTTTTTCTCAGTCCGGGTCAGGCCGGACAGGTCCGCGCAGTTGACCGGCAGGCCCGGGTGCCTGTGCCGGTTCAGATGGCTGCCGATTTTCAACCGGTTCAAATGGTAGAATGCATCGAGGCACTGGTCGTATTCTCCACTGTTCAGCACCCCCCGGTCTTTGAGGGCGGTCATGCGTGCCAGGGTTGACGGGCAGAAAATGCCGTGATTCAGCGCCAGAATGCGCATGGCATTTATGAGATGGGCCAGGCCGGCGGTTTTAATGTTGAAGCATGTCCTGCAGCCCTTAACCCTGTGGGTCCGAATCCGGCCGAAAACGGTTTTGGGAGAACTGAACAGAAAATCGTCCCTGGTCAGGTAGTGGTTCACCACCGGGTTTTCCTGAAAAAGCCCGGACACACGGTCCCAGAGGGTCTGTGCCATGGGAAAATCCCCGTGGATCGGCCGGAAATCCAGCAGGATGGTCAGGATGCGAATGTCCGCTGGCTCAGCAGATCCGATCCACTGGTCCAGGGCCTGGTGCCAGCGGTTGAGTGGCCGCCGCCATTGCGGGTTGGTGGCCATGACCCCCCCTTTGCACAAGGCAAATCCGAACCGGTCCAGATCCGTGACCACCTGCCGGGCAAGGTCGGCAAAATAGTTGTCCCATTTTTTTTCTTCAGACTGCGGCGGGTCCCCATAAATCAGGGCATTGTCCTGGTCAGTTCTCACCACCTGTTCCTGTCTGGCATCGCTGCCCATGGAGATCCAGCAGAACGGGCCGGGCAGGGGGCGCCGGTCACGGGTTTTCAAAACATCAACATGATGGGAAATGATTCGGGCGGTCAGGCGGTCATGGATGGCGGAGACCGCTGTGAAAATATCCGCCAGGTCGGTGGGGCTGTAGAGCATATGGCGGATGAAGGTGTCCAGCTCCTCTTTGAACGGTTCCGGGTCCGAAAGGCATGGCAGGTCTATGTCAGACACCTGGTTCAGAATATCCTGAAAACGGCCGGACAGTTCCGGGGCCAGGGCTGGATTGTCCCTTGTGCCGCAGGGGCCGGCCGGTCCGTTTCGGTCTGAGATACAATCGGTCATTCAACTATTTTCTGTTGGGTCTGTCGGGCGATTTCCAGTTTTTCGGTAATGTCGATGTTTCTCTGGATGCCTTGTGCTGCCGTGACGGTGTGGGACAGGGTGCAGGCATCACTGCCGAATCTTTCGGCCATGCCTGTGACCGGCACGGCTTCTTCTGCCATGTCAAACAGGTGATACTTGGTGGAGGCGCTGCCTGCATTGTTCACCAGGATCTTCAAGGTGCCGCTTCTCCTTTCTCCTGCCCGGGCTTCAGTGGCAGTTATAAACAGGATGTTTGTCATAAACGCACCATTATGCCATGCTTTTCCAAATGTCCGCACGGTTGTATCATCAGCCCTGCAAAAGGTCAATACGGTATCAGATAGTCTTCCACGCCAAGGGAGCTGTTCAACATATTCTCAAAGCTGGCCTCCGGGGGTTCCTCCAGGAAAATCACGTCATGCTGCTCCATGATCCGAGCTGTGACCGGAACTATCTCCGGCCTGTGAATGGAAAAGCCAACGCTGATATGATTCATTTGCCGGTGAACTCCACTGTCATATATTCCGAATTGCGGGGTTCAATACCATGTTTCTGATCAAGCCAGAATTTGGCCCGTTGTTCCGATTCCGGTGGCACTATAGTCATGACCATACAAAATAAAACCATTTCCTCCCAAACTTTGCAACTCATTTCATTCCACGAGCTGATGATTTTGATTTCCCGGCCGAATGAGGGAAACATGCCGTCAGCGTCACACTCGGTTCAACACTTTCTGGCCAGTGGTCAGGATTTCAGACGAAATGATGAGGCTATTATAAACAATCAGGGGGTTTCAGGACGGGGAATGCTCCCTGCGCGCAATTTCGCTCCGGATCTGGATATGCTTTTCCTCTGAGATCGGATAAAAGCTGATAATGGCGATGGACAAAACATTGCACAGGCAGGGCACCAGGGCGTACAACACCCGGAGCATGAACACCGTGGATGGGGTCTGTTCCACGTTGGGGCTGTAACCGGCAGTGCCTAACAGGAGCAGCCCGATACCGATCCCCAAGGCGGCAGACAGCTTCTTGGCGATGGACCACAGCCCGATATACCTTCCCTCCCGTCGCTGCCCTGTCAACAGCTGGTCATAGTCGATCACATCGGCCTGGATGGC
>DATFJY010000299.1:0-4083 GCA_035268905.1 Desulfotignum sp.
ACCATCCAATTCCAGAAGTTCCGTATTCGTCAACAACTCTATGTTCAGATGCCGGCCGACCTCGACCAGTTTGGGTGAGATCACTCACATGGTACAGTCATTGGTCGGAAATGTCTTGTCCAGCCGGGCCATCATACCGCCTATGGCGTATGATTTTTCAACCAGATAGACATAATAGCCGGAATTGGCCAGGTCAATGGCAGACTGCATACCTGCAATCCCACCGCCAAGGACCATGACAGACCCCACAGGGCCGCTGATTGGTGTCACCTTCTGCGTCATTATCAAAACCTCCTCACCGTTTATTATCGCCGCTTGGGCGGTAAGCTGTGACGTCTGAAATCTTCAGATATTTTGTCATCTGTGTGACAGACGACGGCAAAAGCCCGTAAAAATAAGGCCGTCACGCCATTTATTTTCCCCCGCCTTTAAGTAAAAAAAAGGCATTTTTTTGTCAACAGTTATTTAATATTCACCTGGTTATCATTTTCAATCTCCTTTGATCCAACGAATGAAAACCTGCCGGTGCAATAGTCTTTTTCTAAGAAACCAGGGTTCCCGGTTTTATTCCCGCAAAAATTTGGGGATTATCCGGCAATATCCAGGTGCCGGCTGCAGTACCATACCAGTACCAGCACAGGCAGCCCCATCAGGGTGGTCAATAAAAAAAATGCCGGATATCCCGCAGCATCGACAATGGAGCCGGAATACCCGCCAAACATTTTTGGCACCAGGGTCATCAGGGAGCTGAACACCGCATACTGCACCGCTGTAAACCGGATGCTGGTCAAACTGGACAAAAACGCCACAAAGGCAGCAGATGCAAGTCCGGCCGCCAGGTTGTCCGCCGCGATCACCAGATACAAAAGGGGCAGGTTGTGTCCGGCAACAGCCAGGGCCATGAACAAAAGATTGGTGACCGATGCCAGCAGGGCCCCCAGAAACAGAATCCGGATCACCCCGTAGCGGATGGAGAGCATACCGCCGGCAAATCCGCCGGCAAGGGTCATGAACAGCCCGAAAGTTTTCACCACACTGGCGATCTGGGTTTTGGAAAACCCCAGGTCCTGATAAAACACATTGGAGATGACCCCCAGGACAATATCGGAAATCCGGTACAGGCCCACAAGGGCCAGTATCAGCCAGGCCGCTGAAACCCGGTACCTGCTGAAAAAATCCAGCACAGGGGCCACATAGCTGGCAACCACCATCTTTTGGTTCACCAGTCTGGCTGCCATACATGCTTTTCCCACCAGGGCTGCCGCCCCAAACCCTGCCAACAGCCGGAAGCACTCCTTCAGCAGCCCTGCCAGGGCCGGGTTGTTCAGCCACTGCCCCAGCTGTACTTTCATATCCAGGGTGATCCGGCCGGTAACATAAAAGGTCATGACAAATGCCGCCACTGCCAGACAAAACAGGCCCAGACCGGTCAGGTAGTCCTTTGCACTGTAAGCATCTGCCGGGTTATAATCTGCATCCGGCTCGTCAATGACCAGGGCCGTGATCATGCCCACCAGCATCAGGCCGGCCATGATGCAGTAGGTGGCCTGCCAGGCTTCAAACCGGTAACTTCCCTTTGCTGACCCGAACCACTGGGCCAGGATCAGGGCCCCGGCCCCGGCCACCAGCATGCCGATGCGGTAACCACCGATATAGGCGGAAGCCATCATGGCCTGGAGATCCACCGGTGCAGATTCGATGCGATAGGCATCAATGGCAACATCCTGGGTTGCCGATGAAAATCCCAGGAGCACTGCTGCCATTGCCATGAAAACCAGCGGGTGGTATCCGGCCCCCGGATCTGTGAACGCCATCCACAAGACAGCCAACACAATTCCGGTCTGGGCTGCCAGAATCCAGCTTCTCCGCCTGCCCAGCTTCCGTGTGAGCCAGGGAATGGGCATCTGGTCCACCAGGGGGGCCCAGACAAACTTGAAAGAATACCCAAGTGCTGCCCAGGAAAAAAAAGTTACCGCAGACCGCTGGACCCCGGCTTCCCTGAGCCACAACGAAAGCGAGGAAAAAATCAGCAAAATGGGCAGCCCGGCACAAAACCCGAAAAACAGCATGGTAATCACCCGGGGATGGAAAAAGGCGTGCATGGCTTTGCGCCATCTGTCCTGGACAGGGTCCTTTTCTGCTGATGCTGCTGAAGAGCCAGGCTGTTCAGAGTGTGATTTCAAAATCGCAGGAAACACCGTAACAAAGGAGCGTACTTTTATTGGCAGCCGACATATCTTTGCAGTCCTGCACAATGGCATCCATGTCATGGTCAGACCGGTCCTGGTTGAGGTGGATGAGACCCAGCTGCCCTGCCCCGGCCTGGACAGCCAGATCCAGTGCATGGGGAACCGATGAATGGCCCCACCCTTTGCGGAGCCGGTATTCCGTTTGCGTGTATTCCGCATCATGGAACAAGACATCTGCATGTTCGGCAAACCGTTTGTACCCGTCAACCCCCTGGCCCTGGGGATGGGAAAACCCCAGTTCATTGTCAGTGAGAAAGACAAAGGTTTTTCCATCTTCCGTAAATGTATACCCGAGACTACCCCGGGAATGGCTGGTGGGGATGGTGTCGATTTCTACAGAACCGATGCGGAACTGGTTGTTCAATGCCGCATCAAAACTGATATCTGCTTTCAAATCCTTGGGGCTGACAGGAAAAAATGGCGGAGACATGACCTGTGTGATCACCTGTTTTGTGGTTAATCCACCGATTTTTCTGTCCTGAATGACCAGACGGTTGCGGGTGTAAAGCAGGGGCTTGAAAAATGGAAACCCCATAATATGGTCCCAGTGACAATGGGTAAACAGCATGTAGTACTGTTTTTTCTGCTGCGCCAGTAGAACATTGCCCAGCCGCCGGATACCGGTGCCGGCATCTATGATAATTGTCTCTCCGGATCCGGCGGTTATTTCAAGGCAGGTGGTATCCCCCCCGTAAACGACATACTGCCCGCCTGATACCGGTATTGATCCTCTGGAACCCCAGCATTTAATAATCATGATTCTCCTGTATCACAACCATCCATAAATATCCAGCAACTATCATCCCATTTCTGAATAACCCCCATGCCCTGACGGGCACAACAAAGTATGAAAGCGTTAGCCGGTGGTAACAGCAGGGAGAATTTTGTTTACTGGAAGCGAATAATTGCGTACTAATAGCTAACGGCTAACAGCTAACAGCTAACAGCTTTCATATAAATTCCTATACCATGGTATGAATCAATTGATAAATCAATATTTTTTTCGTATCATTCGTTGACAACCTATTGGTTTTTGCCTAAGGAAAGACCCAGGCAGACCAGGATTTTTTCATAAAAACCCAATATCAAAAGGGACTGTAAACATATGGCACAAATGATTGCTGACCGCAGGGATGTGGATTTTGTCCTCCATGAACAGATCGGACAGGTGGACCATGACAGCTTTGCTGAATTCAACAAGAAAACCATCGATTTGATTGTCTCAGAAGCCAGAAACCTTGCCATAAAAGAGATCCTGCCCACCTTCAAGGAAGGGGATGAGCAGGGATGCACCCTGGAAAACGGCAAGGTACGGGTACCAGAATCCTTTAAACGGGCCTGGCGGCTGTTATGTGAAGGAGAATGGCTGGCCATGTGTGATGACCCTGCCGTGGGAGGCCAGGGCATGCCCAGAACCGTGGGAAGTGCGGCCATGGAATATATGGTGGGTGCCAATTCCGCTTTCATGCTGTATTACGGCATGACCCACGGGGCTGCCAAACTGGTGGAAGCCTTTGGTGATGATACCCAGAAACACCTGTATCTGAAAAAAATGTTTTCCGGTGAATGGGGTGGTACCATGCTGCTCACCGAGCCGGAAGCAGGATCTGATGTGGGGGCTTTGACCACCACGGCACAAAAAAATACAGACGGCACATACACCCTTTCCGGATCCAAAATTTTTATTTCCGCGGGCGAGCATGACCTGTGTGACAACATTATCCACCCGGTGCTGGCCAGAATTCCGGGAGCCCCCCCCGGTACCAGGGGCATTTCTCTGTTTTTGGTACCCAAATTCCTGGTGAATAATGACGGTTCTTTAGGCGATTTCAAC
>DATFJY010000300.1:0-20879 GCA_035268905.1 Desulfotignum sp.
AAGAACAATGAAGTGCAGCCACCCGCCCTCTGTTTGGGATCATCCCGGCAAATTTTACCAGGCCCCCTCCGGATCTGACGGTCCGTTCACAGGACACCACCAGGGGCTCCCCATAGCGGGTACGCTGCTATGGCAAATATCGGGTTGTCGGTGTATTGCGTTTTGGGCAGGTTGCCTGTATTTTATAAACAGATCCCATTGATTTTTACCAAAGCATGCAGGAAAGCACCCCATGAAATTTGACACCTACCCCATAGCCGGGGCCATCAAAAAAAACCTGGCAGCTGCCGGATATAAACGGCCAACAGATATCCAGTACAAGGCCATTCCCTCTATTCTCAAAGGCGAAGATGTACTGGCGGTGGCCCAGACCGGTACCGGAAAAACAGCAGCCTTTGCCATCCCGGTGGTTGACCGGATTCATAAATCCAAAGGGTCCGGTAAAAAGTTCGGGATCCAGTGTATCGTCATGGTGCCCACCCGGGAACTGGCTGCCCAGATAGGGGCAGTGTTCACAGCCCTGGCCCGGCAAACCCGGGTGACACCCTTGTGCATCTATGGCGGGGTGGAGCAGGAGAAGCAGATTGCACAGTTAAGAACAGGGGTTGATATCCTGGTGGCCACACCCGGCCGGATGTTTGATCTGATCAGCCAGGGCTTTGTCTCCGTGTCCCGGGTGAACACCCTGGTGCTGGATGAAGCAGACCGGATGCTGGACCAGGGGTTTATCAAAGATATCCAGGCCATCAAGAAAAAACTGCCCCGGCGGCACCAGACCCTTTTTTTTTCCGCCACCATTGACAAAGAGATCAAAAAGCTGGCCTTTTCCCAGGTCAAAACTTCGGCCATCCGTATCCAGATCTCTCCGGATGACCCGGTATCCAAAAATGTCACCCACTGGATGATGAAAATGACAATGGATGACAAGCGCTTCTATCTGCGCCGGTTTGTTCGGGACCATGAACATGCGCGAATCATGGTGTTTGTCAGAACAAAGGTACGGGCGGAACGGGTGGCCAAAGCTTTGGAACGCAGCAGCATCCCCTGTATGACCATCCATGGCGACAAGGATCAGGTACAGCGGAACCAAGTCATGGCAGGGTTCAAGGCCGGAGAAGACAAGATTCTCATTGCCACGGATGTGTCAGCCCGGGGCATTGATATCCCGGATCTGGACTATGTTATCAATTATGATCTGCCCGAAGATCCGGAAAATTATGTGCACCGGGTGGGGCGAACCGGCAGGGGCACCCGCAAGGGCCAGGCGTTTTCTTTTTGTAGCCCGGAAGAAGAAACCCTGCTGGCAAAGATCCAGGCGCTGCTCAAAAAACCGATTCACCTGGTGCCCATCTCCTTGAAAATGCATGCGCAGATCCATGTAGATCCAAAAGATACAGCCGGTCTCAGGGATATGATACTGGCCGAAGAAGCTGCCGGGGAAAAACGGAAAAAATCCCGGAAAAAATCAAAAAAAGGATAACGCGGAAAGCCTGCCCCTCTGGTGACCCTTCATTTTTTTGACAGGAACTGAAGCGTAAAGCACTAAGGCTGGGACCGGATTTCCTGTTTGAGCATGCAGCAGGCGATTCGGTGGGCCGGCGTTCCGTCCGCCAGATAATCCAGGTTACCCGGCTGGATGATTTTGTTCATGACACAGCCCTCGGGTATGGTCAGGTCGAACAGATGGGTTTCGTTAACCGGAGGGGCCGGCACCATTTTGTTGTTTACAATGGTAAACGCGTGCAGCGGATAATCTTCACACAGGGGGCAGCGGTACACCCGGCCGTTTGGAAAAACAAAATAATTGTCCGCCACAATGCCGGCGCATGCAAAGGTATCTGCCGTATCCAGAAACACCTTGGGATAGGTGACAATGACACCGGTTTGCGCAATGGTTTCGGCAACTTTTGGAATGACCGACAGCCAGAGCGTTTTTGAAACCTGGGTGTTTTTTCCGGTGCCAGCAGATTTTCCCCGCATGCCGATAACCTGGATGAAAAACCGGTCAATATCAAGGGAGGCCACCAGATCCGGCATCCGGGAAAGTTCGTGCAGGTTTTTGTCCGACACCGTATATATCATGGAACAGACAAACCCCTTTTTTTTTGCCCGGTGTATACCTGACACAACCGCATCATAACTGCCCTTCCCCCGGATGATATCATTGGTGGCGCATGTGGCCCCGTCCAGGGAAAAAGAGATGGCATCCACATCTGCCGGGGTGATTTTTTCCAGGATGTCGTGGAATAGAAACCCGTTGGTGTCAATGGTGATGGAGTGAAATTCCAGCCTTCGGGCGTGTTTTACAGCAGCTGACAGTTCTTTGTGCAGGGTGGGTTCTCCCCCCAGAAAAATCAGGTTGGTCTGGAAAGCCTTCTGGGCAAACAGGCCCAGCCACCGCTGGATGGTGTCAATGGAAAGGGTGTTGTTTCCATGCTGATCCGGGTTGATGTAGCAATGGGAACAGGACAGGTTGCACCGGGTCAGGATGTGAAAAAAAAGGTTGGAAGCGTCTTTGGAAAAGGCAACGGTTTTTTTTTGCATCATCTATCCCATGCACTGCTTGGTGAATTTGGGATCAAACGGCACGGGATATTGTCCGTCAAAACAGGCTTTGCAGAAATTCTGCTCCGGATTTTCTACCCCGGATGCCTCCAGCATGCCTGCAATGGACAAATAGTGCAGCGAATCCAGCCCCAGATAGTCCCGCAGTTCATCCACCGGTTTCTGGGCTGCAATGAGTTCGCCTTTGGAGGAAAAGTCAATGCCGTAGTAACAGGGAAACTTATGGGGTGGACAGGAGATCCGCATGTGTACCTTTTTCACCCCCAGTTCCCGCAGGGCCTTGACCCGTGTCTTGGCAGTGGTGCCCCGGATGATGGAATCTTCAATAATGATGATGTCCTTGCCTTTGATCAGCTCCCGCACCGGGTTGAGCTTGATGCGTACGGAAAAATCCCGCATGGACTGGGTGGGCTGGATAAAGCTTCTGCCCACATAGTGGTTGCGGATCATGCCCATTTCAAAGGGAATGCCGGATTCCCTGGCATAGCCGATGGCGGCATAGTTGCCGGAATCGGGAAACGGCATGACCAGATCCGCATCCACATGGCTTTCCCGGGCCAGGCGCTGTCCGTGGTTTTTGCGCATTTCATAGACGTTTTTGCCGTCGATGGTGGAATCGGGGCGGGCAAAATAGATATATTCAAAAATGCACAAGGATTTGTGCCGGGCTGCTTTTGGGTGGCGGATGCTTTTGATGCCATCATCGTTGATAATGATGATTTCTCCTGGATCCAGCTCCCGGATGAATTCCGCCTGGATCAGATCAAAGGCACAGGTTTCCGATGCCAGTACATAGTGGCCGTTGAGCTTTCCCAACGCCAGGGGCCGGAACCCGTTCGGGTCTTTCATGCCGATGATTTCCCCTTTGCAGGTGAGCAGGATCATGGAATAGGCCCCCTGGATTTTGGAAACCGCTTTGAGAATGGCCGTCTCATAGTCCCCTTTCACCAGGTTCTTGATGAACAGGTGTAAAAACACCTCGGAATCCATGGTGGTCTGGAAAATGGAGCCTTTTTCCTCCAGTTCCTTTCTCAGGGTATGGGCATTGACCAGATTGCCGTTGTGGGCCAGGGCATAAGAGCGGTGGCGGTGGTTGACAACAAAGGGCTGGGCATTGAGCAGCACCGAATCCCCGGTGGTGGAGTACCGGACATGGCCAATGGCAGATCCCCCTTCAATCCGCTCCAGGTCATCCATGTTGAAAATTTCCGGCACCAGGCCCATGCCGTTGTGGGAAAAGATCTTGTCGTTGATGCCCCGGTTGACAGATATGCCGGCACTTTCCTGGCCCCGGTGCTGGAGGGCATACAGACCGAAATAGGTAATTTGGGCCGCTTCCGGATGCTGGTACAGCCCGAAAACCCCGCATTCATCCCTGGGCCGTTCACCGGGGGGGATGGTCATACAATCAGACATTTTGTTTATGATACTCCTGGATGGGTTTGACGGACAACCGTTCTTTTTTCAATGCCTTGATGGCGCCCAGGATGGCCCGGGTACCGTCGGTGGTGGTGGCATAGGGAATCTTGTATTTGATGGCGGCCCGCCGTATTTCATAGCCGTCCCGCTGGGTCTGGCTGGTGGCACCGGTGTTGAGAATGAGCTGGATCTCCTTGTTTTTTACGGCATCCACCACATGGGGCCGGCCGGCCGACACCTTTTTCACCGGGGTGGCCGGTATCTGGTTTTCTTCAAAAAATGCAGCAGTTCCCCGGGTGGCCATGATGGTGAATCCCATATCATGAAAATCTTTGGCCACAGGCAGGGCCGCCTTCTTGTCCTTGTCCTGGACCGAGATAAAAACGGTGCCGGATTCCGGCAGTTTCTGGCCTGCGGCGATCTGGGATTTGGCAACCGCTGCACCCAGGTCTTTGTCAATGCCCATGACCTCGCCGGTGGATTTCATTTCCGGTCCCAGGACCGGGTCCACGTTTTCAAACCGGTCAAAGGGCATCACCGCTTCCTTGACACAATAATAGGAAGGTATCACCTGTTGGGTGAACCCCAGCGCTTTGAGGGTTTTGCCCAGCATCACCTTGGTGGCCAGTTTTGCCAGGGGAACGCCGATGGCTTTGGAAACAAAGGGGATGGTTCTGGATGCCCGGGGGTTCACCTCGATGACATACACCTTGTCATTCATGATGCCGAACTGGATATTCATCAGCCCTTTGACATTGAGTTCCTTTGCAATGGCTTTGGCAGCACTGGCCATCTCGTCGATGTGCTGCGGCGCAATGGCATATGGGGGCAAAACACAGGCAGAATCACCCGAATGGATGCCGGCCTCCTCGATATGTTCCATCATACCGCCGATGACCGTGGTTTCTCCGTCGGATATGGCATCTACATCCAGCTCAAAGGCTTCTTCAAGGAATTTGTCGATGAGTACGGGCTTGTCCGGTGATGCCTGCACCGCCAAGTCGAAAAACGCCTCAAGATCGTTTTCATCATACACGATCTTCATGGCCCGTCCCCCCAGAACAAAGGACGGCCGGACCATGACCGGGTAACCGATATCCCTGGCAACAGCCAGTGCCTCATCATAGGAGTGGGCAATGCCGTTTTCCGGCTGAAGCAGCCCCAGTTTGTCCAACATGGCCTGGAACAGATCCCGGTCTTCCGCCCGGTCAATGCTTTCCGGAGAGGTGCCGATGATGGGGACCCCGGCTTTGTGCAGGCCGGTGGCAAGATTCAGCGGTGTCTGGCCGCCGAACTGCACAATGACCCCGAAGGGTTTTTCCTTTTCCACAATGTGGCGCACATCTTCATGGGTCAGGGGCTCGAAATACAGCTTGTCCGAGGTGTCGTAATCAGTGGACACGGTTTCCGGGTTGGAGTTGACCATGATGGATTCCACCCCCTCCTCTTTCAGGGCAAAGGAGGCATGCACACAGCAGTAGTCAAACTCGATGCCCTGGCCGATGCGGTTGGGGCCGCCCCCCAGGATGACCACCTTTTTTCTGTCGCTCACCCGGGCTTCGCATTCAGTTTCGTAGGTGGAGTAATAATAGGGTGTGGCCGCGCGGAATTCCGCGGCACAGGTGTCAACTAGCTTGTACACCGGCACGATTCCCAGGTCTTTTCGTTCCTGTTCCACCTGTTTTTCTGTGAGATTGGTGAGATAGGCCAGCTGTTTGTCGGAAAATCCGTATTTTTTGGCCTTTTCCAGCAGTTCTTTGGGCAGATTTTTGCCGGCCAGCTTGATCTGGTTTTCCAGTTCCACGATCTGGCGCATCTGGTGCAGAAACCAGGGATCGATATGGGTGAGTTCATGGAGTGTGGTGATGGGCATGTTGTGCTTTAATGCGTATTTGATATAAAACAGCCGCTGGGAGTTGGGGGTGGACAGCTTGTATTCCAGGTCGGTGCCGGCCAGAGAATCCGGCAGATGGTCTCTGCCGTCGGCCCCGAACCCGGCCCGGCCGATCTCCAGGGACCGCAGCCCCTTTTGAAAAGCCTCTTTGAAGGTCCGGCCGATGGCCATGGTCTCCCCCACGGATTTCATGGCAGTGGTGAGCACATCCCGGGTTTCGGGAAATTTTTCAAAGGTCCACCTGGGAATTTTGACCACGCAGTAGTCGATGGAGGGTTCAAAACAGGCCATGGTTTCACCGGTGATGTCGTTGGAAATTTCATCCAGGGTGTACCCCACCGCCAGCTTGGCGGCGATCTTGGCAATGGGAAACCCGGTGGCTTTGGAGGCCAGGGCCGAACTTCTGGACACCCGGGGGTTCATCTCCACTATGATGAGATCCCCGTTTTCCGGGTTCACGGCAAACTGCACATTGGAGCCGCCGGTATCCACCCCGATCTCCCGGATGATGGCAATGGCGGCATCCCGCAGCACCTGGTATTCCTTGTCCGACAGGGTTTGGGCCGGGGCCACGGTGATGGAATCTCCGGTGTGCACCCCCATGGCATCCACATTCTCGATGGAGCAGATGATCACCACATTGTCGGCATGATCCCGCATCACCTCCAGTTCATATTCCTTCCACCCCAGTACCGATTCCTCCAGCTGGATCTGGCTGATGAGGGATGCGTCCAGGCCGGTCTTGGCAACGCGGTTCAGCTCTTCCATGTTGTAGGCCACCCCGCCGCCGGTGCCGCCCAGCGTGAAGCTGGGCCGGACAATCAGGGGGAACCCGATCTTTTTTGCCACTGCCTCCACCTCGGCAAAATTGTGGGCAAATCCGCTTTTGGGGATGCGCAGGCCGATCTTGTTCATGGCGTTGCGGAACAGCTCTCTGTCTTCGGCCTTGTTGATGGCGTCAATGGAGGCGCCGATCAGTTCCACGTGGTATTCTTCGAATATCCCGGTTTTGGCGGCTTCGATGGCGGTGTTCAACGCGGTCTGGCCTCCCAGGGTGGGCAGTACCGCATCCGGCCGCTCCAATCTGATCACCTTGCACAGGGTGTCAGGGGTGACCGGTTCGATATAGATCCGGTCTGCGGTTTCCGGATCGGTCATAATGGTGGCGGGATTGGAGTTGATGAGGATTACCTCGAATCCTTCTTCCTTCAAGGCTTTGCAGGCCTGGGTGCCGGAGTAGTCAAATTCGCAGGCCTGGCTGATGATAATGGGACCGGCCCCGATAATCAGAATTTTTTGGATATCATTACGCTTTGGCATGGGTCATCACTTTGGCAAACTGGTTGAAAAGATAGGCGGCATCATGAGGTCCGGGAGAGGCTTCCGGATGGTACTGCACAGCAAAGGCTTTCAGGTTGTCGTCCAGGATACCTTCCAGGGAGTCCTCGTTCAGGTTGATGTGAGACAAGGCGGAAGACTGGTCCTTGAGGCTGTTCAGATCCACGGCAAACCCGTGGTTCTGGGAGGTGATCTCGACTTTGCCGGTGGCCAGGTTTTTCACCGGCTGGTTGGCCCCCCGGTGACCGAATTTGATTTTATGGGTTTTCCCCCCCATGGCCAGTCCCAGCAGCTGCATGCCTAAGCAGATGCCGAAAACCGGCACAGACCCCAGCAGCTGCCGGATGGTGTTCACCGCATATGTCAGGGGCTCAGGGTCTCCCGGGCCGTTGGACAGGAAGATGCCCTGGGGCTGCAGCATTTTTATGACCCCAGGGGATGTGCCGGCGGGCACGGTGAGCACCTCGCATCCGGCCCGCTCCAGGCAGCGGATGATATTGTATTTTATGCCGAAATCCAGTGCCACCACCGAATGTTTTTTCCCCCGGTGCCGCCAGATAAAAGCATTGGACAAATCGTCTGCAGGCACATAATCCGGCTGGTTGTATTTCCAGAAATAGGGTTTTTTGGTGGTCACATGCTGCACCAGATCACTGCCGGCCATGGATGGCACCTGCCGGGCTTTAGCCACCAGAGAATCCGGATTCATGTCCAAGGTGGAGATCACCGCCCGCATGGCACCGGATTTGCGGATGTGCCGGGTCAGAGCCCGGGTGTCCAGATCTTCCACCCCCAGGACATGGCTTTTGATCAGATAATCCGCCAGGGTCCCTCTGGATCTGAAATTGGAAGGAAAATCCTGGTATTCCTTGACGATAAAGGCCGCTGCCTGTATCCGGCTGGATTCCACATCCTCGGGGCTGATCCCGTAATTGCCGATAAGCGGGTAGGTCATGGTCACCATCTGGCCGTAATAGGACGGGTCGGTGAGGATCTCCTGGTACCCGGTCATGCTGGTGTTGAACACCGCCTCTCCGCCGGCTTCCCCCGGTCCGGTAAAACTTCTGCAGGCAAATGTCCTGCCGTCCTCCAGGGCTAATAATGCTTTCATTTTTTTAACCTGTTCACAGCTTGCATTAACATCACGGATCCGAAGGCCTGTCCGGATCATATTTCCTGATCGCGCTCCCTTGTTGAAGCCCCAATAAATATCATAAAACACAGCGTTTTAGCAAGGCAGTAATAACGAATCTGGATATTTGCTATAAGATTCCCATTTTTCGTTCCTGGATGTGCCTTGTGTCCATTCATGGCGCTTCTTCTACAAACCTGCCCGGCATTCTTGTCAGTAACCCCGGGAGGTATCCTGTGAACGGACCGTCAGAGCCGTAAGGGGCCTGGCAAAATATGCCGGGATGCTTTCTATTGGTGAATGGATCGCTGGAATCCATAATTCACATGGAACCAGGTTCCCGAGGGGTCTCGGGCCGAGCACAGGATACCTCCCGGGGCGGGGCTTTGAACAGATTATCGCAGCAAAAGGAACTTCTCTATAAGTTCTTATATGAAAGCCATCAGCTAACCGCTTTCAACCTTTGTTGTGTCCGCCAGGGCATGGGTGTTTATATGAAAGCTGTTAGCCCTTAGCTGTTAGCCGTTAGCTATTAGTACGCAAGTATTCACTTTCACAAAACAAAAGTTCCCCTGCAGTTACCACCGGTTAACCGTTTTCATTTTTTGTTGTGCCCGCCAGGGAATGGGGGTTATTTACAAGGGAATTTTTTATTTTTATTTTGCAATCCGGCCTGAATGAAGGCATTCAGACCGCAGACGCCGGCCGACAATCCGTTCAACCGTTCCTCCTGTAGAGATCACCGTATCCACGTCCAACCCGGTTTCAATGTTCATTTCATCCAGCATCACTGCCAGGTCTTCAGTGGATACCAGTCCGGACAAGCCCGGGTCTTTGTGGTAATAGTCACCGGTGCCGGCCACAGGGACACCGTCAACAAAATTGGCAGGCTGCCCGCCGATACCTCCTAAAGTGGATTCAAAATGGGTGATGCCGGCCTGTATGGCAGCCAGGACATTTGCCATTCCCCATCCCCGGGTGGAATGGAAATGGGCAACATGTTTCTCCGGATTTGGCATCGCATCCAGCACGGAAGAAAAATAGGCAAAAATACGGTCCGGTGTAGCTGACCCATTATGATCCGCATGTTCGATCTCGTCAGCTCCCATGTCCAGCCAGTGCCGGGCAAAGGCCACGGCCTTCTGCATATCTGTTCTTCCGGTTTTGGGGCACCCCCAGATACCATTTATGACACCGCACACCTTCATGCCTGATGATTTGACAGTCTGGATACATTTTTCTGCCATTTTCCAGTATGCAGCGATACCCATGCCGGTATTGGCCTGTTGATAGGCATCACTGACAGAGATGACCAGAAGAATCCTGTCAGGGCCGAAACCCTCCCTGTGGGCTGCCAGTGCCCGGTCCACCGCCCTCTGGTTGATGGTCACTGCTGAAAATTCAACATCCGCCAGAAGGGAGGTGAGGGAGCGGTGGGTCCGTATCAGCCGCAGCAGTTCTTCCGCATCGGCAAACTGGGGCAAGCGGCTGGGACTGGCAAAGTTGGTCACTTCAAGCCGTTTAAAACCGGCTTTGACAAGCTGCTGGACCACCCAGAGTTTGGCATCGGTGGGAATCAGCCGCTCTTCCCGCTGAAACCCTTCTCTGACAGTGGTGTCATGAATTGTAATATGACCGGGTAAACCAATTTTTTTCATAATGATTTCAAACCTTTTTACTGTTACTATGCGGGCTTTAGCCGTTTTTTAGTCCCGTTGTTTAAAGCCACCGTCTTTCAGACGTATTGGCTTTCAGTCGGCGGTTAAGCCCGGCGAGCTTTAAACCCACCGGCTTGCAGCCGGTGGGCGTTTGGTCAACTTTCGGAGCCGGAAAATCCTGTTCATCGTCGCTCGACTCTGAAAGTTGATTGTATGATTTTTCCGTACAAATGTGAACACAAACCGTGCAGCCGCTGCATCGATGGGTATCAATTTTCACTATGCCTTCAGAGAAAAAAGTTTGTCTCCCTTGCCGTGAACCGGCAGCATCATACCGCTTTTGGCTTTATATATCGAACATCCGGCCGTGTTGATGAATGCGATACAGCGTCATTTGCAGCAGGTCATTGCAGCGGATAGAGTAGCTTTTCACCACATCATCCGGCAGATACATCTCGTGCCAGTACCCCTTCACTTCAAGTACGGCATCGGTCCTGATTTCCCTGGGTACATTCAGGTCGGAGTGAACCTGTTCCAGCAGGACTTCCAGCCGGTTGCCCACAACCACTTCCAGCCGGTTGCGCAGGTGGGAAGGAAGGTGCACATACAGTCCTGTCGAATCGGCGTAGACTCTGGAAACCATTTTTACCGGGCCGTCGGCTTCTTTGTAAAACCCCATGACGCTCGGAGATCTGGGGTTCATTCTTCTGTCCCCAGCGTTTCACCGCAGTTACCGCAGAAGGCAAAGGCTTCAGGCAGATAACCGGTCCCACAGGCAAGACAGCGCTTTAACGGGGCCCCGTGCATGTAGGAGTGGCTCCCGCCGTCGGCTGATTTTTGCCTCATTGCCCGGTAATCCACCTTTCTTTTTTCCAGAAAAGCGCTGAACCCTTCGATGGGCTCACCGGTGGCATAGTGGACCGACAGCCAGTCCCGGGCGTGCTGAAGCGTGGTCCAGGCAAGATCGCCCCAGAAATTGCACTGCACCTTTGTGTAGCGCATGCAGTCCGGAAATTTATCAATCAGCTTGGCACAAAGACCGGCAACCGCATCATCCAGTTTTTCCATGGGAACCACATCATTCACCAGGCCCCACTCCAGTGCGGTCCGGGCATCGATCTCATCTCCCACCATCACCATCCAGCGGGCACGTTTGTCTCCGATGGCCAGGGGAAGCCACTGTGTGGCACCCCCTGCCGACACACTGCCGGTACGGGTACCGGGCTGGACAAAACGGGCATGATCAGCTGCGATGGCCAGATCACAGGCCAGGTTGATTTCGTTTCCACCCCCTGCCACAACCCCGTTAATACGGGCAATGACGGGCTTTCCACACGTCCGGATCATGTAAAGCATTCGTTCATAATACTCCCACCACGCGTAGAATTCATGGGGCCGCTTCGGATAGATAGTGGCATAGGTACCGGCATCCCCCCCGGTGCAGAAGGCCCTGTCTCCGGCACCGGTGATTACTGCTACGGCAATTTGATCGTCCACGGTCACGTCGTGAAGTGCTTCACAGATTTCATACAATTCGGTTCCTGTGTATGCGTTGTATTGTCTGGGCCGGTTCAAGGTAATGGTGGCCACCCACTCCTTTTTGTCATACAGGATCTCTTCAAAATCGAAATCCGCAACCGGTCTGCCCCTGAAAATTTTTTCATACTTGTTCATCGATTCCTCCTTGTCTTGTAAGAAATTTTGAAATCAGCGATTATCTTGGTACTCTGCTTCATCACCTCATAATGGGATTCAGGCCATAACCAAAGTAACAACAGACTTTTCAGGTAGGACTGGATGGTTCATCTCAAGCCACTTCCGCTAGAAAAACATTGGTTTTTCGCACCTTTTCCGCAAACTGAGACAGCTCTGGGGTTACCGGCTTGAGGGCATGAATATCCGCTTCTGTCAGCACGCCGGCCATGGAGGGCACATGCATGCCATCGGGAACATCGACCCCTTCCACCAGGGCCTGGTGCTGGATAACGCCCCCTTCACCGATGCGGGCCTTGAAAACAACGCTTTTAAAACCGACAAAACAGTTGTCACCAATATGACAGGGTCCGTGGATGACTGCGCCATGGGCCAGGGATACCCCGTTTCCGACGTGCACCGGGGAACCGCCCAGGGCATGGATGATCACCCCATCCTGAATATTGACCTCGGAACCGATGACAATGGCCTCCACTTTCCCTTCCGGACAGGGTTCATCTGCACGGATGACGGCATTGGGTCCCACAAACACCTTTTCACCGATCTGCACGTTACCGATCACCACGGCTGATGGATGGATCGTTGCTGTTGCATGCACAATGGGTTTGTCACCTGCGTGATTTCGATAAATCATAACTTTTCCTCCATTTGTTCAATTTGTTTAATTTCGGTAAGCCGATGAAGCGCTTCCTTGTATTTTTTTGCTGTCATCGTGACCACATCCTCCGGTAATCGGGGTACCGGGAGCTGTTTGTTCCAATTGATTTCATTCAGATAATCCCTTACAAACTGTTTGTCGAAACTAGGGGGGGAAACACCGGGTGTGTAGGTGTCTATCGGCCAGAATCGGGATGAATCCGGTGTGAACAATTCATCAATAAGTATCAGCTCGCCATCTAAGAGACCAAATTCGAATTTGGTGTCGGCAATGATGATGCCCCGTTCTCTGGCGAATCCGGAAGCAAATTCATAGAGCTGCAAGCTGATATGGCATACTTTTTCGACAAGGTCAGTCCCGATCAAATCGGCGGCCCTGTCAAAGGAAATGTTTTCATCGTGACTTCCTGCCGCGGCTTTGGTGGATGGTGTAAAAACCGGTTCAGGCAATCGGCCCGCTTCCTTCAGGCCTCCGGGAAGAGGGATGCTGCACACGCATCCAGATGTTTGATATTCCTTCCAGCCGGAACCTGCCAAATATCCCCTGACAATGGCTTCAATGGGCAGGGGCCGGGTTTTTTTTACCAGAACCGTACGGTTTTTAAGCTGCTGTTTTTTCCAGTATTCGTCGTCTTTCCAGTCGTCCAGTTTCGGTTCCTTATCCACGATATGGTTGGGAACCAGGTCCCTTGTTTTGTCGAACCAGAAATTGGACAATTGGGTCAGGATAATTCCCTTTCCCGTTATGGGATCTGGCAGAATGTGATCAAAGGCTGAAATGCGATCGCTGGCAATGATTATTAGATGGCGGCCGTCCCCGGCATCATAAACGTCCCGGACCTTTCCCCGGCGCAGAAAGGAAAATGATTTTGTCTTGCTTTTCAAGGCTTGATTCCCTTTATTCATATGTTTAAAAATGTTAAAAAAAAAGGCCGCAGGCTGTTCTCATGAACAGCCTGCGGCCTTATATTTTTTACGCGCCTTCTGGAAAATCTTCAGAAAGCCCGTTCCAACGCTAAGACTTTGTTATTTTACCCCCCGGATAAATTGTGCAACACACCTTTTTCCGGCAGATTCATCTCATCTTAAACCATAAAGAGATGATGCTGTCAATATGTTTTATCATCAACCCAAAATTCGAGCCCTGGCGTATCTTCGCGCCGCCAATGGTACTTAATTTCTGTCCCGTACAATTGGGGCAGAGACCAGGGTGAAAAGGATCACCCTTTCACCGGTGATAGTGCTGATATCGGTATGCAGACTTCTTACCGTGATCCCCAAAATTTTTTCCACGGCTTCCGCAAGCAGCGGCCTCCCCTGTTCCAGCAGTGCAATACGGATCCGTTTAACCAGTTCCCTGCCATCCTTATGTTCTTGCATGTCAGCCAGTTTTAATTCCGCCTGGGTGAGCACATTCTTGAGCCTTACCAGCACCATGTCATCTATGATATAAGCCCTGGTTTCCAGAGGGCCACGGCCCATGAACTCTTTTTCAAACTTGATCACGGCTTCGCTGATTTCAGCTTCCATCTGGCCTTTGGTTTTTTTTTTCATTATGTAAGGTCAAGTCATTTGATAGTTAAAGGTAAACCCATGTGGGCATTCTTTGCTGAAGAAAGGTATTCAGTGTTCAAATGGTATGGGCCGTCCTGCCAGGCAGCGGCCGATCTGATCCAGATCTCCCTGTTTGACCCATGTCCACTTTTCCCGGAAAAGCCGGTCGCTCAGATAGTTGCTGTCTGGATCATTGCTGCGCTGTACATATTTTTTCAGGTGTCCGGGGCCACCATTGTACATGGCATACAACATTCCGGCCAGAAAATCGTCATCAATTGCCCGGTCTGGTTGTTTTTTTTGCCAGCGCACCGCATACCGGGTGAAATACAATGCCAGGATGTCACACCCGGTCATGGCATTGTAGGCAATGTCCCAGCGCAGTTTTTCCTGGTCGTAGATGCCGCGCCATACCCGTTCATTGATCTGCATGATGCCAACTGATGTCTGGTTGTAGGAACGCAGGTAGATAATGGATTCCTGTGCTTCAACGAATTGCCGAAAACAACTTTCCTGCCACGCAGTGGCGAGAACCGTCCTGCGGAACATGACATGGCGTTCCGCAGGAATTCGGGTATCCTGCAGTTCCTCTTCGGTCTGTTCTTTTATCAGGCGGATGGTCTTTTCAAGATAGGCAGCCGGTGATTCCTGGTTCAAGAGCCATTGCCGGGCATGAACCATGTGCTTTTCCGGAGTATCGGCCCATGCAACAGCGGTACCAGAAATCAGCTGGCCCAGCTGCAGCAGCTGTTTCCGTATGAAAAGTCGCCCGGTCTGATCTGAAACAGGCTGCCCTATCCCCAGGGTGTTTTTCAGGTGGGGGGATATATCAGGAACATAATTCAGGGAAGGAACCTTGCCTTCGGCCACCAGGGTTGCCAGCTGGTGCAGCCCCTGCTTGCTGATGTCCAGCCCCAGCAAAGGGCCGAGGCGGTCCAGGGTCAACAGGGAGTCGGCAGCGGAAAAAAAAGCCAGATATCCCAGCATGGATTCTGTTCCGGATTCCTTGAAGTGATGCCTGAAAATAGGGGACATCCGCTTCCAGCTCATAATAAATTGTCTGCGGACAAAATTGTCTGCTCCGGGATAGGGCTTTTCCAGTTCTTCGGAGAAAGCGTACCGCAGCCGCAGCAGCAAGTCCAGGAGAATCTGTTGTTCATCCGGCGTAAGGGGCCGTGAGGAGAGGGCCGTGATCAGGTGAACCACAAACGCATCCCAGGTTTCCCAGGCGTTGATGAAAGCCTGCTTATGGGATTGGGAAAAAACAACTGGTGCAGAAGGTGCGGATTTCTGGAAAATGGTGTCCGGAATATCCATCTGCTGCTGAAAAGACAAACCGCTGTTTCCGATGGCAATTGGTCCGGGCCGCAAACTGTCAACAATCCTGAGGACATCCTCGGGTTTGTCTTTGGGCAGGACGGCTCTCAGAAACTTTTCAAGCGCGGCCCGGGGGATACCCAGGTCGATGGCAATGCCGCTCAACAGTCCCGGCAGGTGACCCTGGGTCCGCTGCCAGATATAATCCGCCAGCCGGGCCGGGGTGCGGTCGAGGGTTTCCAGGCGGGAGGACAGGGTGGTAAACTGCAGCTGCCAGGTTTCCGGATCCAGCACCGGCTGCTGGCGGGTCACCAGATATCCCTCGAAAGAAGTGGAAAACAAGCAGGAATTGCCGACGGAAAAACCGTACCGGGCATGAATGCGCATGTCCAGAAACAGGCTTTTGGCTGATTTGTGAAACCGCGGTTCAGATAACCGGACAGTCTGGCATCCGTTTGCATTTTCCAACAGCACGACCTGTTGTCCCGGTGCGGTAAATACAGCATTGACCGCCAAAGAATCGAGCATGTCATAATCCAGGGTCATGGGTACCGTTATGGTTCGGGTGCCGGCCAGTCCCTGCAGGGGTGCCGCCATGACCAGGAAAAATATGACCCCGCCTGTTTGAAGCATACGGTACATGGCTTTTTTTTCAAACAACCAACACAGTCTGATTTTTTCCCACATTATTTTGTGCCCCTGCATTATATGGTTCGGTTTCATCGGGGTTTTGTATGAATATACAATGGTCCCAGTATCATATCCTGATCAGGAAGAAAAGAAAATGATTTCCCCCCAAATTCATAAACCTGGCGCTCTGCTACCTGGATATTTGCTATAGCAGCGTGCGCTTCTATGAGGAGTCCCTGGTGGTGTCCTGTGAATGGATCGTCAGATCAGGAGGGGGACAGGTAAAACATGCCGAGATGTTTTTAACCAGAGGGTGGGTTGCCGCGCTTCATTGTTCTTATGCAAACAGGCCCCCGCAGATCTCGGACCGGGCACAGGACACCAACAGGGGCGGGGCTTGGGCCAGAGTGCTGCATAGAACGATCAAAACGTGACATGCTTATGGCAAATATCCGGCTGCTACTTCAGGGCTTGATAAAAAATGTTGTTGCTATTATGTATGAAGGCTAAAAAAGCGCCATGTATGAAAAACGACAACCTGTAACTGTCTGGCGGTGCCATGGATGACAAACCTGATGCCCGGATGATCGACACCGAATTTCCCGGTCTGCCCCCTTCTTTGAAAACCCTTTTGATGACCCGGCTGGACCGGTTTTATGAACGCCTTGAAGCAACCGGGCAGGATCTGGATGCCGGCGGTGTGGAACCGGCGGACCTGGTCCGGGTGTTTCTGTACAGCGACTTTGTGGCGGACTGCCTGGCAAGGGAACCGGGCATTCTCCATGAACGGTCCGCTGCAAAAGATCTGGCTACCGTGAGAACGCCGGAATGGTTCCCGGAACGGGCTGCACAGGTCACTGACCAGGCCGATGTAGACCAGGCCCAAAAACAGCTGATGGATTTCAAGCGCCGGGAGATTATCCGCATCGCCTGGCGGGATTTGACCGGCAAAGCGGATCTGTCCGAAACCCTTTCCGATCTGTCACACCTGGCCATGGCCTGTATCTCCCGGGCCCTTGATCTGCTCTATGAAAAGCTGTGCACCACCCATGGCACCCCCATGGATCAGCATGGCCATCCCCAGCAGATGGTGGTGCTGGGCATGGGAAAACTGGGGGCAAAAGAACTGAATTTTTCTTCGGACATCGATCTGGTTTTTGTGTATCCCAAAGAGGGAGATACCCGGCTGGAGGGCCGGGTCAAAACATCGAACCTGGATTTTTTCACCCGGCTGTGCAAGCGGTTTCTGGCGTTTTTTGCCGGTTCCGGCGGCCGCCATTTTTACCGGGTGGATACCCGGCTGCGGCCATTTGGGGACAGCGGCCCGCTGGTCATGAGCACAGATGCGTTTGAGGAATATTACCAGACCCAGGGACGGGAATGGGAACGGTACGCAATGATCAAGGCGGCCCCGGTGGCAGGAGATCTGGCCGCCGGCCGGCTGCTGCTGCATAATCTCAACGGGTTCATCTTCCGCCGGTATTTTGATTATGGATCGTTTGATTCTTTCCGGGACATGAAGCAGCGCATCACCCTGCAGGTGAAAAACGCGCGGTTGAAAAACAACATCAAACTGGGGGCCGGCGGAATCCGGGAGATCGAGTTTTTCGGCCAGCTGTTCCAGCTCATCCGGGGCGGGGTGGAACCCGATCTTCAGGCTCCCGGGATTGTACAGGTCCTGGATCAGCTGGTGGTCCACGATTGTATCGATACCGCCACCCGGGATGACCTCAGGAAGGCGTATACATTTTTGCGCACCGTGGAAAATCGGCTTCAGGAGTACCAGGATCTTCAGACCCATGACATTCCGGACCATCCGGACCAGCAGCAGATTCTGGCCCTTTCCATGGGATTTACGTCTTTCAGCCGTTTCAAAGAAAAGTGCGACCAGGTTCTCGCAACAGTTCACGGCCATTTTTCCCAGCTGCTGGTCACGGAGACAGATGACCGCAAAGATGCGGGTGCCAGAGAACTCAAGGAGATGTGGATAAACATCAACGACCCCCAGTTTTCTCCGGAAGCCATCGAGGTGGCCGGATATACGGATCCGAACCGGGTGCTGTCGGTGCTCAGGTCACTGGCCGGACATCCCAATACCCTGCGCCTTACCCCGGCCGGCAGAAAGAAACTGGCCCGGCTGGTGCCGGTTCTCATTAAAAAAGTGGGGAGAACCAAAGACAGCGAGTCCGTTCTGGTACGGCTGGTGGACCTGATCATCTCCATCGAACGCAGGACCACCTATCTGTCGCTGCTCATTGAAAGTACAGCTGCTCTGGACACCCTGATCACGCTGGCCACCAGAAGTCCCTGGATCATCTCCTTTTTGTCCAACCATCCGGTGCTGCTGGATGAACTCATGCACCCGGCCACCCTGTATGCCCCTCCGAAAAAAGCGGCCCTGGAAAAGGAGATGGCCGCCCGGATGGCCAAAATCGATCCCCATGACCTGGAGTTTCTTCTGGAGGAATTGAATATTTTCCGTCAAATCAACACCCTGCGGGTGGCAGCGGCAGATGTGAGCGGGGATTATCCGCTCATGAAGGTCAGTGACCACCTCACCTATATCGCGGAAACCGTTCTGGCACAGGTGCTCGGTATATCCTGGCATATTGTGACCACCCGATACGGGGTCCCCCCGGATCTGGCAGGGGACGGGATTGACCATTGCGGATTTGCCATCGTGGCGTACGGCAAGGTGGGAGGCCTGGAAATGGGGTACAAGTCCGATCTGGATCTGGTGTTTCTGTACCAGGGGGGGGCGGCAGATACCACGGACGGAGACCGGTCCATTGAAACGGTGCGGTTCTATGCCAACCTGGCCCAGCGTATCATCCACGCCCTGACCATGCACACCCCGGCCGGCACCCTGTACGGGGCCGACATGCGGCTGCGGCCGGGCGGGGATGCGGGGATGATCGTCTCTCACATCGATGCGTTCGAAGAGTATCTGGAAAACCAGGCCTGGACCTGGGAACACCAGGCCCTGATCCGGGCACGGCCCATTACCGGTGACACATCGCTGTGCGACCGCTTCCGTGTTGTCCGGCAGACAATTCTGTGCACCCAGCGGCCGGAAGATGCACTCAAACAGGCGGTAAGCGATATGCGCGAACGCATGCGCACCCAGCGTCTGAAACCGGATCCCGGCCTGTTTGACCTCAAACAGGGCTTAGGGGGTATTGTTGACATCGAGTTTCTGGTGCAGTATCTGACACTCCGGCACGGGGCAAAATACCCGGATGTCACGGTGTGGACCGACAATGTCCGGCTCCTGGAAGGGCTCAGCTGTGAAGGATTGATTTCCGGGGAGGAAAGCGGCATCCTGCAGAAAGCCTATATCACCCTGCGCCGGAAGGTCCACCGCCTGACCCTGCAGGAGAAAAAACCCCAGGTGGCAGCTGACGGGTTCAAGGAGATGGCCGGTGCGGTCAAAGCGATCTATGAACGGCGCCTGGGTCCTCCCGGGGTTTCGCATTGATGCTGCGGGCCTCATCTTTCATGAACCGCACCAGCACATCCCCGGCATCCACTGCCTCCCCCTTTTTCACCAGGACTTCGGCAATCATCCCGTCAACGGGTGAGGCCACACCGCTTTCCATTTTCATGGATTCCAGGGTGATCAGGTTCTGTCCCCTGGTAACGGAGTCCCCTTTTTTCACCGGTACCGCCACCACCAGGCCGGGCATGGGACACGGCAGTTCATTGGATGGCGGTGCCGCATCCCGTTCCGGCATGTGCTGGATCAGTTCCCATTCTTCGGGGCGGTAGACCTCGAACAGCCGGGTGAGGCCGCAGAAGGCGATCCAGAAAAAAGAGCGGTCGTAGCGCAGGCGGAACAGGTGAAACCGGTCATCGATTTTCAGCTTGAGGCGGCGGCGGTAAAATTCAAAATCAGGGGGTTCCACCGTCATCCGGTCCTGGTTGACGTCGATGGTCCAGAGGTTGCCATCCGTTTTTTTCATCTGTACATCATACACATCTGTTTGTGATCGGACCACGTATTGGTGCATGCCCGTGGTGCCTTTTCCCGTCCCGATACGGGATACCATGGATTTGACCGATTCTCTCACCACGATGTTGCGGACATGATACACCAGGGCCGCGGTCAGGGCCGACAGCTTGAGGTGCCGCTCATCCGGGGGGGACAGGGGCAGATGGCCGTCAAAATGGCGGTCGATAAAACCGGTGTCCAGATCCCCTGCGGCAAAAGCCGGCTGGCACAGCACACTGTTGGCAAAATCGATGTTGGTCACCACCCCTTCAATATGGTATCCGTTGAGTGCTTCGATGAGTGCGGTACGGGTCTTCTCCCGGTCGGTGCCGTGACAGATCACCTTGGCCAGCATGGAATCATAGTACACCCCGATGTTGCTGCCGGTATCCACGCCGCTGTCCACCCGCACGGTGTCACCCCGGGGTTCGGCATACCGGGTGATCATGCCGGTGGCAGGGATGAACCCCCTGGCTGGATCTTCGGCGCAGATGCGGGCTTCCATGGCCCAGCCCGTGAAGGTCACCCCGTCCTGATCGAAGGGCAACCGCTCTTTTGCGGCGATGCGCAGCTGCAGTTCCACCAGGTCCAGACCGGTGACAAGTTCGGTGACCGGATGCTCCACCTGGAGACGGGTGTTCATTTCCAGAAAATAAAATGCACCGTCAGGCGCCAGCACAAACTCCACTGTGCCGGCATTGACATATCCGGCCTGGCGGGCCAGGTCGCAGGCTGCCTGGCCCATGCGCTGCCGCAGGTCAGGATCTACCCCCGGAGACGGGGATTCCTCGATGATTTTCTGGTACCGCCGCTGGATGGAACATTCCCGTTCCCCCAGAAAAACCGTGTTCCCGAATGCATCTGCCAGCACCTGGATCTCCACGTGCCGGGGCTGCTGGATATACCGTTCCATGAAAATCCGGCTGTCACCGAACGCCTTTTGGGTTTCCTGGCGGCTGACAGCCAGGGCATCGGCCATCTGATCCGGACCGTCCACGATGCGCATGCCTT
>DATFJY010000301.1:0-3424 GCA_035268905.1 Desulfotignum sp.
ATCATGTGGCCGATTTTTTCCTCTTTTTCATCCAGGCCCCGGAGCATCAGCTGCCATTTTAAATGGGCTTCCAAAGTGGTTTTTTCAGAGGTGAATGCCTCAAAATTGGGGGCTTCGGTATGTTCTGTTTCCGTATAGACCCGGCCTGTGGAATTGTATTCATTGATATAATTTTCCCAGTCCGTATCGGTCCGCACTTTTTCATCAATGGTGACTTCCTTGACAGGGGGGTCTTTCTCAGACAGCGGTGCTTCAGTTTCCGGGGAGGCCAGGGCTTTTTCCGCCGGGTCTTCCGGGCCCTGTTCTTCCAGTGCCGGATTTTGTTCCATCTCCTGCTGGATCATCTCAGCCAGTTCAATCCGGGACAGCTGCAACAGTTTGATCGCCTGCTGAAGCTGGGGGGTCATCACCAGCTGCTGGGTCAATGTAAGGTTTTGTTGTAATCCGATTTCCATATTACAGTCTGAAATTTTCTCCCAGATAGATTTTTTTTGCAATGTCGCTGGCAATGATTGTATCAGGCGTACCTGATTCAATCACCACCCCCTGGTTCATGATACAGGCATGATCACACACCCCCAGCGTCTCTCTGACATTGTGGTCTGAAATGAGCACCCCGATGTTTCGGTCTGTCAGCTGGGTGATGATCTGTTGAATATCTATTACCGCAAGGGGGTCGATGCCGGCAAATGGTTCATCCAGCAGGATGAACAAGGGGTCTGTGGCAAGGACCCTGGAAATTTCCAGGCGCCGCCGCTCTCCGCCGGACAGGGAGGCGGCTTTCTGGCGGGACAGGTGGCTGATGCCCAGTTCCTGCATCAGATCGGCTGCTTTTGTCTGGATATCCTGTCCGTTTCTGGGCAGCACCTCCAGGATGGCGGTGATATTCTCCTTTACCGTAAGTTTTTTGAAAATGGAGTTTTCCTGGGGCAGGTATCCAATCCCTTTTCTGGCCCGGATGTACATGGGGTAGTGGGTGATATCTTCCTTGTCCAGATACACGCTGCCGCTGTCCGGCCGGATCATGCCCACCGCCATGTAAAAGGTGGTGGTTTTTCCGGCACCATTGGGCCCCAAAAGGCCTGTGACCCGGCCCTGGTTTACGGTGATGTCAGCTTTGTTGACAACGGTTTTGCCATTGTAAATCTTGACCAGGTTTTTGAGTGAAAGCGCTGTCATCAGTTTATTGGTCGGCAGGGTTGTCTTCAGGGTTAAAAAGGGCTTGTACACGGGATTTGCCGTCACTTTCCACCATGGCACGGTTGTCCTTTCTGAAAAGGGTGATTTTCTGTCCGCTCACCCAGTTGGCGCCTGTGAGCAGCTTGGCTGATTTGCCGGTCAGCACCAGGATTTGATCTTCCGTGGTATAGACCGCTTTGTCTGCAAAGGCTTTTCGTTCTCCGGCTGTGTATTCTACATTGGCGGCTGCCACAATTTTTTTGACCCGGTCCTGTCTGTCTTTTGTGTTCTGGTCTGAGGGATAAAAATAGATCTTGACCGAGTCGGCCAGCAGGGTGCTGTCTTCCTGGACAGCTTTGACACTGCCGATGAATTCCACCATGTCCTCAGACTGGTGGGCGATCATTTTTTCGGAGGTGACCTGGAGCGGTTTGCCGGCAATCCGGTCGGTGTCTGACCGGTTGTTTTGCTCTGCTGCTGAAATACCCGGGCAGTTCAGCAGCAGCACCACCAAAAAAAGGGCTTTTAAAAATTGGTCAGGGCAGCATGGAATTTTCACTGAAGTTTCCTTTGACATGTCCTTGTAAAACAATGGTGTTCTGGTTTAATGCAATTTCCATGGTGTCTGCTTCAAGCACGGAATAGGGGTCTTCAAGCCGGACACGCACATCTGAATATATTATATGTGGTTTTTTTTTATAATGCAACTTATCAGTTTTCAGCAGATATGTCAGGTGCCGGATTTCCACGTTTCCCAGAAACTGCATGTCATGGGACCGGGTGTCCAGTTTCCCCTGATCAGATGTCAGAAACACCTTCTGGTCATCTTTGGTATGAAAAATTACCTGGACATCGGTCAAGACCGCCTTGTCCTGTTTCTTCATCAGGGTGGCGGTGGCGGCTTCAAGCTCCCATTCTGTGATGCCGTGTTTTTTGGAAACCTGCTTCATCAGGTTGAGCTTCAGGGCAGCTTCGGAATCAATTTGAACGTCGGTGAAAGTATGGGGAGCATCTATGATCCGGTTGGAGAAAAAAAAGATGCCAACCCCGACAAGCATGGCAGCAGGTACCATTACCAGCGCAAGGATGATTTTTTTTCTGCCCCGGCGGTTCATGGTAAAAAGGGATTCAGGGCCTTCTCCCACAGCCCGTGTGCCTTGAGGACGGCTTCACAGATCTCCCGGACAGCACCATTGCCGCCGCCGGCCCGGGTAATGATGTCAGCATTGCTTTTTACTTCCTCAGCCGCATCAGCCACAGCCACAGCCACACCGGCACGTGTCATTGCCGGCAGATCAATGAGGTCGTCCCCCATAAAGGCCATGGCAGACAGGGGGATGCCGGTGCGGGCCGCTAACTGTTCCATGGCGGCCCCCTTGTCATGAATACCGTCAAAAATAAGGTCAATGCCCAGGTTCCTGCAGCGGTGGGCAAGGGCGCCAGATGTTCTGCCGGTGATGATCCCCACCGGGATCTGGTTGTCCATGAGCATACGAATACCCAGGCCGTCCCTGGACAAAAAGCTTTTCACCTGTTCTCCGGAATCCGTATAGGTGATGCGGCCGTCGGTGAGCACCCCGTCCACATCCAGCACCAGCATTTTTACCTGCTTGAGAAAAGAGGACATGGGCTTATCCACAGGCTTTTTTAATGGCCAGAAGGGTTTTGAGCAGATCGGCCATATCATGCAGGGGCATGGAATTGGGCCCGTCACACAGGGCTTTTTCCGGCCGGGGGTGGGTTTCCATGAAAAGGCCGTGGGCACCGGCTGCAATGGCAGCCTTTGCCAGGGTGGGAATAAACTGCCGGTCCCCGGCAGAAGCGGTGGCATTGCCGCCTGGCAGCTGCACGCTGTGGGTGGCATCAAATATCACGGAAACCCCCATCTGCCGTAAAATATGGATGGACCGAAAATCCACCACCAGATTGTTGTATCCAAAACTGGTGCCCCTTTCTGTGATGGCGATGTGGGGATTGTTTGTGGTTGCCGCCTTGTCAATAATGTTTTTGCAGTCCTGCGGGGCCAGAAACTGCCCTTTTTTTATGCTCACGGGTCTGCCTGTCCGGCATGCCGCCAGAATAAGGTCGGTCTGGCGGCATAAAAAGGCGGGTATCTGGATCACATCCAGAACCCGGGCAGCAGGGGCTGCCTGATCCGGCAGATGAATATCCGAGATAACAGGCAGGGCCAGGTCGGATTTTATTTTGGCCAGGACGGCAAGCCCCTCTTCAAAGCCCGGCCCTC
>DATFJY010000302.1:0-6905 GCA_035268905.1 Desulfotignum sp.
CAGTGAACCTGTTCACGGTCAATGACCCCAAAACCGCTGCCATGCACATCCAGGCCGGTGCCAGCGGCATTATCACAGATTTCCCACAGTTTTTTGTCAATCTGATGTAAACCCCTTGAATCTCAATTCTTCGATATCAAATATCACTGTACCTGGCCCTTCTCAAAACACCCATTTCCTCTTGAACAGAATATTATGTCGGCAATTTTCTCTTTTGCAATCTGGATAACCTATTGTGAACCCCACGCCCTTGACATATATGTATACATTATATATGGTCCAACCATAAAGATGCTGTTAAAACCCCCAACAACAGGCGGGCCAGTGACCATGGCCAAGGAAAACTTTGAAGAGTTTGCATATACTGCCATTCTCGGGCTGATTCTGGACAACCGGTTCAGGCCCGGGGATTTTCTGTTTGAAACAGAGCTGGCCAGTTCCCTGGGGTTGAGCCGGACCCCGGTGCGCCATGCTTTAGGACAGCTGGTGGCAGAAGGTTTCCTGGAAAAAAAGAAAAAAAAAGGGTGCTATATTCCGGATGTCAGTGCACAGGATGCCCGGCAGGTTTTTTTTCTCAGAGAGAACATCGAGGGCATGGCAGCCGCCTCTGCAGCCCGATTTGCCACTGAAGACAACATCGTTTTTCTCAAAACCCTGGTTGAAAAGGAAGCCAACCCGGACGGCACCCTTTCAAAACTGGATGTGCTGGAAATCAACCAGGCCTTTCACCTGGGCATTGCCCGGTTCAGCGGCAACCGGTATCTGGAACACTACTGCCGCCACATCTTCTGGCGGTCCAATGTGTATGTGTTTTTCTATGACAACTATTACCGGGAAAACATTGACTACAGAAAATTAAAGACCCCGGACCAGCATGCCCGGGTGGTGGCGGCCCTTGAAAACAGAAACGATGAAAAAGCCGGCAACCTCATGAAATTTCATATCCGTTCCACCTATGAAATGCTGTTCATGAAACTGCAGCACCTGGACTGAAAAAATCTTGGTTCAGGCCTTGACAGGGATTTTTTTTAATGCTTACATGCAGACAAATGTATACATTACGGCAGGATTAACCAACGCGCTTTTTATAATCTAAGGAACCGATCATAATGAAAATTCTTGTTTTAGGCGGGTGCGGCATTCAGGGGCGGACCGCATTGTACGATCTGGCCGCGGATGACCAGGTCAAAGAAATTATCTGTGCAGATGCACAGCTTGACCAGCTGTCAAAAATACAGCCCTTTACGGACATGGAAAAAATCACCACCGTTGCAATCGATGCGAAAAATGCCGCAGACCTGCTGCGCGTGATAAAACAGGTGGATGTGGCCATTGATCTTTTGCCAAAGGAGTTTACCGATCCTGTTAATGCGGCGGCCCTGGCAGCCGGTGTGCCGGTGGTGAACACCAACTACATGTATGATCCAGGAGATATGCAGGAAAAAGCAAAGGCTGCCGGCATCCCCATCATGCCGGAATGCGGCCTGGACCCCGGCATCGACCTTGTGCTGTACGGCAGCGCCATGCGCAAATTTGATACCCTCACCGCTATCCGCTCCTACTGCGGCGGATTTCCTGAAAAACAGGCCTGCACCAATCCCTTGCACTACAAGACTTCCTGGATCTGGCGGGGGGTGTTGAGCTCCACCAAGCGGGACAGCACCTTTATCGTTGACGGCAAACGGGTGGAAATACCCGGAGACCGCCAGCATGATGCCGCCAACATCCACAGTGTTGCATTTCCCGGCCTGGGCACCCTGGAGGCCATTCCCAACGGTAATGCCGCCTTTTTCACGGACCGCATGGGCCTTTCCGACACCATTGTCAACACCGGCCGCTATTCTTTGCGCTGGCCCGGGTGGGCCGATTTCTGGCGCCCCCTCAAAGCGTTGGGATTCCTGGATGAAACCCCGGTGCCGAATCTGGGTGACGGCACAGTCTCCCCCATGGATTTCATGGACAAATATTTGGCCCCCCGCCTGGTTTACCAGGATGATGAAAAAGACCTGGTGGCCATGCTCAACATATTTGAAGGCGTAATGGACGGCAAAAAAACCCGGTTGACCGCCACCCTGTTCATCGAACGGGACCTGGACACAGGGCTGATGGCCATGAGCAAAGGGGTTGCCTGCTCAGCGGTCATTGCCGCCAAAATGATCGCCAGAAAACAGATTATGGAAACCGGGGTGCTCTCCCCCATGATCCATATACCGGAAGTGCCGTTTCTGGAAAGCTTGAAAAAAAGAGGGATCATTGTGACTGAAAATATTGAAACCCTGGAAAGCTGATGCATCTGGCCCCTGCGCATGAGACCGAAAACGGCAAACCGCCGACAGTATACCCCATATCGTTTACAGCTGGGGGATTACAGCCGCCGGCAGGGACAACCCGCTTTTATAGCCGACGTGCGGCATAGTGCCGCTGACTTTTATACCAAACCGTAACAAAAGGAGAAAAACATGCGTCAGAAAAAAAACCTCTCACTGGTCCTTGCTTTGGCTGCCGTACTATGCTTTAGCGCCATCAGCTTTGCCGGTACACTGACCGACATTGTCAAACGCGGAGAACTGCGGGTGGCCGTGCAGTCCGGTGCGGCCCCTTATGCGTTCATTGACAAGCACGGAGAGCATGCCGGCTCCATGATCGATTTTGCCAAAGGCATGGCCGAAGCCATGGGCGTCAAGATGGTGGTCCTGGATTTTGACTGGGACGGCCTGATTCCGGCACTGCTGTCCGGCAAGGCGGATATCCTGGCGGCCGACATGACCCCTACTCTGAAACGGGCCCTGAAAATCACCTTTACCGATCCCTGGATCGAGGTGCAGCCCTGTATCTTCACCCGCACCGATACGGACTTTCAGACCCTTGAAGATGTGAACAAGAAAGGGGTCACCGTGGGTGTGCTCCTGGGCTCCACCGGTGAAACCATTGCCAAGCAGTACCTGCCCAATGCAGAGATCAAATCCTATAAAGGCGGGGGCCGCATGGTGGTCCAGGCCCTGATCGCAGGGCATGTGGATGCCGGTGTCAACGATGACCTGGCCGTGCTCACCGTGCTGCCCGATTTTCCGCCCAATTCCGTCCGCCTGCTGGACAAGCGCCTGGGCCAGGGCAAAGATTCCCTTGCCTTTGCCGTGCGCCATGAATCTGTGAACCTGTGGCAGTGGATCAACCTGTACTTCAAAACCATCCGTGCCAAAGGCATCTATGATGAAAACATCTCCTACTGGATGGAAGGCACTGACTGGAAAAAAGACCACTGATCCGTTAACCAGCCTTTTTTTGAACAGCACCGCACCTTAAGCAACATGGTATCATGAACGGCGCATGTCCGAAAACTGTTGTACTTCGGGCATGCGTCCCGGCAAAAGGGATGATCATATGCTGGCTGACTTTAATTTTAGAATCATTTTTGAATATCTGCCCCTGTTTTTAACCGGGCTCAGATCCACGTTTTTCATTTCCATCGTGTCCATCATGCTGGCCCTGGTGACCGGCACCATCGCCTGCGCCTGCCGGATCTCTTCCAGCAAACTGCTCAAATATCCGGCCATCGCCTATATCGAGATCATCCGGTCCACCCCGCTACTGGTGCAGATCTATTTTTTGTATTTCGGCCTGCCCACCCTGGGGATCCGTGTGCCGGAAATCCAGACCGGTATCATCGCTTTGATGCTCAATTCCGGGGCATATATCGCAGAGATCATCAGGGCCGGCATCTCTTCTGTGGACGACGGCCAGATCGAGGCCGGGGTATCTTCCGGGCTGAACTATTTTCAGCGCATGCGCTTTATCATCCTTCCCCAGGCTTTAGGGGCAACGGTCCCGCCACTGCTCGGCCAGGCCATCGTCCTGGTGAAAGATTCCGCCCTGCTGTCTCTGATCTCCGTAATGGAGCTGACCCGATGCGGCCAAACCATGACATCTGAAAGGTTCATGCCAACGGAAGCTTTTCTGACCGTGGCTTTCTTTTACATGTGCATCTATTTCTGCCTCAAATCCCTGGCAGACTGGTCCCAGAAAAAACTGATCTTCCGGGAGGCATATTAACCATGATGGCATTTTATTTTTCCCGGCTGGTAGAAATCTTTCCCTTTTTCCTCAAAGGGTTGTGGATGACCACCCAGATCGCCTTTATCAGCCTTTTTACCTGTACCATACTGGGATTTATCTTAGGGATCCTGCGCTCCGGCAAAAACAGGATCATCAAACGGCTCATCGGGGTATATGTCTCCTTTGTACGGGGCACCCCGTTCGTGGTCCAGGTGTTTATCGTGTTTTTCATCCTCCCGGAATGGGGCATACAGCTGAAAGCCTTTCCCGCAGCTTTGCTGGCCATGGCCATCATGGGATCCGCCTTTATCTGTGAAATCGTTGCCGGCGGCATCAACGCCATTTCCAAGGGGCAGTGGGAGGCAGGCACCGCATCCGGACTCACCCTGATCCAGCAGCTGCGCCTGGTGATCATCCCCCAGGCCATGAAAGTGATCCTGCCGCCCCTGGTGGGCCAGTATGTGCTGCTGATCAAAGACACCTCCGTGGTGTCGGTCATCGGCGTGATGGAACTGACCCGGGTGGGATGGGTCACTGTGGTGAGAATTCCGGAAGGCCTGATGGTGTTTTCCCTGGTGGGGGCCCTGTATTTTGTCATTTCATATCCCCTGATCCTTTTGTCCAACTACCTGGAACGGCGGATGGCGGTATAATGTAATGCAGCACCCGGGCGGCATCAAAACCGGCAGCATTGGTACCGGCACCATTGTTATCAGCTGCATAGATACAGGCGGTACCAGAACCAGCAATTGTTTCTGGAAACCAAAGCAACCAAGGATACAAAATGATAGAATTCAAAAATGTGAACAAATGGTTTGGCAAACTCCACGTACTCGACGACATCAACCTGGATATAGATGCTGGAGAGGTGCTGGTGATCTGTGGTCCCAGCGGATCTGGAAAATCCACCCTGATCCGGTGCATCAACCGCCTGGAGCCCATCCAGGAAGGGGAAATTATTGTTGACGGCATACCGGTACACGACAAAAAGACAAACCTTACCAAACTGCGGGCCGACATCGGCTTTGTATTCCAGCAGTTTCATCTGTATCCCCACATGACCGTGCTCCAGAACGTGATGCTGGCACCGGTGAACGTCAGAAAAATGTCAGCTGCGGCAGCCGAAGAGATTTCCAGAGAAAAACTCACCCAGGTGGGGCTCACCGACAAGGCCGGGGCGTATCCGGTCCAATTGTCCGGGGGCCAGCAGCAGCGGGTGGCCATTGCCCGGGGCCTGGCCATGTCCCCCAAGATCATGCTGTTTGACGAACCCACTTCAGCGTTGGACCCGGAGATGATCGGTGAGGTGCTGGATGTCATGGTGAACCTGGTGTCAGAAGGCATGACCATGTGCGTGGTCACCCATGAAATGGGATTTGCCAAAAAAGTGGCAGACCGGGTTCTTTTCATGGATTTCGGCAAAATCATCGAAACCGGCAAGCCGGATGACTTTTTCGACAATCCCCAGACCCACCGGGCTGCAGATTTCATCAGCAAGATCCTCACCCACTGACAGCCAGTTTTATATGCAGATCAAGGTATAGCAGCTGGCCCTGCCATCATAAAATCAGCTGAAAAATGACCGGAACCCTGCCACTGCCCGGTCGATATCCGCTGCATCGATATCCAGATGGGTCACCAGGCGCACCGGGCTGCCCGGGCTGATGCGGATATTTTGGTCTGCCAGGTGTTTCACCAGGGCCTGCATGTCTGTGTCAATATCTGCCAGCACCATATTGGTCTGGAGTGTTTTTTCATCGATGTGGATGGCATCGATGCTGGAAATTCCCTCTGCCAGGCGGGCTGCGTTGGTATGGTCATCCGCCAGTCGGTCGATATTGTGGGACAGGGCATACAACCCGGCTGCCGCCAGAATGCCTGCCTGGCGCATGCCGCCCCCCACCATTTTGCGCCACCGCCGTGCCCTTGCGATGAAATTCTTTGATCCGCACAACACCGACCCCACCGGCGTGCCCAGCCCCTTGGACAGGCAGCAGGACACGGAATCAAACAGGCTGGTGATCGCTTTGACATCGATGCCCAATTTCACGGCAGCATTGAACACCCGGGCCCCGTCCAGGTGAAATCCGAGACCATGGCGGTCTGCCAGGGACCGGGCTTCCCTGAGATAGGCCATGGGCAGCACCTTGCCGGCCTGGGTATTTTCCAGGCAGAACAGCCGGGTTCTGGCAAAATGAAAATCATCCGGCTTGATGAACCGTTCCACTGTGGCCAGATCCAGGGTCCCGTCCGGTGCAAAATCCAGGGGCTGGGGCTGGATGCTGCCCAGGACCGCACCACCGCCGGCTTCATATTTATAGGTGTGGGCGGTCTGGCCCACGATGTATTCCTCCCCCCGCTGACAGTGGCTCAGCAGTGCCACCAGATTTGTCTGGGTGCCTGAGGCACAAAAGAGCCCGGCCGCCATGCCGGTCATCTCGGCCGCGGTCTGTTCCAGCTGGTTCACGGTGGGGTCTTCGCCGTACACATCATCTCCCACCGGAGCCGCCAGCATGGCTTCGAGCATCTGTGGTGTGGGCCGGGTCACGGTATCACTTCTCAAGTCTATCTGTTTCATACTGTCTGTTTCCTTGCGGTATCTGTTGATCATTCATCAGGTTCTTACAACTTCTGTTTTGATTTGTAAACCGCCAGAAAAACGTGATACTCAGTAAACATTCTTTTATTAGCCATGGTGTACAGGATTACTGGATATTTGCCATAGCAGCGTACCCGCTATGGGGAGCCCCTGGTGGTGTCCTGTGAACGGACCGTCAGATCCGGAGGGGGCCTGGTAAAATTTGCCGGGATGATCCCAAACAGAGGGCGGGTGGCTGCACTTCATTGTTCTT
>DATFJY010000303.1:0-44317 GCA_035268905.1 Desulfotignum sp.
AAATTCCCTGTACAAAAACAGCAATACGGTCATGCTGCTGGGAAATGCCAGAGAAACCATCCGGCAGGTTGTGGAAAAACTGTCACAAGAACCGTCACATGACGGGGAGGCCCAGACGGAAACCGACACCGGGACCCAATCTTCGGACAGGACAGAGCAACCCCCTCTGGCTGCTGCTGTGGAGAAACTGGTGTCAGCCCAAAAGATCATTATCATTCCCGGGTATGGCATGGCGCTGGCCCAGGCCCAGTTCAAGGTGGTGGAACTGGGAGACCTGCTTGCATCCAGGGGCGCTGATGTGGTCTTTGCCATCCATCCGGTGGCCGGACGCATGCCCGGCCACATGAATGTGCTGCTGGCGGAAGCGGAAGTGGATTATGACAAACTGGTGGAAATGGATGATATCAATCCGGCATTTTCCCGGACCGATGTGGCGCTGATATTCGGGGCATGTGATGTGGTGAATCCGGCTGCCATGGAAACCCAAGGTACCCCCATATCCGGCATGCCCATTCTCAGGGCCCATGAGGCAAACAATGTTGTGGTCTGCAATTTTGATGCAAATCCCGGCTATTCCGGGGTGGACAACACCCTGTATACCGATCCCAAAACCATCATGCTGCCGGGAGATGCTGCAGCCACAGCAGGTGATCTCATTGCCGGGGTAAAAAAAGCCTGATAACCTTCCGGCCGTTTCGGCATCTGGATATGTGCTGTAAGCATCTCGGATTTTAGACCGTTGCTGCAGTCCGCTGCAGCCGGTCAGCCCCTGCTGGCATAAAAATCCTTTACTATTTTTCCATCTTTGGATATGTTGCTGCCCAGCGTGGAGGATGCAGGTGCACCCGGCCGGCCAGGTGACCGGCCGGAAGAATGGCCGATTGTTACAATGCACAGGAAAGACGGTTTGCCAAAACCATTGCACTGTATTCAGAAAAACTCATGACAGCCGGGTCTCTGGCCCGGTCTACTCCGTAAAACCTGTAACAAGGCAGGTATCCATGGCCAATCCCATACGGGATCGTGCAGTTCAGGGATTACAGCCAGGCGATACGTTTTGTTTCACCCGGCAGTTTTCACAAAAAGAAACCCGGGATTTCGGCGATCTGACCCAGGATTACAACCCGGTGCATTACGATGCCCGCTGGACCCGGACCAAGGGTTTCAAGAACCTGATCTGCCATGGGCTTCTGGTTGGGGGGATGATCTGTGAATTCGGGGGCCAGGTGGGATGGCTGGCCACGGGCATGACATTCAAGTTCCTGTATCCGGTTTATTTCGGGGATACCATCCAGTGCCGGGTCACCCTGACCAGTGTCCAGGAAAACGGCAGGGCGGAAGCCGAGGCTGTTTTTACAAACCAGGACGGTCGGCAGGTGGTCCTGGCAACCCTTACCGGACGGCTGCCCCTGGAAGGTGAAAAAGCCCTTCTGGACCGGATGGTGTCGGAAGGGGACCCTTTTAACGGGGCATCCCGTAAAACCGGCTACCAGATAAACCAGGATTCGGGCGGAAACCCGGGGCCATAGAAGGTACCTGTTGCAAATACCGGCGGCCGGTGTGGAAAATTTCCATACCTTTGGAAGTTTTCCACAGACAAAGGCTGGCAGCGCTGAGAGATAAAATATAATAACCTGTTAAAATATAAGCATTTTTATAAAAAATTTTTTCCGGCACACCTTTTGCTATCTATAAAGCCAGGGCAGTTTGCGTACCTTAAAAAAAAGGAGATATCATGCCGGAAAAAACTGTTTTATCAGGTCTTTGTGCCAATTGCATACATGTGGGAGAGTGCAGTTTCATGAAAAACAATGCCAGGCCCATCATTTTTTGTGAAGAATTTTCCTGCGCCAGTCCGGAAGTTGTCTGCGCACAACCTGTTGCCGACATCACCACCCCATTGTCTGCAGTCAATGGGACTTGCCGTGAAAATATCTGCAGCAATTGTGAAAACCTGGAAACCTGCTGCCTGCAGGAAAAACACCATAACACCGTGATGTGCTGTGAAGAATACAGATGATCTGCCAAAAAAAATTGCTGCCCTTGAAAAGCAGAACAGGAAACTGCAGCAGTTTTATGATGCATACCAGCAGGTCCGAACCAATGAAAAAGAACGGGTAAAAGAACTCAACTGCTTATACCAGGTGGCCCAGTGTGTGGTTCTGGAAAGAAATACCATTGCTGCATTGAAACAGATTGTTCACATTATCCCCACAGGATGGCAGTTTTCCCGAAACTGCTGCGCCCGGATTCGGTTCAAAGAAAACATCTATCTGTCTTCTGAATTTTTTGCATCAGAGATTTGCCAGACAGAAGACATATACATCGACAATGAGGCCGTGGGGGACATTGAGGTGTATTACCACCCAACGGCCCTTGCCGGAACAGCAGACCCTTTTTTAACCGAAGAACGGAATCTGCTCAAAGGCATTGCCAACATCATCAGCTTTTATATGAAAAAACAAAAAGATGATGAAGCCAGAAAAATAATTCAAAACCAATTGCTGCACAATGACCGCCTGGCCACCATCGGCCGCCTGGCCGCCGGCGTTGCCCATGAATTAAATGAACCCCTGGGCAACATTCTGGGTTTGGCACAGCTGTCCCTCAAAGTGCCCGATCTGCCGGAACAGGCAGAAAACGATCTGTCCCGGATCCAGGAGTGTGTGATCTATTCACGGGAAATCATAAAAAAACTGCTGGCGTTTTCCCGTAACACCCCTGTGCGCAAAGAAAAAATCTGCCTGAACCAGGAGATCGAAAACAGCCTCACGTTTCTGGCGGCCCGGTGTGCCAGGCAGGGCATCACAATTGAAAAGCGGTTTTCAGAAGATGTGTTTGTCATGGCAGATGCCAACCAGATACAACAGGTGGTTACCAATCTGACCGTCAATGCAATACAGGCCATGGAAAACGGGGGAAAAATAACACTGACCGTAAAAAAAGCAGCAGACAAAGCAGTCTTTTCCATTGAAGATACCGGGGTGGGGATACCGGGCGGGCATATCAGCAGTGCGTTTATGCCGTTTTTTACCACAAAGGATGTGGACCAGGGCACGGGCCTGGGTCTTTCTGTGGTGTACGGTATCGTCAAGAACCATGATGGTGATATAAAGGTCAGCAGTGAACCTGGCAAAGGCAGTATCTTTGAGATATCACTGCCGCTGGAGAACGGGTGATGCCGGACAAAAAACCAAAGGCACAGATTCTGGTTGTGGATGACAACAAGATCACGTGTGAGGTTATTCAAAGAAACCTTGCATCTGAAGGGTACGGTGTGTTGGTTGCCCATAATGTGGAAGATGCGGCAGCGGTTCTCTCCGGCCAGGGCATTGACGTGCTGATCACCGATTACAAGATGCCCAGGCTGACCGGACTGGATATGATCCAATATGCCCGGGACCATTTTCAGGACCTGGGCATTATCATGCTGACAGGGTACGGGTCCATCAAAGGGGCTGTTTCGGCCCTGAAACAGGGGGCAGATGAATATATCACCAAGCCTTTTACTGATACGGAACTGATGGATACCGTGGCAAAATGCATAAAAAAATACCAGGAGCGCAGGATCGATCCCGGTGCACTCTATTCCGACACCTGGTCCCGGTTCGGTATTATCGGGCAGTCGGAAAAAATGCAGCGCCTGTTTGCCACCATACAAAAGGCCGGTGAAAATGATGCCACGGTTTTGATTCACGGGGAAAGCGGGACAGGCAAGGAACTGGTGGCCAGGGCTATTCACTACAGCCACAAAACCCGGGCCGTATATCCCTTTGTTCCCTTCAACTGTCCGGGGGTTCCCCCGGCCCTGTTTGAAAGTGAGTTGTTCGGCCATGTAAAAGGGGCGTTTACCGGGGCGAACCGGGACAGCAAAGGGTTTTTCAGGGCAGCGGAAAACGGATCACTTTTTTTGGATGAAATCAGTGAACTGCCCTATGAACTCCAGGGAAAACTGCTCAGGGTGCTCCAGGAAAAAGAATATACCCGGGTGGGAGAAACCCGGCAGAACACAGCTGATGTGAGGATTATGGCAGCCACCAATCAAAAACTGGACGACCTGGTGGAAAAAGGGGGGTTCCGCCAGGATCTGTTTTTCCGTATCAATGTCATTGCAGTTGAGATTCCGCCGCTGCGGGAACGGGGCGATGATACCCTGCTGCTGGCAAAGCATTTTATGGTGAAGTATGCCAAACAGCTGGGAAAAAAAGAACCGAAGCTCACACAAAATGCCATTACCGCTTTGAAAAATTATGCCTGGCCCGGAAATGTCAGGGAGCTTGAAAACCTGATACACCGGCATCTGATCATGCATGATACCCAATATATGGACAGTGCCGCATTTCCGGCGGCAATGAAAAATACCATCTCCCGGGAAAATGATCTTACCATGAGCCTGTCGGAAATGACCAGAAAATATGTCCGGCAGGTGCTGGCCCACACCGGGGGAAACAAGGCAAAGGCCTTGAAAATTCTGAAAATAGACCGCAAAACCCTGCTTAAAAAACTATAGCAGCATTGCTCAGGTTTTTGGAATGTTGAACAGTTTTTCCAGGATGGTTTCCATGGGGCACAGCCCGGTGAACGCAGACTGTAAAAGGTTCAGCCCCACAAAAGCGGTGAACAGGTACCAGTAGGGGGAAACCCAGTGGCCCAGGGCCAGAGAAGCCAGGATGAACAGGCCGGCAATGGCCCGGATGTATGCTTCCATTTTCATGTGTCCGTCTCCTTGTGCGGTGTTGTTTTGTTGTACATGGCAAAATAGGCCACCGGGATGATGATCAGGGTAAACAGGGTGGATGTGGACAATCCAAAGATAAGGGCCCGGGCCAGGCCGGAAAACACCGGCCTCCATCCGTAAACCCACATCGTGGCACGGCACGGCAAATACCGGGTTCTCGGGACCTGCGGCAAGGATCAGCGAAAATCCTTGTAGTGAATGCCGTATCTGGCAGCTTTGTAGGAAAATTTGCGCACCGTGATCTGGATGAGCTGGGCCGCCTGTTTGATATTGCCTTTGGTGTTTTTCAACGCATCCATGAGAATTTCCTTTTCCAGCCCTGCCACGGCTTTTTCCAGCGACTGGGGCAGGGTTTTGGAGTCAATGCCGGTCTGGAGGGTGGCCGGCAGGTGATAGGAATGAACCGCGCCTTCATTACACAGGATAACCGCCCGTTCAATGCAGTTTTCCAGCTCTCTGACATTACCGGGCCAGTGGTATTCCATCATCATGTCAATGGCCGGGGTGGTGATGCGCTTGATATCCCTGCCATGTTCTTTGCGGTATTTTTCCAGAAAATGGTCTGCCAGGAGAATGATATCGGTTTTGCGCATGCGCAGGCTGGGAATATAGATGGGAAAGACATTGAGCCGAAAATACAGGTCATCCCGGAATCTGCCCTGCTGGACCATCTCTTCGAGATTGGCATTGGTGGCGGCAACAATGCGCACATCCGCCTTGATGGGTTTGTATCCCCCCACCCGTTCAAACTCCTTTTCCTGGAGAACCCGCAGCAGTTTGACCTGGGCACCCGGGGCCATGTTGCCGATCTCGTCCAGGAAAATGGTGCCCTGATCCGCTATTTCAAATTTGCCCTTTTTCAGGTGGGAGGCACCTGTAAACGCCCCTTTTTCATGTCCAAACAGTTCGCTTTCTATGAGGTTTTCCGGAATGGCGGCGCAGTTTATTTTGATGAAGGGCTTGTGGTGACGCTCTGAATTATAGTGGATGGCGTTGGCTACCAGTTCCTTACCTGTACCGCTCTCTCCCCTTATCAATACGGTGGCCGATGAAAAAGAGACCTGGGATATCATCTGGAGCACTTCCCGCATTTTATTGGAGTTGCCGATGATATTGGAAAAACTGTACCGGTTTTCCAGCTCGGTTTTCAGCCGCAGATTTTCTGATTTCAGCCGCTCTTTTTCCAGGCGCACGGTTTCGAGATTGATCACATGATGGGCCAGCATGGCCGCCACCACGGTCAATAATTTTTCCCCCTGCTGCAATGCGTGTTTTCCCTCAAAGGGCCGGTCCGCACTGATGGCGCCCACCACCTGGGTTTCCTTTTTTATGGGCACACAGATAAAAGAATAGTCCTGTCCACGGGCACGCTTTCTGGAATGGGTCTTGTCCAGAAACAAAGGTTCTTCGCTGATGCGGGGCACCACAGCTGATTTGCCCGATTCCACCACCTTGCCGACAATACCCTCACCAGGAAGGTATGTTATCTGCCGGGTGGTTTCCTCTGAAATGCCATGGGCGATTTCAATACGGATTTCTCCGTTTTCCCGGTTGGTCAAGAAAATGATACCCCGGACAAGGTTCAAAGACTCGGATAACACACCCAACACCTTGAACAGGGACTTTTTCATGTCCATGTGCTGGTTCAGCGCCTCACTGATTTCATACAGCAGAGAAATTTCTTCAAGGGATTTCATAAACGGGTTTCCTGTGGCCTGTTCATCCGGCAACAGGTCATGGCACCTGCTTTTGAAAATTCACCTATGAAAATATACCGGGTGAAAAACCGGGTGTTTCCATTGAAACCATTGTTTGCTCAAGCCTGTTCCAGAACCTGGGCCTCTTCTTCTGCCGGTGCGGTTTCCATGGCTGCTGCTTTTTCCAGGGCCAGGGCATCCAGGTGCTGCTCCACATATGCCCGCAGATCCCGTTCCGGATCCAGGGATTCAGAATAGTAATTGAGCACCCACCAGAGTTCGTTGAGTTTATATTTGTTGTCCTGCCACCAGGAAACAGATTCTTTTATGGCATCGGCTGTTTCCAGCTCAGAGTTGATTTTTACATAAAAATCGTAACACATGTTGCGGGTTACGGGTTTCAGGCCCAGTACGCTGAGAGTACTTCGGTTGATCACACCTGCCTCCTTTAAACCTTTGAGCATCATGTAATGAATTGGTTTTCATTCTTTACAGGAAACACAATAGATTGTAAACCCCTCATCTGTTTATTTTTTTGGGTTGCATCTTGGGTTGTGGATACGGTATTTAGATCAGATTTAACGTTGTGCAAAAAAGGGAGATAAACATATTGTGGCAGTTAAAAACAGCATAACCCTGGTCATCGGGGGATGCAGAAGCGGCAAGAGCCGGTATGCCCTGGATGCGGCCAACACCGTTCCCGGCAGCAGAAAAATGTTTTTGGCCACATCCGTACCCGAAGACAGGGAAATGGAAAAACGGGTGATCGCACACCAGGCCCAGCGGGGCGATGACTGGCAGACGGTGGAAGTTCCGGTCAATATCCAGGACGCAATTGCAGCCCATGCCCGGACAGCAGATGTATTACTGGTGGATTGCCTGACCCTGTGGACGGCAAATATGCTGGCTTTGGAAATGGATGAAGCAGCCATGCAAAAATGCCTGGACCAGACCAGTGAGGCTCTCTCCAGGGTCTGTTGCCCGGTATTTCTGGTCACCAATGAAGTGGGGTACGGGATTGTGCCGGAAAACACGCTGGCCAGGCGGTTCCGGGACATGGCCGGACTGGTGAACCAGCATATGGCAAAGGCCGCTGACCGGGTGGTGCTCACTGTGGCCGGGATTGCCGTTACGATTAAACCAAAGGATGGCATATGAAATACCGGCATCTGTTCGGCCCGGTGCTGTCACGGCGTCTGGGCATCTCTTTGGGGGTGGACCTGGTGACCCACAAGATCTGCAGCCTCAACTGCGTGTATTGTGAATGCCAAAATACCACGCTTCTGACAAAAGAGCGCAAAGAATATGTTTCCTGTGACACCGTGTGCCGGGAACTGGACCATTACTGGGCACACAATGAAGACCCGGATTATGTTACCTTTTCCGGATCAGGTGAACCCACCCTGAACCTGGCCCTGGGACAGGTGATTGCCCATATCAAAAAAAACAAACCCAAGATGAAGGTGGCGGTGCTCACCAATGCCACCCTGATGTCTGATCCCGGGGTGTGTGCCGATCTGGCCATGGCTGATATTGTGGTGCCGTCTCTGGATGCGGTTTCCCCCAAGGTGTTCCACCGCATCAACCAGCCCTGTGCCGGTATCCAGCCGGAAAAAATTGTGGATGGTATTGCCGGATTTGCCACAAATTTTGCCGGGGAGATCTGGCTGGAAATCTTCATTCTGCCGGGGGTGAATGATACAAGAGAAGAACTGCAGCTGCTCAAGGCAGCCATCAAAAAGATACAGCCCCACCGGGTACAGCTCAACACCCTTGACCGGCCGGGCACGGTTGATACCCTTACACCGGCTTCCCCGGATGAACTGGAACGGGTGGTCCAGATCCTGGATGAAAAAAATGTGGAGATCATCGCCCGGGCAGGCACCAGGACCCAGGATAAAAAGGCTGCAAACCCGGCTTCTGCTGTGCTGGAAACCATTCACCGCAGGCCCTGCACAAAAGAAGATTTGTCCGCTGTTCTGGGACTGCCGGCAGAAGAAATAGATCTGCTGCTGGCAGATCTATCAGCAGCAGGGCGCATTACCGCCAGAAAACAGGCCAGGGGGGTGTTTTTTTCCACCAGAAAAGGGGATACATGAATACCCCGAAAACAAGCGGTTTTTTATCGGACTTCCAGTCCTGTCTGCTGTTTTTGACAATTTTGCCGGCGGGGCGGCATGGTGCCTATTCCCCCATGGGCATGATCCGTTTTTTCCCGGTAACAGGCCTTATACTGGGAAGCCTGCTGGTGCTCACCGATCTTGCCGCTTCCCGGCTGTGGCCTCTGCCTGTGGCTGCCCTGGCAGATGTGCTCTGTCTGGTGATGCTCACTGGGGCTTTTCACCTGGATGGCCTGGGGGATACGGCGGACGGTGTTTTCAGCCACAGGTCCCGGCAGCGGGCCCTGGAGATCATGAAGGACAGCCGCACCGGCATGATGGGGCTTGTGGCTGTGGTCAGTGTCCTGGCCATGAAGGTGGCTGGTCTATATGCGGTAAAAATTGCTTTTGGGACGGGGCAGGCCCTGCTGGTGCTGCTGCTGGTGCCTGCATATGCCAGGGCATCCATGATTTTCGGCATACGGTTTCTGGACTATGGCCGCATTGGCACCGGCACCGGCCTGGACCTGTTTGTCTCCCCTTTGGGACCAAAAGATTTTGTGTATTGTCTGATCCCCCTGTTTTTATCTGTGTTTTTGGGGTATAACGGCCTGGTTCTGAACCTGTTGTTCGGCATCAGCTGTGTGGGTATTTTATGGTTTTACAAACAAAAAATGAACTGTATCACAGGGGATATGCTCGGGGCCATGACAGAAATTATGGAAGCGGTTTTGTTTCTGGGCTGCGGCGCAACTTTGCTGTGAAAAGGATCGTATCATGATTATCGGTCATGGCGGCAATACAGCCGGGCTGGCAGAAAAACTGGGATGCGCTGCAGATGAGATCATGGACATGAGCGCCAACCTCAACCCTTTGGGACCGCCCGAACGGATCAAAACCGTTATCATGGAGAACCTGTCCGCCATCCATCGGCTTCCTGAGCCGGACGCAGGGTCCATGACCCGGGGGTTTGCCCGGTTTCATGGTATTGATCCGGATACCGTGATTGCCGGCAGCGGCACCACCTGGTTTATCTATACCATTCCAAAAGCCCTGGATGCGAAACAGGTCGTGATTCTGGGACCCACCTATGCTGATTACGCAGATGCCTGCGCCATGCACGGCATTGCACCTGCGTTTTGCATGGCCAGGGCAGAAGACGGCTTTGTCCCCGATCTGGAAGCGGTGTCAGATATGGCTGCCCGGGCAGATCTGGTATTTATCTGCAACCCCAACAACCCCACCGGGGTGGGGGTGGAAAAAGAGTTCATCACCACCTTGGCGCGCCGGCACCCTGGTGTGTGTTTTGTGGTGGATGAGTCTTATCTTCCTTTTGTGGAGAGGGCCTCTGACATTTCCCTTGTACAGGACAGACCATATGACAACCTGCTGGTATTGTCTTCCATGTCGAAAATTTTTACCATTCCCGGGCTGCGCACCGGATTTTTAAGCGGGGCAAAGCACCTGGTCGACAAAGTGATGCAGTATTACCAGCCCTGGAGTGTCAATGCCCTGGCCCAGGTGGTGATCACCGATATTTTTGATCACCCGGAACAGATTGCGCCCTTTTATGAAAAAACCCGGACCTATATTGCCGAAGAAAAAAAGAGCGTTCTTTCAGCAATAGCTGACCAAAAAGGTCTTGTGCCGGTACCCGGTCATACCTGTTTCATCCTGTTAAAACTGCTGCACCACATCGCCCCTCACTTCTGCCAACAGGTGGGCGCAGACCGGATCCTGATCCGGGACTGCAGCAATTTTACCGGCCTTGGCCCCCGGTATGTGCGGTTTTCCCTCAAGGACCGGAAAACCAATACGGCCCTGGTCCGCAGCCTCCAAAAGGCCCTGGCCCGTGGTTGAGGCTGCCTGGTATATAATTTTCGCCGCCTTTGTCCTGGATTATGTTCTGGGTGATCCCCGGAACCTGCCCCATCCAGTGGTATACATGGGCCGGGCAATCGGGTTTTTTGAGCCCCGATTCCGGCGGTTTTTTATCAAACCGTTTACAGCGGGCCTGGTTTTTGCCGTTTTTTTGATTATATGCGCCTATTGTCTCGCCCTGGCCCTGGTCTGGTCAGCGGGCCGGATCCATCCGTTTTTTGGCGCAGGGGTACAGGTGCTGCTGCTGTTTTACTGTTTTTCCGTCAAAAGCCTGAAAGACGCAGCCCTTGCTGTTGCACAGCCCCTTGGGGCAAAAGATCTGGCCGCAGCCCGGCGCAGCCTGTCCATGATTGTGGGCAGAGAAACCCGTACCCTGGAGGCATCCGGTATAACCCGGGCAGCGGTAGAGACGGTGGCGGAAAATTTTGTGGACGGTTTTTTATCCCCGCTTTTCTGGGCACTGGTGCTGGGGGTGCCCGGCGCAGTAGCCTATAAAATGGTGAATACCCTGGATTCCATGGTGGGATATAACAATGATATCTATGCGTTGTTCGGGCGGGCAGCAGCGCGCATCGATGATGCCGCCAATTTTGTTCCTGCCAGATTGTCGGTGTTCGTGATTGCGGCCGCCGCCTTTTTTGTCCCCGAAGCCTCCGGTGCCGGGGCGTTCAAAACCGGATTTTCCCAGGGACGACAGCACAAAAGCCCCAATGCGGGATTTCCCGAGGCTGCCTTTGCCGGAGCCCTGCGCATCCGCCTGGGCGGGCCGGGTATATACCACGGCAGGCAGGTGGACAAACCCTGTATTGGTGACAGGTTTGATGAACCGCACCTGCCGGCCATTTTATCTGCCTGCCGGCTCATGCAGACAGCTGCATTGGCAGGGCTGGCAGCCGCCATTTTCCTGGCTGCGCTGCACCAGGCGGCAGGGATGGGACAATGAAAATGAAACGGCGCTTCTGCCTGGCAACCACCTCATTCATATACCCGGACCACATTATTCCCAATGTCCGCAAAACCGGTGCGGTTTTTGATGAGATCGAACTGCTGGTGTTTGAAAGCATGCCCGGAGACGTCCTGCCGACCCGTGACCAGATTGCCGAGCTGGCATGCCTGTCCCGGGATTTGGATGTGGGGTATAATGTGCATCTGCCCACAGATGTCAGCCTGACCGGCAGTGCGGCAAACCACCGGCAAAAAGCGGCGGATACCATGGCCCGGGTGGTGGAATTGTGTGCACCCCTGTCGCCTTCCACCCATACCCTTCATCTGGAAATGGGATTTCAAAGAGAGAAAAAAGCGGTGGATGCCTGGCAGGTGCGTGCCCTGGACGGCCTGGAACGTCTGAAGCCCCTGCTGCCGTCCCCCGGGGTGATATCCCTGGAAACCCTGGATTATGCTCCCGCCCTGCTGCAGCCTCTGGCAGAAGCCCATGATTTCAGGATATGTATCGATGCCGGCCACCATTTCCGGTATGGGTATGACCTGGCCCACAGTTTTGCGCTTTTCAGGGACCGCCTGGCACTGGTCCATCTCCATGGTACGGCCTGTCTGGAAAAAAAGATGAAAGACCATATCAGCCTGGACCATCTGGAGCCGCACCAGCTGCATCAGGTGCGCAGCCTGCTGGCTGACTGTGAAACAACCGTGAGCCTGGAGGTATTCAACCGCCAGGATTTGAACCGGTCACTGTCCTTGCTGTCTGCCATGTTTACCGATATTCCGTCCCAGCTGCCGGCTTGAATCAGTCAAGTAAAATGTGGTACGCTGCTCCCGATAAATACCCATGCCTTGGTGGGCACAACAAAGTATGAAAGTGTTAGCCGGTGGTAACAGCAGGGAAAATTTTGTTTACTGGAAGCGAATAATTGCGTACTAATAGCTAACGGCTAACGGCTTTCATATAAAAATTGTTCGGGCGGTATCCAGATCCATTTTTTTGGGATCTCTCAGGTGCAGGCCTGTGAAAAATGAACAGGAAACCCATCATGTCATTGGTGCAGAAAAGAAGAAAAACCCGTCAGATCCATGTGGGCAATGTGCCTGTGGGGTCAGATGCGCCGGTGTCGGTCCAGTCCATGACCAATACCCGGACCAGGGATGTGACAGCCACTGTCCGCCAGATCAATCGTCTGGCGGCGGCCGGGTGTGAGATCATCCGGGTGGCGGTGCCGGAAATGGCGGATGCACTGGCCATCCGGCAGATAAAAGCCCAGGTAACCATTCCCGTGATTGCAGACATCCATTTTGATTTTCGGCTGGCCCTGGCTGCTGCTGAATCCGGGGCAGACGCGCTGCGCATTAATCCCGGCAATATCGGGGCGCACCACAAGGTAAAAAAAGTTGTGGACTGTGCAAAAGCCCATGGCATCTCCATCCGCATCGGGGTGAATGCCGGATCCCTGGAAAAAGAGATGGCACAGCGCCTGGGGGCCACTGCCGAGGCCATGAAGGAAAGCGGTCTGGCAAATATACGGATGCTGGAAGACCTGGGGTTTTATGATATCAAGGTGTCATTGAAAGCATCGGATGTGGCCCGAACTGTGGACGCCTATCAGCTGCTGGCCCAAAAAACGGATGTGCCCTTTCATGTGGGCATTACCGAAGCAGGCGGGCTGTATGCCGGGATCACCAAATCCGCCATCGGTATCGGCATGCTGTTGTCTATGGGACTCGGGGATACCATCCGGGTGTCTCTGACCCGGGACCCGGTGGAAGAGATCCGCACCGGGTATGAAATTCTCCGGGCACTGGGACTGAGAAACAGAGGGCCGGAGATCATTTCCTGCCCCACCTGCGGCCGGTGCCGGATCGATCTGTTTAAAATTGCCCAGGATGTAGAAAAAGCTTTACTTGGACGGGATTCTCAGATTAAAGTTGCCATTATGGGATGTGTCGTCAATGGACCGGGCGAAGCAAAGGAAGCGGATATCGGCATTGCAGGCGCAGACGGCACCGGGATTATATTTAAAAAAGGCAGGGTGTGTAAAAAAGTGGACCAGGACCAGCTGGTTGCACACCTGCTGTATGAAATCGATAAAATGACGCAAAATGCGGAGGATGTGAATGGGAGCAAAGAATAAAACAGCAATTACCCCCACCCGGGAACAGGATTATGCCCAGTGGTACCAGGAGATTATCAAGGCATCGGATATGGCGGAAAATTCACCGGTCAGGGGGTGTATGGTCATGAAACCCTGGGGATTTGCCATCTGGGAAAACATCATGAACCAGATGGATGCACAATTCAAGAAAACCGGGGTTAAAAACGCCTATTTTCCTTTGTTCATCCCGTTGTCCTACCTGGAAAAAGAAGCCGAACATGTGGATGGGTTTGCCAAGGAATGCGCCGTGGTCACCCACCATAAACTGGAAAAAGATGCAAACGGCAAACTGGTGCCGGCCGGGGAACTGGCAGAGCCCCTGATTGTCCGGCCCACCTCTGAAACCATTATTGGTGAGTCCATGTCCAGGTGGACCTCTTCCTACCGGGATCTGCCCATCTTGTTGAACCAGTGGGCCAATGTTGTCAGGTGGGAGATGCGCACCCGCATGTTCTTGAGAACCAGTGAATTTTTGTGGCAGGAGGGCCATACCGCCCATGCCACAAAACAGGAAGCGGTGCAAAGAACCCTGCAGATGCTGGATTTGTATGCCGATTTTGTGGAAGAACGGCTGGCCATGCCGGTGATAAAAGGACGTAAAACGCTGTCAGAACGGTTTCCCGGCGCAGAGGATACCACCTGTATCGAAGCCATGATGCAGGACAGAAGAGCCCTTCAGGCAGGCACCTCCCATTTTCTGGGCCAGAATTTTGCCAGAGGATCCGATATCCGTTTCCAGAACGAGGAGGGCCAGGAACAGTATGCCTGGACCACCTCCTGGGGTACTTCCACCCGGATGATCGGCGGCATGATCATGGTCCACTCCGACGATGACGGTCTGGTGGTGCCACCGCGCATCGCACCCGCCCATGTGGTGATTCTGCCCATTCTCAAAAAGGGAGAAGACAATACAACCGTGCTGGAAAGTGCCAATGCCCTGAAAGCTGCTTTGGCAGATAAAACATTTTATGGCCGGCCGGTGGAAGTGGAAATCGATGACCGGGATATCGGTGGTGCCAGGGGATGGGACTGGGTAAAAAAAGGGATTCCGGTCCGGCTGGAGCTGGGCCCCCGGGATATTGCCGGCAACACCGTGTTCATGGCCCGTAGAGACAAGGATCCCAGCCACAAGGAGAGCATGGACAGAGACAGCTTCATAGCCGGGATCACAGATATTCTGGACAGTATCCAGCAGGTCCTGTTTGAAAGGGCCCTGGCATTTCAGCAGGCCAACACCTTTTATATCGATACCAGGCAGCAGTTTTATGAGCTGTATGCCAACACCGCCGGTACCCATAACGGCGCTTTTGTTTTTTCTCACTGGTGCGGGTCCGGGGCATGTGAGGAACAGATCAAAACAGATCTGTCCGTCACCATCCGGTGTATTCCCTTTGACAGTCCAAAGGAAAGCGGGCACTGCATATGCTGTGACAAACCCAGTGACCAGCGGGTGCTGTTTGCCAAAGCCTATTAACCGGGTGGGTTTCATCGGCGGGCAGGACAGGTTCAGCCAATGATTCGAATCACTGACATACTGGACACCATTTTGGAGTACAACCCGGATGCAGACCTGGATATCATTGACCGGGCCTATGTGTATTCCGCCCGGGTCCATGAAGGACAGGTCCGGTTGTCGGGAGAACCTTATCTTTCCCACCCCCTGGAGGTGGGAAAGATCCTGGCGGATATGCGCCTGGATGTGGAAAGTATTGCCGCAGCCCTGCTCCATGATGTCATTGAAGACACCCCGGCCACCAAGGAGGATATCCAGGAGATGTTCGGCCCCGGGGTGGCCCATATTGTGGAAGGGGTGACCAAGCTCTCCGCCCTGCCTTTTTCCAACAAGGTGGCCCAGCAGGCGGAGTCATTGCGGAAGATGATTCTGGCCATGGCCGATGACATCCGGGTGGTGCTCATCAAGCTGGCAGACCGGCTCCACAACATGCGTACCCTCAAGTACCATAAAAAACCGGACAAACAGGCAGCCATCGCCCAGGAAACCCTGGATATCTATGCCCCCATTTCCGCCCGTCTGGGAATATTCTGGGTCAAGCACGAACTGGAGGAAATAGCCTTTTTCTACACCCTGCCCGATGACTATGAATATATCGATGCCCTGGTGAACCGGGCCAAGGATGAAAAAGAAGCCTATATCAAGGAGGTGTCCACCAGCCTGCATTATAAAATGGAGGAGATGGAGCTGCCCTGTGACATCAAGGGCCGGTACAAGCAGCACTACAGCATTTACCAGAAAATGATCTCCCAGAATCTGGATTTTGATGAAGTGTATGACATCATCGCCTTCCGGATCATCCTTGATACGGTCCCCCAGTGCTATGCAGCCATGGGTGCCATCCATTCCATGTGGAAGCCCATCTATTACAAGATCAAAGACTATATCGGCAATCCCAAACCCAACATGTACCAGTCCATCCATACCACGGTCATCGGCCCCAAAGGAGAGCGGGTGGAGATCCAGATCCGGACCCGGGAAATGGACCGGATAGCGGAATCCGGTATTGCAGCCCACTGGAGCTACAAGGAAGGCCGCCACATTGATGAGACCACCGGAGAGATGTTTGCCTGGATACGGAATCTGGTGGAAAATCAGGAAAATTTCAATGATCCGGATGAGTTTCTCGAAAATGTGCGCATCGACCTGTACCCGGATGAAATATATGTGATCACCCCTGCCGGCGATATCAAAACCCTTCCCAAAGGGGCCACGCCTGTGGATTTTGCCTACAGGATCCATACGGAAGTGGGGGCGGAGTGTACCGGTGCCAAGGTGAACGGAAAGATCGTTCCTTTGGCCCACGAACTCAATACCGGTGATACAGTGGAAATCATCACCACAAAAGGCCATTCCCCCAGTCCGGACTGGCTGAATTTTGTCAAGACCGTCAAGGCCAGAACCAAAATCCGGGCTGTGATAAATGCCAGGGAAAAAGAGCGGTCCTACTCCCTTGGCAGGGAAATGTGTGAAAAACTGTTCAGAAAGAAAAACCAGAACTTTCATGCCCTGGTGAAATCCGGCAGAATAGGGGAGGTGGCACGACATTTCGGATTCAAGACCGTGGAAGATCTTGTTGCCCATGTGGGATTTGGAAAACTCACCCCCATGCAGATTCTCAACAAGGCGCTGCCCCAGGTGGAGCAGGACGTCAAGGAAGAGGGGGGTATATCAAAGATTGCGGACAGCAGGCCGAAAAAATCGGACACCGGTATTATCGTCAAAGGACTCAATGATGTTCTGGTCAAATTTTCCAAATGCTGCAATCCCCTGCCCGGTGATCCCATCACAGGGTATATCACCCAGGGTCAGGGGGTGACCATTCACCGGAAAAACTGCATCAATGTCATGAAAATGAGCCGGGAACGGCTGATTGATGTCCAGTGGAGCGGGGAATATACCGAATCCTATCCAGCCAGTATCCGGATCAAAACCGATGACCGCTTTGGCCTGCTGGCTGATGTTGCTTCGGTGATATCCAAAAACAAAACCAATATCTTGAATGCCAAAACCGACACCTCTGATACCGGGGTGGCCATGCTGTATTTCACGGTCATGGTGGAAAGTTCGGGTCAGCTGCGCAAGCTCATGTCGGAATTGCGACGGGTGAAAAAAGTCATCGATGTCAAACGCGTTGTCCGGCATGAGTAGCATATTTTACAATAGAAACCATTATGACATGGGCCCAGCCACATCCCATGCAAAAGGAAGCGGTGCATGAAAAAAATTTTTATTCTGGATACCAATGTTATCCTGCATGACAGCGGGTGCATTCACCAGTTCAAGGACAATGACATTTATATTCCCATCACAGTGATTGAAGAGTTGGACAGATTTAAAAAGGGAAACAATGTCATCAACTCCAATGCCAGGGATTTTCTGCGAAACCTGGATGCACTGTCCTCTGATAAAATGCTCAACGGCGGCGTACCCATTGAAAATGGAGAAGGCTCCATTGCCATTTGCCTGGATGTGCCTCTGGATGAGAAAATCAGGGAAAATTTTACGGAGATCACATCCGATATCAAGATTTTGAATATTGCCTATTCTGTTGCCAAGCAACACCGTTTTCAAAATGTTATTTTTGTCACAAAGGATGTCAACCTGCGGCTTCGTGCCAGGTCCATCGGATTGAAAACAGAAAACTACAATTCAAAATTTGTTGCAAATCTTTCCGATATGTATACCGGACTGCAGGTGGTGGAGCATGTCCGGCCGGAAATTTTTGACAGCCTTTTCAAAAAGCCGTATGCGGTTGCCAAGGCACACCTGGGTGTGGAAAAAGAATTTTATGCCAATGAAAACCTGATTTTGAAAAATGGATCCAACTCTGCCCTGGCATTTTATGACGGCAGGACCCAGACCGTGAAATCCATTCAGCCACAGGTATGTTACGGCATCAGGCCAAAAAATTCCGAGCAGACCTTTGCCCTCAATGCCATGCTCAATGCGGAAATTCCCCTGGTGACGGTCTCGGGCAAAGCCGGCACCGGAAAGACCCTGCTGGCCCTGGCAGCTGCGCTGTCCAGAAAACAGCTGTTCCGGCAGATATTTATTGCCCGGCCGGTGGTTCCCTTGAGCAACAAGGACTTGGGCTTTCTGCCCGGGGATGTGGCCTCCAAGCTGGATCCCTACATGCAGCCGCTATATGATAATCTGGCGGTGATTCAGAACCATTTCAATGAGAACAACACCGGTTCCCGGCAGATCCGGGAACTGATCGAGGAGGAAAAGATAGTGATCACCCCCATTTCCTATATCAGGGGGCGATCCATTGTCCGGGTATTTTTTATTGTGGATGAGGCCCAGAACCTGACGCCCCATGAGGTGAAAACCATCATTACCCGGGCCGGGGAGGGCACCAAGATTGTGTTTACCGGTGATATTTTCCAGATCGACCACCCTTATCTGGACAGCCAGACAAACGGGCTTGCCTATATCATTGAAAAAATGAAAGGTCAGCCGCTGTATGCCCACATTAATCTGGAAAAAGGGGAGCGGTCCGACCTGGCGGAACTGGCTGCAAAAATGTTATAGGCGTGGCGGCACAGCTGGCGCTTATGCGGCCTTGGTAACCTTGCCTGCTTTGATGCAGCTGGTGCACACGTCAATTCTTCTGACGCAGCCCTCTTTTATAAGGGCCCGGACCCGCTGCAAATTGGGATTGAACCGTCTTTTGTTCAGGTTGTGTGCATGGCTGACATTGTTGCCCACCATGGGTTTTTTTCCACAAATGGCACATTCTTTAGACATATCCAAATCTCCTGAAAGAAAAATTATTCCATTAAAAATATAACCTGACACATTTACAGCTTCTTTGGGAAAAAGTAAAGGAAAATTTATTCTTTTTTGGCGGATTGGGTCCTGGCAGCGCATTCCGGTATCTGGCTCAAAGCGGTCTGGCTGTGATCCGTACCGGGATAGAATTCTACGATGTGTTCAAACCGTTTTAAGGCGGCCTGGTATTGTCCGGTTTTCATGTAAAACTGTGCCACATACAGTTCATGGCCGGCAATTTTGTCAATGCAGGCATTCATGAGTTCCGGCGCTTTTTGGGCATATTCACTGTCTGGAAACTGCTCTGACAATCGTTTGAACTGGGCCAGGGCATTTTTGGCCGGTGTGATATCCCTGTCCACGCTATCGATCCGGTTAAACCAGCACAGGCCTGTCTGATAGATCACATAAGGGACTGCCTCATTTCTGGGGTGCAGATTTTCAAACTGCTCATAGGCAATAACTGCCTGCTCATATTGTTCCAGTTGGAAATGGGCGTCAGCAATTTTGAGTTCCGCCAGGATGGCGTATCTGGAAAAAGGATACCAGTCTTTGAGATCAGTATATGCTTTGACCGCATCCTTGTAATCCTCGCGCATAAAAGCGGATGCACCCTCAGCAGCCAGCTGTTCAGCGGTTTTTTCCATTCTTCGGGAATCTTCGAACAGGGCGCATCCCGAGACAAGCAGCACCAGGCATGCCAGATACAGTATTTGTTTCATTTTACAGGTTCTCAATATAATGTTCTGCAGAAACCGCAGCTATGGCACCGTCCCCTACGGCTGTGGATACCTGGCGCAGCGGGGTGTCCCTGACATCGCCGACAGCAAAAACGCCGGGCACGCTGGTTTCCATCCGGGCATCGGCACGGATAAATCCATATGCATCCGTTGCAATATCATCGCCTGTGAATTCGGCATTGGGCAGCGTACCCACCCAGATGAAACACCCGTTTGCCGAAAGGGTCTTTTCTTCGCCGGTTTTGACATTTTTAACATGGACCCCTTCGATACCAAAAAAACCATCAACACCCGTGGCAACAGTATCCCATACCATTTCAATCTTGTCATTGGCAAAGGCCCTTTCCTGGAGGATTTTGGTTGCCCGGAGTTCATCTCTGCGGTGGACCAGATAGACTTTTTTGGCAAATTTGGTCAGGTATATGGATTCCTGTACCGCTGTGTCGCCGCCGCCGATGGCCACAACCGTCTTGTCCTTGAAAAAAGGGGCGTCACAGGTGGCGCAGAATGAAATTCCCTTGCCCATATACCGGTCTTCGCCGATGCCCAGTTTTTTGGGAGAAGCCCCGGACGCAATGATCAGGCTTTTTGCTTTGATGGTTCTGTCTGCCAGCACCACCTCTTTTACATCAGTGCCTAATTGCAGGGATTTGACTTCTGCTGTGTCAATTTTCAGGCCCATCTCTTCGGCCTGATGTTTCATTTTTTCCGCCAGGTCAAACCCGCTGATACCTTCGGGAAAACCGGGGTAGTTTTCTATCCAGTCTGTGACAATGATCTGGCCGCCGGGAACAGCTTTTTCCAGCAGCAGTACGTTCATTCTTGCCCTGGCCGCATAAAGACCGGCAGTGAGTCCGGCCGGACCGGCACCGATGATCACAAGATCATAATCAAAATCGGTCATGCAAAAGTCTCCTTACAAGACATTTTTTATGGTCTGCTCCAGTTTTTCCTTGCCAACCATGCCGGTTATCTGTTCGGCAATCTCACCGTTCTTGAAAAAAATCAGGGTGGGAATGGCCTGTACGCCGTATTTGCTGGGACTAATGGGGTTTTCATCCACATTGACCTTGGCAAAGGTCATCTGGTCGCCATATTCTTTTTCCAATGCTTCCACAGTGGGGGCGATGGCTTTGCAGGGCCCGCACCAGGGAGCCCAAAAATCCACCATTATGGGTTTTTCCGACTGCAGTACTTTTTTTTCAAATCCATCATCATCGATTTCTATAATATTTTCTGCCATGGGTATGTCCTGTCTTGTTTTGGGTTAACATCCGCTGTATCCAAGAATACAGACGTCTCAGCGATGCACCTGCGCTGCCATTTGCTTTTCGACCGGACATCGGCCCGGCCGGATCGCTGCTGGTCAGCCTTCAGGCTCATATGTTGTGGTCTTTGATGCAATCTAACGGGGCTGCATCAGCTGTGACCAATTGTCTGTAACTATATGTGCATAAGGCGGTTTTGTCAAATAATGAATAAGCTGATTGGATATTTGCTGTCAGTATCCCGGGTTTTTGATTGTCTGTTCATTACGCTGGCACGGGCCCGCCCCTGATGGTGTCCTGTCCCCGGCCCGAGACCCTTCGGGGGCCTGGATCCATGTACCAATGAAATACAGCGGTCCAGCCTCCGATAGGAATCATTCCAGATATTGTACCAGGCCCGCTCCGGCTGTGACGCTCCGTTCACAAGACACCACCAGGGGCTTTCCATGGCATTGTACACTATTATGGCAAGTATCCAGTGGGGGCTGGTCGATGGTTGTCACATTATCAGCTGTTTGTACACCCCTGACGCTGGAAACCCCCAACCCAGTTCCCCTTCCTCATTTTCTTGTTTTTGTTGACAGAAACTCAGGAGTAAGGCGCCAATGTATGTCGGTCCGCTGATTCAGCAGAAAAGGACAATAAATGACTAGCCCCTATAGCAATGCGTAAACCCGGGCCAAGATGCGTCCAGGCCCTGGATGCATCTTTTTAAAGTGAATCCAGGGCCTGGGAAGGGGCGTGGGTTTTTTAGGCAATCTTTTAGGGGTGCTTGTTCCAGCTTACCAGTTTTCTCCAAGAACCTCAAAATGGGCCTGTTCATGGGCACATGCCGGACACAGTTCCGGGGCTTCGGTCCCTTCATGCAGGTATCCGCAGTTGCGGCAGCGCCAAGTGACAGGGGCATCTTTTTTAAAGACTTTGCCGCCCTCTATGTTGGCGACCAGGTCCTTGTAGCGCTTGTCATGCTGCTTTTCCGCAACAGCGATGGCTTCAAATACCATGGCAATGGCATCAAACCCCTCCTCTCTTGCAACCGCGGCAAAACCCGGATACATTTCTGTCCATTCATAGGCTTCACCTTCAGAGGCGGCTTTCAGATTTTCCACCGTGGTGCCGATGACGCCGGCTGGGAAGGCTGCGGCAATTTCCACTTCACCGCCTTCCAGGAACTTGAACAGCCGTTTGGCATGTTCCTTTTCCTGGTCAGCCGTCTCGGAAAATATGTCAGATATTTGGACATATCCTTCTTTTTTGGCTTTGCTGGCAAAATAGGTATACCGGTTTCGTGCCTGGGATTCACCGGAAAATGCGGTTAACAGGTTTTTTTCGGTTTTGGTTCCTTTTACACTTGGCATGGATGTTCCTCCTTACAAGGGTTAAAAAATTAATTGGCTGATACTTTTGTGCGTGCTGCCTGCTGCCTGCAGTTCTCACAATAGCCGGTCAGGCAGAGCCGTTTTCCGGTGATGGTGCAGGTCCGGGTGATCTCTTCCGGCAGCGGGAGCTGTTCCAGGTCGGGATCATGAAAATCAAAAATCATATTGCAGGACAGGCAGTAAAAATGGTGGTGGTCTTCCCGGTTGGGATCAAATCTTCTGGGATCTCCCTGGCCCTCCACCACATCGATCATCTGAATCCGGGCAAAGGTGATCAGGGTACGGTTTACCGTATCCAGAGAGATGTTGGGAAAGCTGTGCAAAAGCTGTTTATGGATGCGGTCTGCGCTGGGATGGTCTTTTGAATTTTTCAGCGTTTCATATACCGCTGCGCGCTGGGGCGTCATCTTTAATCCATGGGTTTTGCACAACTGTGTGAACCGGTCCACACCGACCTCCTTTTTCTTAATTCATTTTGGATATTAAATAGGATTGAAACGTATTTGTCAAGAAGTTTTTTGGGCAGATATCCCGTTATGGAAATTTGTCATAATTGATTGTGCACCAAAGGACCTTGTCAGGAAGCCCCTGGAGGTGTGCTGTGACAGGACCGTCAGAGCGGAGGGGCCAGCAGACATGCCAGGATGACAGAACCGTATGCGGGTGAACTGTTCCTTTCCTGAAAAAAGGTACGAAAACCGGCCCCGGAAGATCTCGGGCCGGGCACAGCAAACCTCCAGGGGCGGGCTTGGGACAAGGATACGCCATGGAACGATGCAAAATCTGGTGCGCTTATGGCAAATATCCAGAATATCCCTGGATATTTGCCATAGGCATGCCAGGTTTTTGGTCGTTCTATCCAGCACGCTTTCCCGGGCCCCGCCCCAGTTGGTGTCCTGTGCCCGACCCGAGATCTGCGGGGCCTGTCTGCATAAGAACAATTAAGTGCAGCACCCGCCCTTTGTTTGGGATCATCCCGGCAAATTTTACCAGGCCCCTCCGGATCTGACGGTCCGTTCACAGGACACCAACTGGGGCTCCCCATAGCGGGTACGCTGCTATGGCAAATATCCAGAGAATATCTAGTCCCGTTTGGAAAAACTGTTGACACCTGTTATACTGGATTTATATCTGTATATTTTCTGGAGGGACCATGAAAAAATCGGTTGTATGCCGAAGTGTTCTGGTGGCCATCGTTGTTTTGTGTACCCCTGTTTTGGGCCATGCCCTGGACAGCCAGCAGATTTTTGACCTGAAACAGGCGGCGCGGCAGGGTGATACCCGGGCCATGCGGGAACTGGCCCGGGTATATTATGACGGTGACGGGGTGCTCAAGGACCCGGTCATGGCAAAATGCTGGGTCAGGCAGGCGTATGATCTGGGGGACAAAAAGGCAAAAAAGCTCTGGAACGATCTTGCATTGTGGGAATATGCAGGTGATTGCAGCGGTCTGCTTTTTTTCCGGCAGGATATGGACATAAACCGCATGGGGGACCGCTGGCAGGAGCCTGTCACCGGCATGGTGTTTGTCTGGATTCCCGGGGGATGTTTTCAAATGGGATGCCACAAGCATGCAGGCAAATGCCGGAAAGATGAACGGCCTGCCCACAAAAAATGTCTCGACGGGTTCTGGATGGGGGCCCATGAAGTTACCCAGGGCCAGTGGCAGGGTCTCATGGGATTCAACCCTTCCCGGTTCCAGAAAGGCGCCTTATACCCTGTGGAAAGGGTTTCTTTTGAACAGGTGAGAGAATGTATCGAAGAGCTCAACCAGAAAAGCCTTCACAGGTTTTCTCTGCCCACCGAGGCCCAGTGGGAATATGCCTGCCGGAACAGGGGCCGCGACATTCCCTATGCCTGGGGAAAAGAGAATTTCATGCCAAAAGCCAACTGCGGAGGCTGTGACAGCGGTCCTTTTCAAGGGAGCACCGCACCGGTGGACACTTTTTATGCCAGCGATCCGGGGCTGTATCACATGGGCGGCAATGTCGCAGAATGGTGCAAAGATATCTATGACAAACATGGGTACAGGAAGCAGGGATCCGACAGGTACGGTGATGGAGAAAACAGGCAGCCCCGGGTGGTCCGGGGCGGGGCCTACAGCGATAATGTGTCAGCCACCGGCTGTACCCGCCGCCAGGGCATGATGCCGGCCACGAAAAGTGAACGGGTGGGGTTCCGGCTGGTGGTCAAAAAGCGGTTGTAAAAACAGACCGGATAAACCTGTTCAGTGCATCAAAAGAAATCGTTTCCACCCTGGCCCGTCCGATGGCTTCCAGAAACACATAGTGCACAAAATCCCCGTGTTTTTTTTTGTCCCGGCCGGCCGCATCCATGATTTTATGGGCATCGTAATGCAGGTCCGTGGGCAGGTTAAGCCCCTGGAGCAGGGCGATAATGCGGTCCACCTCCCGGGAGCTGATCCATCCTTTTTGCCTGGAAAACACGGTTGCCGCTGCCATGCCCCGGGAAACCGCCCGGCCGTGTCCACACGGGTCGATTTTTTCAATGGCATGGCCGATGGTATGGCCGAAATTGAGTTTGCGCCGTTCACCGGTTTCCTGTTCATCCTGCTGCACCACCCGGGATTTGATGGCCACAGACGCAGACACCAGGTGCAATATGGTCCAAGAATCCAGTTTCAGGGCTTTGTGCTGGTTTTTTTCCATAAAGGCCAGCATGTCAGCATCTGCAATCAACGCATGTTTGACAATTTCGGCCAGGCCGTTGGAAATTTCATCCTGTGGCAGGGTTTGGAGCATCTCCAGATCACAGATCACAAAACCGGGCTGGTTGAACACCCCCACCATATTTTTGTAGGCAGACAGATTGACACCGTTTTTGCCCCCAAGGCTGGCATCCACCTGGGACAAAAGGGAGGTGGAAACAAATCCGAAATTCACCCCTCGCAGAAAAATGGAGGCCGCAAATCCGGTAATATCGCAGACAATGCCGCCGCCGATTCCCAGAATAAAGCTGGACCGGTCACATCCCAGATCCACCAGCCGGGTTAAGATATATTCCACTGTGGCAAGGGTTTTGATCTGTTCACCCATACCGATGGTGATAACAGGTCCTTTGGGAAAGGACTGTCCATAAAGGGTTTTTATGTTCTCATCGGTGATGATCACCAGGGGCTGATCCGGCAGGTATGCCCCGACGTTGGCCAGGTGTTCCCCCACATGGATTGCGGAATCACCCCATTTACCCTGTATGTGAAGGGTTTTCACGGGGCCTCGATGATGGTTCTTATGGCACGCATTTTTTCCATAACCTGGGCAAACTGGTCCGGATACAGAGACTGGGCACCGTCACTCAATGCCGCTTCCGGGTGATCGTGGACCTCGACCATGAGACCGTCCACCCCTAAAGCGGCAGATGCATAGGCCAGCCAGACCACCTGGTCCCGGACCCCGGTGGCATGGCTGGGATCCACAATTACCGGCAAATGGCTTTCTTTTTTCACTGCCGGTACAACAGACAGGTCCAGGGTATTTCTGCTGTGGCGCACAAAGGTCCGAATCCCGCGTTCACACAGAATCACATTTGTGTTGCCCTCTTCCATGATATATTCCGCCGCCATGAGCCATTCTTCGAGCATGGCAGACATGCCCCGTTTCAGGATGACCGGTTTTTCCGACTGCCCGGCCCGCCGCAGCAAAGAAAAATTCTGCATGTTTCTGGTACCGATCTGGATGACATCCACAAAACCTTCCACCATATCAAAGGTTTCAATATCCATGACTTCGGTGACCACAGGCAGCCCGGTTTCTTCTTTGACAAGGGCCAGGTATTCCAGACCTTTTTTTCCTAAGCCCTGGAAGGAGTATGGTGAGGTTCTGGGCTTGAATGCCCCTCCCCGGAAAAGGGTGGCCCCGGCTTTTTTCACCGATGCGGCAATGCCCAGTACCTGTTTTTGGCTTTCAACTGCACAGGGGCCGGCAATCACGGGCATGGTCCCATTGCCGAAAACCGCGTCACCGATTGTGATCTGGGAATTTTCCTGCCTGAACTCCCGGCTGACAAGTTTATAGGGTTTTGTCACCGGAATAACCTCCTTTACACCGTCAAGTCCCAGAAAATGGCCGGCGTCCACAGATCCTTTGTTGTACAGGATGCCGATGGATACCCGGTCTCCTCCGGGGATGGGCCGTGCTGTGTAGCCCTTTTTTTCAACAGCTGCAACAACAGCCCGGACCTGATCTTTTGTTGTGCCTTTTTGCATTACAAGTAACATTCAACGCCTCCATTATCGGGTTTTATCAGCATTCACAGGTTAGGGCAACACAAAAGGCTTGGAACTGGATATTTGCCATAGGTGCATCAGGTTTTGCATCGTTCCATGGGGGGTGTCCTCGTCCCAAGCCCGCCCCTGGCGGTATGCTGTGCCCGGCCCGAGATCTTTCGGGGCCTGTATGCAGAAAACCTTGGGTGTTTGTTTCTATGTATAAGAACATGCCCATGGCAGCGTATTATAGTGCCCCTTTTTCAGGTGTCAATGAAAAAAGCAATTACCATGAGAAAAGATAATTCTCATTTTCATTGCTTGACATGATTTGCCTTATCTCATATATTTCCCACAATTTATATGCAGGACAAAAAGGCAGTTACCAGACAACAGACATGATACATTTTGAAAACGCCGCGCCTGTAAAAATCAAGGGAGTGGGCGGGGGATTGTGGATCTCCCTGGATCCCTCCCGGCCGGAAGATGTTTTGATCACGGAAGTGGATAAAATCTTTACAAAATTGAAACATCTGGCAGTCAATGCCAATGTGGTCATCGACATGGGAGTTGCACATGGACATGACGATCTTTTTGCCCTGGTCAAATCCCGGTTGATTGAAAAATTTGAAGTGGGCAGGGTGACAGCTCCCCCGAAAAAACAGTCTACCCCCGTAAAAAGAATCCGGCAGCGGGATCTTTCCAAGGGCTGGAACCAGCATCGCAGTGATGTGCTGATGCTCCGGGGCAGGGTCCGCTCCGGCCAGAAGATTGACACAAAAAAGCATGTGGTGATTTTTGGTGATGTCAATCCCGGCGCGGAAATTATTTCCGGCGGGGATATTGTTGTACTGGGCAGACTGGCGGGAAAAGTGCATGCCGGCAGCCCCACAGATGAAACCGCCATTGTGTTTGCCCTTGCCTTTGATCCCACCAGTGTCAAGATCGGCACAATAACTGCTGCCGGCAGTGAAGAGCGCAGTCATGCCACACCGGAGTTCGCCTGTGTGAAAGCGGGCAGCATCCTGGTCCAGGATTACATGAAGACAAACCCATTCAAGAAAATGCCCTGGCCGGAGCCGGTATAATTATAATGTAAATACAGAGGTGCGAACTTGGAAGGAAAAATCATTGTAGTCACATCCGGGAAAGGCGGCGTAGGCAAAACCACTGCCACCTCTTCCATTGGCGCGGCCCTTGCCCTGGAAGGCAATCGTGTTGCCATTGTAGATATGGATATCGGCCTGCGGAACCTTGATGTTGTCATGGGGCTTGAAAACCGGATCGTTTTCAATATTGTGGATGTGGTTCAGGACCGGTGCAAGGTTGAACAGGCAGCCATAAGGGACAGAAGAATAGAAAATCTGTTTTTGATTCCCGCCTCCCAGAGCGACAACAAAGACGTGCTCACCACTGCCGGGGTTGAACGGGTTGCCAGGCAGCTGCGGTCCAAATTTGATTTTATCATCATGGATTCCCCTGCCGGCATTGAGCGGGGTTTTGAAAATTCGGTGGTAGCTGCTGATGAAGCTTTGGTGGTATGCACCCCGGATGTGTCTGCTGTCAGGGATGCGGACCGGGTCATCGGGCTGTTGTATGCAAAGTCTTTGAATCCCAAACTGATTGTCAACCGCATTGAACCCGCCCGGGTGGTGCGCGGGGAAATGCTCAGCCATGAAGATGTGCTGGAAGTCCTGTCCATTGATCTTGTGGGGCTGGTGCCCATGGATGAAAAAGTGCTGATCTCTTCCAACACAGGCACCCCTTTGGTGCTGCAGAATGATTCAAAGGCCGGGATGGCCTTCCGCCAGATAGCCCGACGTCTGAACGGCGAAGAAGAGCTGCCCATAGAGATGCCGGTCTATAAAACCAGCATGTGGCATAAAATCAGCAAGACATTCGGGTTAAAACAATAAGGAGAATTTTCATGCTCAGCGGATTGTTCAAACGGTTCACCACCAGAAAAAACAGCAGGGATGATGCCAAAAAGCGGCTCCAGTTCTCTTTGATTTATGACAAACTCGAAGTCAACGATACCACCTTGACAGACCTGCAGCAGGATATTGTGGATGTGATTTCCAAATATTTTGAAATTGATACAGATTCTCTGGAGTTAAAAGTCAAACGGGATGACAATGTGTCAGCCCTGGTATTCAACACCCCCATCCTTCATGTAAAGCGCAAAAAGGCGTAACATCAGCGCAACCCCATGTACCCCCATTTTTTTTGCTGGGCGATGCCTGCCCCTGACCGGTGAGGGATCTTGGAAGCGGCCCGGGATCATCTGCCGGGCCGGCCCAAGTCCACCGATAAGAAGGATCTCTCTGTGTTTATTCCCCTATTTTGGACAGCCTGATGCCCAGTTCCTGGAGCTGGGCCGGTGATGAACTGGAAGGGGCATCCGTGAGAAGACAGGTGGCTTTCTGGGTCTTGGGAAAGGCAATAACGTTTCTGATGGAATCTTCTTTGCACAACAGCATGATGAGCCGGTCCAGGCCAAAGGCGATACCGCCATGGGGCGGGGCCCCGGCTGTCAGGGCTTCCAGCAGAAAACCGAATTTTTCACAAGCTTCCGCCTGCTGGATTCCCAGGCACGCCAGTACCTTTTCCTGGAGGGCTGTGTCATGGATACGGATACTGCCCCCGCCGATTTCCATGCCGTTGAGCACCAGGTCATAGGCCCGGGAATTGACCTGCAAAGGATCGGTTTCCAGTTTGGGAATGTCTGCTTCACTGGGGGCGGTAAAGGGGTGGTGCAGGGCCTGGTAACGCTTTTCTGTTTCATCGTATTCCAGCAGCGGAAAGTCGGTAACCCAGGTGAAAGAGAACCGGTCTTCCGGGATTAGTTTCAGCCGGCGGCCCAGTTCGTTTCTGAGCTGGCCTAAGGCTTCATTGGTGATGTGGGGCTGGTCTGCCACAAAAAACACAATATCCCCGGGGGCAAGATCCAGACGCTGCGCCAGGGTCTGTTTTTCATCATCAGTGAAAAATTTGGCAATTGGAGACTGCCACTGGTCCTCTTTGATCTTGATCCAGGCCAGTCCCTTGGCCCGGTAGACAGCGGCAAATGCGGTAAGTTCATCTATCTGCTTGCGGGTAAAGGCGGCACATCCCTTTGCATTGATGGCCTTGACAAGCCCCCCGCTTTTCACCACATCGGCAAACACCTTGAAACCGGTGTCTGCCACAATGTCGGAAACATTGACAAGCTCCAGGCCAAACCGCAGATCCGGCCGGTCCAGACCGAACCGGTCCATGGCCTCTGCATAGGTGAGTCTGGGAAAGGGGGTGGAAAGATCCGTATCCAGTACTTTTTTGAAAATGGCACAGATAAGGCCTTCGGCAATCTCCATGATCTGGTCTTCATTGACAAAGGACAGCTCCATGTCGATCTGGGTGAATTCCGGCTGGCGGTCGGCCCGCAGATCTTCGTCCCGGAAACATTTGACAATCTGGTAATACCGGTCAAATCCTGCAACCATGAGCATCTGTTTGAACAGCTGGGGGGACTGGGGCAGGGCGTAGAACTGGCCCTGGTTGACCCGGGAGGGCACCAGGTAGTCCCTGGCCCCTTCCGGCGTGGATTTTGTTAAAAAAGGGGTTTCAATGTCAACAAAACCGTTGTGGTCCAGGTAATTGCGGATGGCCATAGTGGCCTGGTGCCGGGCCATGATATTGCGCTTGAGCTGGGGCCGCCGCAGGTCCAGGTACCGGTTCTGCAGCCGGATGGTTTCCGAGGCTTCCACCCGGTCTTCAATGGGAAATACCGGGGTATCGGCCCGGGAAAAAATGGCCAGTTCCTGCACCAGGATTTCTATGGCACCGGTGTCCATGCTGGGATTGACCATATCAGCCGGCCGGGCCGCCACGGTTCCCTTGATCCCCAGCACATATTCGCTTCTGATCTCCTGGGCTTTTTCATGGACCGTCTGTGATATCATGGGGTTGAAAACCACCTGGGTGATGCCTTCTCTGTCCCGCAGATCCACAAAAACAACCCCGCCGTGATCCCGGCGGTGCTGTACCCATCCCATTAACACCACCTGTTTTTCAATATCTGTGTCCCTCAGCTCAGAACAAAAATGGGTCCGCTTCATATCTCCTAGTAAGTCTGTCACCTGGTCTATCCTCTGTTATCCGTTATTGGTTTGTAAAATTTTTTTCAGCTCAGGCACCAGATGGTCCATGGGGATAAAAACCTGTTCCCTGGTGGCCATATTTCGCAGAATCATCCGGTTTTCCGCCATTTCGGTCTGACCGGCAATGAGCACGTGGCGGGCATTGCGTTTGTCCGCAAGCTTCATAAGGGCTTTCAGGCTTTTTCCCCTGAAATCGGTGACCACCTGAAACCCTGTCCGGTTCAGATCGCAGGACAGGTGATAGGCGGCTTCCATGGCGGGTTCCCCAAGGGCCACAATGAAAAGGTCCGGACCTGGTTCTGCTGGTATCTGTTCCAGCTGCTCCATCACTTCCACCAGCCGGTCAAACCCGATGGCAAATCCGATGGCAGGGGTGGAAGGTCCCCCCAGTTCCTTTACCAGGCCGTCATACCGCCCGCCGCCGGCAACCGCACTCTGTGCCCCAAGGCTTGTGGTCTGTATTTCCCAGGCGGTTCTGGTGTAGTAATCCAAACCCCGCACCAGAGACTTGTCAATGAAAAAGTCCACATTTTGCTTTTGCAGCGTGGCTTTCACCGTATTGAAATGGGTGTCACAGGCAGGGCACAGATGGTCCACAGTGGCAGGGGCCCCGGTCAAAGCCGCCTGACAGGTCTGTACCTTGCAGTCCAGTATCCGCATGGGGTTTTTGGTCATCCGCCGCTGGCAGATGTCACACAGGGCATGTTTTTTCTCCCCCAGAAAATCCAGCAGGGACCGGGTAAAATCCGGACGGCATTCCGGGCATCCCAGGCTGTTGATATGGGCGCTCAGCCCTGTGAGACCCAGCCGTTTGAACAGTTCGTGCTGTAAAAAGATCAGCTCGCAGTCCACAAGGGCGGATGCAATACCGAACACCTCTGCATCGATCTGATAAAACTGGCGGTAACGGCCTTTCTGGGGCCTTTCCCGCCGGAACATGGGGCCGGTCATATAAAATTTTCTGACAGGATCACTGGCATGCATCTTGTGCTGGATATAGGCCCGGCAGATGGAGGCGGTGGCTTCCGGCCGCAGGGTCAGTTTGTCCCCTTTGCGGTCTGGAAAGGTGTACATCTCTTTTTCCACAATATCTGTGGCCTCCCCGATACTCCGGGCGAACAGCTGCGTTTTTTCCAGCACAGGAATGCGGATTTCCCGGTAGCCGAAGGCTTCAAACAATTCAACGGCCAGTTTTTCCACTTTCTGCCACAGCCGGATTTGTTCGGGCAGTATATCTCTGAATCCTCTTATGGTCTGCATGGTGGTTGCATCTTACGGTATAAGGTTAATGCCAAAATTTTTTATAAACCTCTAATATAGGGTGAAATCAGTCTGTCAGTCAATATATAATTTCTGGAACAGGCTATTTGCCATAGGCATGCCAGGTTTTTGATCGTTGCTGCAGCACCCTGTTCCGGATTCCGCCCCTGGTGGTGTACTGTGACCGGCCCGAGATCCTGCGGGGGCAGGGTTCCATGTGAATAATGGAATCCTGCAATCCATTCACCGGCAGAAGCGTCTTTGCATATTTTTAACAGGCCCCCTCCGGCTCTGACGGTCCTGTCACATTACACCACCAGGGGCTCACTGCCAGGTTTTTTGTGATACACAATCCATTAGCAAATATTTGTCCGGGAAAATGCAGGGCAGGCACCTATTTTTTCCGTATTTTTATGCAATTGGCATGGGCGTGCAGGCCCTCTATTTCCGCCAGGCGGATCACGTCATCTGCCTCGTTTTGAAGCGCTTTTTCCGTATAGTGAATCAGGCTGGTTTTTTTTATGAAATTGTCCACGCCCAGGGCAGAGGAAAACCGGGCAGTCCCGGCGGTGGGCAGGACATGGTTGGGCCCGGCAATATAGTCACCCATGGGTTCAGGGGTGTAGGATCCCAGAAACAGGGCCCCGGCATTGTGGATGCGGTCAATGTATCCAAAGGGTTCTGACACCATCAGTTCCAGGTGTTCCGGGGCCAGGCGGTTGGACAACTCTATGCCGGTTTCAATGTCCGGCACCAGCATGACAGCCCCGAAATTGTCCAGAGACTGTCGGGCGGTTTCTTGTCTGGGCAGGGCCTGTAACTGGAGCTCCATGACGGCAAGGGTCCGGGTGGCGAGTGCTTTGGAATCGGTCACCAGAATGGCGGATGCCATGGCATCATGTTCTGCCTGGGACAGCAGGTCCGCTGCAATACAGGCCGGATCTGCAGACCGGTCCGCAATGATCAGGATCTCACTGGGCCCGGCGATCATGTCAATGCCCACCGTGCCTGCCACGATTTTTTTTGCCAGGGTCACATAGATATTCCCCGGCCCCACGACCACATCCACCTTCGGCACCTGGTCCGTGCCATGGGCCAGAGCAGCAATGGCCCAGGCACTGCCGGCCTTGAAAACACAAGAGATACCCACCTTCCGGGCCGCTGCCAGGATATGGGGGTTTATTCTCCCGTCTGCCATGGGCGGGGTCATGAGGACAATGGTTGAAACACCTGCCACTTTTGCGGGAATGCCGCCCATGAGCACGGATGATACCAACGGTGTTTTTCCGCCAGTGGCGCCGGGTGCATACACGCCCGCCGCCCCCACAGGCCTGACCAGCTGTCCCAGCATCACCCCGTTTCTCGGGGTGTCGATCCAGCCCTTTTGTTTTTGCTTTTCATGAAACCCGGTGAGCTGAACGATGGCCCGGTCAAGGGTGTCCAGGAACCTTGCATCAACCGATGCCAGGGCTGCGTCAAACTCTTCGGGTGTCACCTTCAGGGTGTCCAGGGTCACGGCATCCGAGTCAAACCGGTTGGTATATTCCACCAGGGCCTGGTCTCCCCGGGTTTTTACATCATTGATGAAGGCCAGCACCTGGTCATGATCCGCGCTGGAAAAACCCAGGCCCCTGTCTATAATCGTTTTGACATGTGCTTCTGCTTCCCGGGAAGGGTATTCAAAAAGTTTCATTGGTTTATTTTGGTATTGTTTAGGGGTTACAAAAAAGTTTCAAACCTGACCCATCTCATCATCCGGCAGCTTGCCTGTTTGTCTCATAAGAAGCAGCCGAAGATATACCAGAAACCGGTTGGTTAATCCAGGAAATAACAAAAGGGCAGAAAAACATTCCGCCCTTTTGCAGATTTCAAAACAGCATGTACAGGTTAGTGCCTTGCTCCCCGGTTCCTATCAAAAAACAAGAAAATGAGGAGAGGCGCATGGGTTGCAGGTTTCCAGCGTTAAAAGTGCAGGGTTTTCTGCAGTTCTTCCGTGGTAAAATCCCATGACACATTATGGGGGGGAACCGGATCTGTAAACATTTCCGGCAGCTGGTCGTCAATGTCTGTGAACCCGGCTTTTTTGTTGAACGCTTTTTCGTTTCTGAGAATGGATTTTCCCAGTTCCAGAATATCATCCGGTGTCAGGCTAAGGCCGTACCTGGCGTTGAGCATTTTTGTCACGGTGGGCAGCCCGTCTTCATTGTCCAGAACGGCAAAGGCCACAAACAGACACAGTCCGGCCGCATCAATGGCAGCGGTTGCGACCTGCAGTCCCTGTGACAATTCTATGTTACCTGCGTTTTTGTGGGGATCAACCGTGCCGCCGACACTCAAAATGTTGGCGGTGACCCCGTAACCGGCTGTATGGTCCGCCCCCATGGGGGTGGTGGCATAGGTGACGCCCACCCCTTTGCAGGTACGCGGATCATAGGCGGGCAATGCCTGTCTTTTCACCACCGGTACCCGGTCAACACCCAGGGCGTCTCCGGTAAACGCGGCGCCGTTTCCGATGATTTTGCCTTCAGGTGCATATTCCCCCACTTTGGAGAGCAGGTCGATGGCTGCCTGGCCGTCTCCCCAGGGAATCATGCCCCCTTCCATGGCAATGCCGATGGTTACACCGGTTTCAATGGTATCCAGGCCGAAATCGTCACACAGCTTGTCCAGGGCGGCAATGTGATCCATGTCCTGGATGGTGGTGTGGGCCCCGAACGCCCAGATGGTTTCATATTCAAACCCGCAGGTCAAAAAGTTGCCGTCCTTGCCATGGTACACATTGGAGCATTTGATAACGCATCCGGGATGGCAGGCCTCTGTGGTGATACCGTTGCGTTTTTCAATGGTTTCGGCCATGGCTTCCCCGGAAATGGCCTGGGCATGGTCAAACCGGCCGGAGCGGAAGTTTTTGGTGGGAAGTGTACCAGCCTCGTTGATGACATTCACCAGCACGGCCGTGCCCAGGGCAGGCAGGCCCTCACCGGTGACCGGGTGGTTTCTGAGCATTTCCACCCAGCGTTTGTTGGCTTCTTTGAACGCCTCGGGATCCTGTATTTCCACCCTGGGGGCACCGGAATCGTCCACCACAATGGCCTTGATCTTTTTGGATCCCATGACCGCGCCAAGTCCACCCCTGCCATGTGCCCGGCCGGGTCGGCCGTTCATGTCCGCCTGGTTGATGGACGCTCCCTTGAGGCATTGTTCACCGGCCTGGCCGATGCTCAGCACGCCTACGTTTTTGCCGTATTTGTCCCACAGGGCTTCCATAACCGCGTAATTGCCTTTTTTGGCCAGGTCATCTGCCGGAAGGATCTGTACCCCGTCCTTGTTCACCACCAGCAGACTGTATCCGTCATCTTCAGGTTTGTCTTCCAGAATCAGGGCAGTAATACCCAGTCTGGCAAGCTTCTGGGACGCAAGTCCTCCGGAGTTGCTCTCTTTGATGCCCCCGGTGAGAGGTGATTTTGCACCGGCTGACATGCGGCCGGAATCCGCAGCAGGGGAACCGGTGAGAACGCCGGGTGCGAATATGAGTTTGTTGTTTTTTCCCAAAGGATGACAGGTGGCCGGCACTTCATCCAGGATCATCTTGGATGTGAGGGCCCTGCCCCCGAGTCCGGCATAATTTTCAGGTGTTTCATCAGACGTAAAGGTCCTGCTTTTTGTATTGATACGCAATAGTTTTCCCATGTTTCCTCCTTGGCTCTAAGTGCATTCATTTTTACACCTGCATGGCAGCAAATGATTGCAAGACTATGCAGGCTATTTTTGTGATCTCATTGGTGGTGGTGCGGTGCACCCGGGGTGACCCTTCAAACCGGGTTTATCATACCTGCATCCCCTTTATGCCATGACAATGGGTTCAAGTCCAGTATAAAATACAGATCTGAAAACGCCTGGCGCGGTCAGTTACAGGCGGCCGGATTCCGACAGATCTTCTAAGCCTTCTTTGTTCTGAATATCAATGGTGCGGGTCTGGACCGCAATGAGGCCGGCATCCCCCATTTTCTTGAACATTCTGGAGATGGTTTCCGGGGTGGTGCCGATGAGGTTGGAAAGCTGGGCCTTGGAAATGGGAAGACGGACCCGGGCTTCATTGTTTTGTTCCCTGGACAGGGTGAGCAGGTATGCGGCAAGCCTTGCAGGTACTTCCTTGAGGCTCAAGGCTTCGATCTGTACGGTAAAGTCCCGCAGCCGCCGGGACAGATCCGCCAGCATATTCATGCCCAGCGCAGGGGAGGTGGTGAGCAGTTTTACAAACCGGTCCCTGGGCAGAAAAATAATGCCGGCAGGTTCCAGGGCCATGGATGAGGCGGGAAAATTTTTTCCCTGGAACACCGGCACTTCACCAAATGTGTGCCCGGGGCCATAGATATGCAGGATCTGCTCTTTTCCATCCATGGAAAGTTTGAACACCTTGATTCTGCCGGTCTCCACAATATAGATGCCGTTGCCTTTGTCCCCTTCATGGAAAATGTAATCCCCGCGGTGATACGTTTTGCGCACGGCTATCTGTGAAAGGGTTTCCAGTTGGTCGGCAGTCAAACCTGAAAAAAGGGCGATTGTTTTTAAAATGTCGATACCGTATAGTTCTCCTGTAAAGAAACGTTTTCCATGCCGGTTCCGGCAGCACATAAAAAAGCGGTGTCTTGATTCAGATCAAGGTTTTATATGCCCTGCTATAGTAAGTTTGGTTCAGGATGTAAAGTGTATTTGTTGGTAATTTGAAAAACAAGGAAGGTGGATAATGAAATGTCCGGGACAAGATACCCAGTACTGGGACCAGGATGCAATTTTTGAAACCCGATGTCCGGAATGCGGTCATGAAATGGAATTTTTCAAGGATGATGCCACCCGGCGGTGCGGTCATTGCCGGAAAAAGATTGTCAACCCGAAAATGGATTTTGGATGTGCCGCCTATTGCAAGTTTGCAGAACAGTGCCTGGGCACACTGCCGGAGGAATTTGTGGCCCAGCAGGAGGATTTGTTGAAAGACCGGGTGGCGGTGAAGATGAAGCAGTATTTTGGTAGGGATTTTACCCGTATCGGCCATGCCGGCCGGGTGGCCCGGTATGCCGAAAAAATTGGAAAAAATGAAAAAGCCAACCTGGCGGTGGTGTTGTGTGCTGCCTATCTCCATGACATCGGTATAAAAAATGCGGAAGCAAAACACGGTTCATCACAAGCAAAATATCAGCATATCGAGGGCCCGCCCGTGGCAAAAGAAATTTTGGAAAACCTGGGTGCCAAAGAAGAACTGGTAAAAGAGGTATGCGATATCATCGCGCACCATCACCATCCCGGGCCTGACGAGACCATTAATTTCAAAGTGGTGTATGATGCGGACATGCTGGCCAATATGGTGGAATGCCAGGGAAAAGAACAGATCGATTCAGATACCCTGTCAAAAAAAATTTTTCGTATCTATATGACAGATGCGGGAAGGGAACTGGCCCGGCAAACGCTGTTCCAAAACAGCTGACCAAAGAAAAAAAAAGAAAAATTATAGATAACACCCTGCGGCGTTGGATATCAATCAAGGAGAAAGGCCATGAAAGTGATCAGAAAAATAATTGAAATAGATGATGAAAAATGTGATGGATGCGGCAATTGTGTACCTTCCTGTGCGGAAGGGGCCATTCAGATTGTGGACGGCAAGGCCCGCGTCATTGCGGACAAGTATTGCGACGGCCTGGGGGCCTGCCTGGGAGAATGTCCCCAGGGAGCGTTGACAATTGTGGAACGGGAAGCAGAGGAATTTGACGAAGAGGCTGTCCATCAATTGCTTGAAAAACAGGCAAAGGCCGGAGAGCCGGAAACCAGAGGACCGGCAGTGATATCAGGGGGCTGTCCTTCTGTTGCCGTTCAACATTTTCCAACCTCCCCGTGTGACTGTGCCAACCAGGCACAGACCCGGGCATCCGGCGGCCCGTCAGCGCTGGGTCACTGGCCGGTACAGATCCGGCTGGTGCCGGCCGGGGCCCCGTTTTTAAAAAATGCAGAGCTGGTGATTGCCGCGGATTGTGTGCCTGTGGCCTATCCCGCTTTTCACAAGGATTTTCTGGCAGGCAGGGCCGTGATGATCGGCTGTCCCAAGTTTGATGATGCCCAGTCATATGTGGACAAGCTGACCCGGGTATTTGCGGAATCCGGCATCAAAAGCATCACCTGTGTGATCATGGAGGTGCCCTGCTGTGCCGGGCTGCCGGCCATTGTGAAAAAAGCCCTGGAAAACAGCGGCATGGACATTCCTTTTTCCGAGGTCATTGTCAGTGCCAGAGGAGAGATTCTTTCATGAAGTGGTCCCCTGATGCTTCAGGGCTGTAAGAAAAATACCTACACAACAATCAGAAATCTTCCAATTGATCCTTTACTTTCATCTTGTTAGGGTGGTATGTGCAAAAAATGATATGAGATCGTTTTTTAACCCCACTAACAAGGAGGAGTGTATGAAAGCAAGACATCTATTATTCATCGGATTTACTGCAATTGTTGCCATGGCGTTCTGCCAGTCTGCCTTTGCCAAGGACAGGATCGTGTTCGGCGGCGGGCCTGCGGGCGGTACCTTTCAGGTGGTGGCCAATGCCATACAGGTGTACAAACCCATTAAAGAGATGGCCGACTATAAGGTACAGGCCCAGTCATCGGCCGGGTCTGTGGAAAACCTGCGGAAAACCAATGCAGGCCGACAGCATATGAGTGTGGTCTATTCCGGCCATGTGTATCTGGGCCGCAACGGCAGGATGAAAAATGATACCACAAAATACGAAAATGTTATGGCGGTTGCCTGGTTATACGGTGCACCGGCCCAGTTGATCGTCCGTGCCGATTCCGGCATTAAAAGCACCAAAGACTTGGTGGGAAAAAAAGTGGGTGTGGGCAATGCCGGTTCCGGTGCATTTGCCAACTGTGAGCTTTTTTTCAACCACATGGGGGTATGGGACAAAATTGAAAGAAATGCCATGGGCTATAATGATGCAGCCCAGGCATTCGGCAACAACCAGCTGGACGCTTTCTGGTTGTTCACCGCATTTCCCTCCGGTGCTGTCATGATGGCCGCCCAGACCAATGACATTGCCATGGTTGATCTGAATGCAGATGCCAAAGCCACGGGTTTCTATAAGGAATATCCCTATTTTGCCAAGTTGACGGTGCCTGCAAACACCTACAAAGGGGTGGACTATGATGTGCCCTCTTTTCAGGACTCCGCTTTGTGGGTTGCCCATAAAGATGTTTCTGCAGATGCGGTTTATGAAATGCTTTCCCTCATTTTCACAAAGGAAGGCCTTGCCCATATGCTGGAACAGAAAAGTACCTTTAAAAACATGTCCATTAAAAATGGTCCCACCGGGATTGTCACCCCGTTTCATCCTGGCGCTGAAAAGTTCTGGAAGGAAAAAGGGGTAATGTAACACAGCACCATCGGCCAGCAGCAATGTAAGGTAACAGGCACGGGGCGCTGCCCCGTGCCTTGCTGGTTCATCCGGAAACAACTTCATGCCCGGGAAACTAATATGAAAGCCATCAGCCGTCAGTACTCAGCTAACAGCTATTATCTAACAGCTTTCATATTTTGTTGTGCCCGCCAGGGCATGGGTATTATGAGAGAACAGGAAGGTTTATTGTGTACAATAAATTGAATCGATTCGAGCAGATTGTTTTTGACGTATGCTCAGTGACGCTGGTCCTTTTCTATTCCTGGGCTGCTGTGGTGCAGCCCATGGCCACCCAGTATCACAGGGGCATATATATTATTATTACCTATGTGCTTGTTTTCCTGCTCTATCAATCCAAGACAACCATTGGCCGGGTAATCGATTATATTCTGATCGCACTGTCTGTGGCATGTGTTGGTTACTGGATTATCATGTTTGAAGCCATCAACTACCGAACAGGTGCGGAAACCCAGGTAGATATGGTTTTTGCCGTTGTCGGGGTGCTCATCGGTGTGGAGCTGGCCAGACGGGTGGTGGGAAATATTTTTGTGGTAATGGGGGTTGTTCTCCTGCTGTACGGGGTTTACGGCTATAAGGCCCCGGATCTGATTTCCCATGCAGGGGCACCGTTTACCGAATTGTGTATCAGCATATTTTACAAAAGCGACGGGGTATTCGGCATCATGGCCAGTGTACTGGCCACCTATGTGATTTTGTTTGTGCTGTTTGGCGCGTTTCTGGAAAAATGTGGGGCTCAGCGTTTTTTCATTGACTGGCCCCTGGCAGCTGTTGGCCACCGCATCGGCGGTCCCGGAAAGGTATCTGTCATTGCCTCGGGCCTGTTTGGGTCCATTTCCGGCAGTGCCATCGCCAATACCGTTTCGACGGGGATGTTCACCATTCCCATGATGAAAAAAGCCGGTTTCAAGTCCCATGTGGCCGGCGGCATAGAGCCGGCTGCCTCCATCGGCGGGATGTTCATGCCCCCCATCATGGGGGCGGGCGGGTTTATCATGGCCGAGCTGACCGGGCTTCCCTATTCCCAGATTATGCTGGTGGCAATTTTTCCGGCATTCATGTATTTTTTCAGTGTGTTTGTCATGGTGCATTATGAAGCCAAAAAAGAGAATGTTATTGGCGAAAAATCCAAATTCAGTGCCATGCAGATTTTTAAAAAGCAGTGGTTTTACACCCTGCCGCTGATCATCATCACCATTTTTATGCTGTATGGCTTCTCTCCTGCCTATTCCGCCATCATAGGCCTTATGACCTGTATTGTGATTTCCTGGGTGAGAAAAGATACCCGCATCGGTCCCAAACGGTTTGTGGAGGCTGCCAGGGAAGGGACGGAAAACAGCCTGAAGATTGGTGCCACTGTCGGGGTTATCGGGATTATTATCGGGGTTTTGACTTTTTCCGGCCTGGTGCTGACCTTTGCCGACATCATGATTGAACTGGCAGGGGGCTCTCTTTTGCTGACCATTCTGCTGGTAGCCCTGGCCTCTCTTGTGCTGGGGATGGGCGTGCCGGTGACAGCAGCGTACCTGGTCACTGCGGTGGTTGCAGTACCAGCCTTAACCCATCTGGGTGTGAACATGCTGGCCGCCCACATGATCGTTTACTGGCTGTCCCAGGATTCCAATATAACCCCGCCGGTTTGTATTGCCGCTTTTGCAGGGGCCACCATTGCCAAGGCCAATATGTGGAAAACCGCGTTTACTTCCTTTAAGTTTGCCAAGTTCCTCTACCTGGGACCGCTCCTTTTCGGATATGTGCCCGGATTTTCCCTGGACGGCAGTGCCATGGATATTGTCAAGGCATTTGTGGCCATCATCATCGGCACCTATGCCTATTCCTGGTTTCTCAGCGGCATCTGGATCAGCCCGTTGAAAAGGGTGTTTTTCAGCAAAAAAACGGCTTGATAAGTACCATTTTTTTGTGTACATACTGCAGCCGCTCCCGGGTGAGACCGTTTCATCCGGGAGCGGCTGTTTTGTTTTTGCACTGGATATTTGCCATAGCAGCGTACCCGCTATGGGGAGCCCCTGGTGGTGTCCTGTGAACGGACCGTCAGATTCGGAGGGGGCCAGGTAAAATTTGCCGGGATGATGCCAAACAGAGGGCGGGTTGCTGCACTTCATTGTTCTTATGCAGACAGGCCCCCGCAGATCTCGGGCCGGGCACAGGGCACCACCAGGGGCGGGGCCCGGGAAAGCGTGCTGCATAGGACAATCAAAAACCTGGCATGTCTATGGTAAATATCCAGTTTTGCATTATTTGGTTGCATAATCAACAGGTATAGTCCATAGTGTGACAAAGCTGTTCAAATAGTTGACTATTATTGCCGTGGTGAAAATATTACACATGAAACAGACCCATTTGATACCTGATGTTGCATCTACTGTTATGGCTGATGTTGCACAAAACGATTTTGAACGCATCATTGACTCCTCCATCGCGTATCTGGTGGGGAGAACCTCACGGGCTATTATCAAACGCCTGACCAAAAAATTTGCCGATGCCGGGTTTGATGTCAGTTATGAGCAGTGGAGTATTCTGATTCACCTGTACAGAAAAGATGGACAAACCCAGCAGGAGCTTTCCCGTATTGCGGTCAAGGACAAAGCCGCCATCACCCGGCTGATCAATGTGCTGGAGAAAAAGAACATGGTGCTCCGGATTCCCGACCGGTCGGATAAACGCAGCAAGCTTGTCTACCTGACCCATAAATCCAAAACCTTTAGAGATGATTTGATGGCATTGGTGGAAGAGATGCTTCAGGAAGCGGAGCAGGGAGTGTCATTTGAAGAAATGGCAGCGTGCAAGGCCACCCTGAACAAGATATTTGTCAATTTCGACCGTCTCAATGTGTCTGATTAAAACTCCACCAGCCGGTTCTGGATGGCATACCGGGACAGGTCTGAATTGTTGCGCAGGTTGAGCTTCTTTAAAATTCTGGACCGGTAGGTGTCAACTGTTTTTACACTGATATTGTAGGTGATGGCAATCTCCCGGTTGGTGCTGCCGGTTGCCAGTTTGCGCAGCACCTGGAGTTCCCGAATGGACAACGACTCTGTGAGCCCTTTGTTCTTGTTTCCCCGGATAAACCGTAACGCTAAGGCCTCACTGGCTTTTTCCGTAAGATACCGGCCCCCTGAATGAATTTTTTTCACCGCTGCCACCAGCTGTTCAGGCGCAGACTGCTTGGTGATATACCCCATGGCGCCGGCCTCGATGGCACGGACAACATATTGTTCCTCTTCATGCATGGTGAGTATGAGTACCGGGATATCCGGACAATAGGTACCCATGCGGGTCACCACCTCCAGTCCGTCCATGCCGGGCATGGAAATATCGATTACCGCCACATCCGGTTTTTTTCCCATGGCCATATCAAAGGCGGTTTCGCCGTCTGATGCCTCGGCAATCACCTTGATGTCGCTGCTGTCTTCCAGGACTCTGCGAAGACCGTCCCTGACAATGCCATGGTCATCTGCCAGCAGTACTGTGATCATGGAAATCCTTTCACCCTTACTTTACAGGTTATGCAGGTGCCGCAGCCCGGTGCGGAGGTAATGTCCAGCCATCCCCCTGCAAGGTTGGCCCTTTCCATCATGCCTTTCAGGCCGAATCCGGTCTGTCTGGTGATTTTTGCAGGATCAAACCCCCTGCCGTTGTCTTCCACTGTGAGAACCATGCCATGGTCATCTGTTAGTAGTTTAACAACAATAGTGGTGGCTGCTGCATGGCGGATGGCATTTGTCACCGCTTCCTGACCGATGCGGTAAAGGCCGGTGGCAAGGGTTTTGTCAATTTCTGGAATCTGGTCCTGCCGGAATATACAGGAAACATTGGAGCGTTTTTCAAAATCCGACACTAACGACTCCAGGGCATCGGCCAGGCCTAAGTCATCCAGCACCCGGGGCCTGAGCCGGTAAGACATGTCCCGTACATCTTGGATGGTTTTGTCGATGAGAAAACTCATTTTTTCAGCCCTGTCCGCCGCAACCGCCATATTTTCCGCCAGATGGTTTTTGAGCCATACCGCATCGATGCGCAGGGCGGTCAATACCTGTCCCAGATGGTCATGCAGTTCTCTGGCCACCTGTTCCTTTTCCCGTTCCTGGGATGCGATGATGTTTTTGGATAAATTTTGCAGGTTTGACTGGGCCTTTTCCAGCTGGGCCGTACGTCTGCTCACCTGTTTCTCCAGATCCTGGGAATACCGGGACAGCTTTTCCTTGGCTATCTCCAGGTCTTTCTGGGTGCGGTTTTTTTCTGTGACATCCACGCTGACAGCCAAAGACCTGACCACCTGGCCGGTTTCATCCCTGACCCCGTAACAGGAAAGCAGAATATCAATTTTGTTTCCATCCTTTTTTATATAAGTATAGGGCACATCCTTGAAAAATCCTGTCTTGAAAAATTCGGGGAAAATGGTGGATAAGGCATAGGTTTTGGATTCCAGGGTGAAAAAATCGGTCAAATGCCGGCCGATAACCTCGCTGCGGGCAAATCCCATGACGTCCACCCAATGATCGGAAACCCGGATTATTCTGCCCCGGGTATCGATGGAGTGCAGCATTATCGGTGTTTTATGATAAATGTCCCGGTACCGTTCCTCACTCATGCGCAGTTTTTTTTCCGCTTCTTTGCGCTGGGTAATTTCTTTTGCCGCCTGCTGGTACAAAAAAAATACAAGAATCCCTGCCAGAATGGAAATGGACAGGACAGCCGGTCCGATTCCCCGGATAAAGGGCTGGCTTACCTGTTTTTCAATGGCTTTTTTGTTGCGCAAAAAAACCACCTGCCAGTCCGGATAATTGGCTACCGGCAGACTGGTAAACAAAAATGTTTTACCCCCCGGACTTTTTACCGTATTATTTGTTGTCCTTTGAAATCCGGACCACCCCCAGGGGCCGTTGCCAAACTGGCGGGAATTGGCAAGCTGTTCCTGTTTTGCCTCATCCAGTTCCCACAGTAGTTTGAACCGCAGAGCCGGCTGATTGCTGATAAAAATCACGCCATAAGGATCAACAAACAAAAGGATATGCTCAGGTG
>DATFJY010000304.1:0-13315 GCA_035268905.1 Desulfotignum sp.
CGTATACCTTCACCAGGGAAAATCTTATGTGGTAACCCGGTTCGACCCTGTCAAGGGCAGTGTGGAAGCCATTCCCAGGGAGGTGAATTATTACACCCGTGCCAGGTCTGCCAAATCCACCCGGATCATTCAAATACGGGAAACCCGGCGTGTCCATGGCACCCGGGTGGGCTACGGCCGGCTGCGCATCACCGAGCAGGTCACCGGTTATGACCGCAGACTGGTTGCCACAGGCCGCTCCATCGGTATGGTTCCCCTGGATCTGCCGCCGCTGACCTTTGATACCCAGGGCTTGTGGATACAGATCCCTGACCATGTCCGGGACCGTATTACAGGGGATCAGCTGCATTTCATGGGCGGCATCCACGCCATGGAACATGCTGCCATCGGCATCATGCCGCTGCTGGTAATGACGGACAGAAACGATCTGGGGGGGATCTCCATTCCCTTTCACGACCAGGTGCAGACCGCGGCCGTATTTGTGTATGATGCTGTCCCCGGGGGGCTGAATTTGTGCAGGCAGGCCTTTGAAAAGGCGGATCTGTTTATCCGCCAGACCCTGGCAGCCATTGCAGACTGCCCCTGTGATATTGGATGTCCAGCCTGTGTGCATTCCCCCAAATGCGGATCAGGGAACCGGCCCATTGACAAGCAGGCCTCACTAGAGATTTTACAGCAGCTCATTGCCCCTGTTCCCGGTTCTCCGGCAGTGCCTGCACCGGTTATACATGATTTTGTGCCGGATCCGGATCTTGGTGAAGACCTGCAGAAAGAACAAACCATTTTATCAGCCGGCGGCAGCGAAAAGACCAGGAACCAGTTTTCCGTTCAGATAGAAGAGGCCCGGAAACCGTTTCCGGCCGAAACCCGGAATGATCCCTTTTTGCGCTACGGGGTGCTGGATATTGAAACCCGGCGGTCCGCCGCCCAAGTGGGGGGATGGAACCGGGCAGAAAAAATGGGGGTCAGCTGTGCAGTGTTGTATGATGCACAATCCGGACAGTTCCATGATTTTTCCCAGGACCAGGTGGAATCCTTGTGCACCCACCTGGCACAGCTGGACCTGGTGGTGGGGTTCAACCTGATCCGTTTTGATTACAAAGTGCTGGCAGGGTTGTGTGATTTTGATTTTCACGGTCTGCCCACCCTGGACATTTTGGTGAAGATATATGCGGTGCTGGGGTACCGGCTGTCGCTGGATCATCTGGCCCAAAACACCCTGGGCACCCAAAAAAGTGCGGACGGTTTGATGGCCCTGCAATGGTGGCAGCAGGGGCAGGTGGACAAAATTGTTGCATACTGCACCCAGGATGTGCAGGTGACAAAGGATCTGTATCTGTTCGGCAGAGACAACCGGTTCCTGTTGTTCACAAACAAGGCCGGCCACAAGGTTCGGGTACCGGTGTCCTGGTAGAAGAAGAAAATCTGTCCCTGCCGGGCTTCACGAAAAAAATCTTCATGCCAACAATCGGGTTTTATGGCATCAATGCCAGGATCTGGCACCGGTGAAATGGTTGAAAAAATAGGGATTTTTCAAATGGGAACAGGTCACCTGCCGGCCCCGGCCCGGGGCATGGATAAACCAGTTGTTGCCCGTATAAATACCCACATGGGTGGATGTTTTTTTCTTTGGGGAGGAAAAAAAGACAAGATCTCCGGGTACCAGCTGGTGTTTGGGGATTTTTCTTCCCCGGGCAAACTGGGCCCCGGCTGTTCTGGGTACCTGGATTCCTGCTGTCTGGTGGGTGTAATACACCAGGCCGCTGCAGTCAAATCCCAGTTCAGGGGTGGAACCGCCCCAGCGATAGGGAGTGCCGATGCTTTCCATGGCTTTTTTCACAATGGTGCTGCGGGTGTCTGTCAAAAAAGACAAATCAACATCCGGTACATCTGTACAGGTGGGAGTGCGGTGAAGGGCGGGTCCCTCCGGTAAAGCTGCTTTGTGGTCTGCACATGCAGCACAGATCAACACAAGGCCAAGTAATATACCGTACAGGCGCTTTGGCCGCATGGCCTATCCAATCATGTCAAGGAGTGTGCCAATGGTGTCATCCTGGGTCTGGATGGTTTTGGCGTTGGCGTCAAATCCATGCTGAGCCGACATCTGCTGGACCATCTCCTGCGCAATGTCTGTATTGGACAACTCTTTGAAAGATCCGTCCTGTTTCACAGGATCTTCCACCAGGGGGCCGGGGGTGGTATCCTTTGCAATGACAATGTCAACACCCCGGGGTTTTGCCGCCACATTATAAACCCTGCTGGATTCAAATTCATCGGACAACGCATTGGCAACATTGTTGGCGCTGGCCCGGATGTGATTGGAAAATGCCTGCATCGCAGATGCATTGTTTTGAATGGATGAGATCATTTTTCCCGCCTTTTTTGGGGAGTTGGTTGTTATTATATCTTGCCATATTTTGACTTATGCAAAAAGCATGCACCATCTTTTCATTTTTTTAATAACCTGATAATACGGCAGATGCTGGAAAAAATCCATGGAAGATGCTGGGCAAAGTGCACATTTTCGCAGGGGGGATGCCAAAAATTGTCATGTGCGGTCCAATGAAAAAACTTGTTTTTGCCGGCAACCTGTAAGATAGTTTGTCCAAAAGCTGCATATTTTGATGCAACCATTAGAAAAAAGGAGGTTATCCATGTTTTCTACTGACAACACGGTCATGCTTCTGGTGGATGTCCAGGGGCAGCTGGCCCAGCTGATGTATGAAAAGGAAAAGCTGTTTCAGTCCCTTGAAATTCTCATTCAGGGAATGCAGATCCTGGGGGTTCCCATTCTCTGGATGGAACAGATTCCGGGAAAACTCGGCCCCACAGTGGAACAGATCCAGCAGGTGATGGCTGGCAGTACTCCCATTGAAAAAGACAGCTTCTCCTGCTGCAGGGAACCGGTATTCATGGAAAAGTTTGATGCCCTGTCCAGGAACCAGATATTGATCACCGGCATTGAAACCCACATCTGTGTATTCCAGACAGCGTATGAACTGCGCAACAAAGGGTATGAGGTGCAGGTGGTCTCAGATTGCGTGTCATCCAGAACCAGCGAAAACAAAGATGTCGGACTCCAGAGAATCGTTCAGTCCGGGGCCCAGATAACCTCTGTGGAAATGGTTTTTTTCGAGCTGCTGCAACGGGCCAAAGGGGATGCTTTCAAACAGATTGTGAAACTGATCAAATAAGCAGCAGAACCTGCCGGAATCGGTTGAGATGAAAGAACCATAACCCCTTTGGATGCTTTTATGATGGGTTATGACCGTCAGGGCCTGGCCATTAGACGGCAAGGTCAAAGGTGTGGGTGTCGGATTCAGGCAGGCTGTTGACCCTTGTGTAGCTGTCTGACGCATTTTGGCTGCTGCCGAAGGCCCGGGAATCATTGGCTTCAGCCCGTTCTCTTGCCTGAAGCACCATCAGCTCGGATGCGGCTTTTGCAGCCATGGCCGTGGCCCGGGATGCCACTTTCAGATCCTGGGGAGACGGGTCAGCCGGTGCAAGGGCAGCTGTTTTCACCCGCTGCATCTTCCGGATGGTGGCCTGGGGGTCTCCAGGCACAGGGGCGGCATCAATGCTGACCTCTCCTGCAACCGCATAGTTTCTGCCATCCGGCCCCCGCTTGTAGGAAAAGCTGGCACCGGAGGTGACCACCCCAGCGCCTGCAGCTACATGGGCCATTTCATGCTGCCTGACCTGGGTGTCGGCCTTTTTGAGTTCCGCCAGCAACAGGCGTTCTGACGTGGTAAATCCACTGGCAGATGCGTTAGCAGTGATATTGGGTTGTGGTGCCGATTCCTGATTTTCCGGGATATTGCCCGGGCCCTGGTTTTGGTTCCGGCGGGCAGTTTCCGGCTGTCCTGTCCGTGGCACAACAGGGGAGGGGGTTCCCTTTTCTGGTCCCCCGAAAACGGAAGGGACTGTTCCAGGGATGATATTTGGTGCTATCTGGTTGATGGCCATGGTTTTTTCCAGCGCATGCCTTTTGGTAAAACAGTGATTGTATTATAAAGGATAATTTCGTAAGTTTCAAGTCTGATGCTGATTTTTCAGCAATTCAAATTATGGCTTTCAGCTGCATCCTCTGCTGTGTAAATCACTGGTTTCAAATGCATACGGTTCCAAAATTAGAATGGCTGGTCCGGCACCTTGATATTTGCCATAATGAATTGTGTATCACAAGTACCTTGGCAGGGAGCCCCTGGTGGTGTACTGTGACAGGACCGTCAGATCCAGAGGGGCCAGCAGACATGCCAGGATGACAGAATCCTACACGGGTGAACTGTTTCTTTCCTGAAAAAAGTTACGATAACAGGCCCCGGAAGATCTCGGGCCGGGCACAGTACACCACCAGGGGCGGGCTTGGGACAAGGACACCCCATGGAAGGATGCAAAGTCTGGTGCTCTGATGGCAAATATCAGGTCCGGCTATAAATTAATTGACAATACCGATAGATTTGCCTATAATAAAAGATTCGTTGTAACAAAGTTTTGTTGTGTAACGGTTGCCGGTGCCGGCTGCTGATTTAAGCTTCATCAATTTTCAAGGGGAGTCTCATGGCACGGGATGCACGGCTTTCAAGAAAAACAAACGAAACCCGGATCGAGATCCAACTGGATCTGGACGGTACAGGCAAAGCCGACATCTTCACCGGTATCCCCTTTTTTGATCATATGCTTACCGCTTTCTGCGTCCATGGTTTTTTTGACCTCAAGATCATAGCTAAAGGGGATCTGGAAGTGGACCTGCACCATACAGTGGAGGATACCGGGCTTGTGCTGGGACAGGTTTTTTTCAGCGCCCTGGGGGATAAAAAAGGGATACAGCGGTTTGGCAACAATTGCGTGCCCATGGATGAAGCCCTTTCCTGTGTGACCATCGATCTGTCCAACCGGCCCTATCTTGTGTATAATTTTCCGGACAATCTCAGATCAGGCACGGCATTTGATGCGTTTCTTGCCAAGGAATTTTTCCAGGCATTCTGTACCGAAGGCAGGTTCAACCTGCACATTAATGCCCATTACGGCACCAATGAGCACCATCTGCTGGAATCTGTATTCAAAGCCATGGGCCGTGCTCTCCAACAGGCAACCCGGATTGATGACAAGATTTTCGGCACACTTTCCAGCAAGGGCAGGCTGTGACCACCATATAATTATGCCTGGATGCCATGACTTCCGGCAACAAAAGACAAAAGACCATGATTATCATGCCAGCAGTTGATATCAAACAGGGCAAGTGTGTCCGGCTCCTTCAGGGACGTATGGAAGAGGCCACACAATATGCGGATGATCCGGCCACAATGGCGGTAAAATGGGAAAAACAGGGTGCCCGGATGATCCACGTGGTGGATCTGGACGGGGCATTTGCCGGATCATCTGTCAATTTTGACACCATTGCGCAGATTTTGGAACAGATTACCGTCCCCATTCAGGTCGGTGGCGGAATACGGGATCTTGAGACCATAGAAAAATATCTGGCAGCCGGGGTATCACGGGTTATCATCGGCAGTGAGGCCGTGTACAGACCAAAATTTGTGCAGCAGGCCTGTAAACTGTTTGCGGGCAGGGTTGTGGTGGGCATTGACGCCAGAAACGGCATGGTGGCGGTTGAGGGCTGGAGCCGCACCTCGAAAATCCGAGCAGTTGACCTGGCAAAACAGTATGCATCTTCAGGGGTGGCTGCCATCAATTTTACCGATATCCACCGGGACGGTATGCAGACAGGCCCCAATATCCAGGAAACCAAAGCCTTGGCCCGGGCGGTTTCTATACCGATTATCGCCTCCGGAGGGGTGTCTACCATTGAAGATATTAAAAATCTGTGTGAAATTGCCGCCTTTGGGGTGACCGGGGTTATCACCGGAAAAGCCCTCTATGAGGGCAGCCTTGATTTGCAAGAAGCCATACGGATTTCAGCAGCGGCATAATCACCTGTCCGGGAGATTGACAAGTTGTTTACTGTACTTAGATTTAGGGGCTAGTGTATAACCGTTTGACATTTTGGAGTCATTACCTGAATCGATGTTAATTCCTGAAAACAAAATTTCAGAAATCCTCAATACATCAGACATTGTTGATATCATATCAGAATCTGTTATTTTGAAAAAATCGGGCCGGAACTTTTTTGGCCTGTGTCCGTTTCATTCCGAGAAAACCCCCTCGTTTTCCGTGAATCCGGAAAAACAGATCTTTTACTGTTTTGGATGCAGTGCCGGCGGAAACGCCATTTCCTTTGTGATGAAATACCATGGGCTCTCTTTTGTGGAAGCGGTGAAAATGCTGGCCCGTAAATACAATATTGTTGTTGAAACCCGGCAGATGGATCCGGCAAAACGTGAAGAAATTGCCATAAAAGAAGCATTGTTCCATCTCAACAAAAAGGTAATGGCCTATTATGCGGATCTGCTCAGACAAGACAGCAGTGCTGAGGGTGCCAGGCAATATCTTGCAAAAAGGGGGATCACAAGGGAAACCATGGACCAGTTTCACCTGGGGTATGCACTGGACCAGTGGCAGGGGGGCGTTGCTTTTTTAAAAAAACTGAGAATCAGGCACAAAACAGCCCTGCAGTCCGGGCTGGTGCTGCCCAGAAAGCAGAACAACGGGTTCTATGACCGGTTCAGAAACCGGATCATATTTCCCATTTTTGATATCAACATGCAGGTGGCAGGGTTCGGCGGCCGGGTCATGGACGACCAGATGCCAAAATACCTCAACTCACCGGAAACCCCTGTATACAGCAAAGGCAGGATTCTATACGGACTTCACGCGGCAAAACAGCATTGCAGAAAAGCTGGAGCCGTTCATATTGTGGAAGGGTATTTTGATTTTTTATCCCTGTTTCAGAACGGCATTAAAAACACGGTGGCAAGTCTGGGGACAGCTTTGACATCCGAGCATGTCAGGATACTCAAGGGATATGCCCCCACCATGGTGCTGGTATTTGATTCAGATGCAGCCGGCATCAACGCTGCCAGGCGCAGCATCAAACTGTTTATGAAAGAAGGGGTGGACACCCGTATACTGGTTCTGCCTAAAGGTGACGACCCGGATGCTTTTGTGGTGCATCACGGGGCGGATGCTTTTCTTGACCTGGCGGGCAAGGCAGAATCAGTGATGCAGTTTTTGCTCAAGGTGGCCATGGATACCCATGGGTTGTCTGTGGAAGGACGTATACGGATTTTAGATGAGATGAAGCCCCATCTGGCAGATATCCAGGACAGTGCCCTGCGCTCCCTTCACGTCAAAGAGCTTGCTGAAACCCTTAATATCGATGAGCGGGCCGTGCTTGAAAAAATAAAGGAACAAGTGGTGCAGGGACATCAGGAACAAACGTCCACATCCGAAGGTTTACAAGAGAGTGGACTTTTATCATCCGATCCCAGGGAAAAACAGCTGTTGTCCCTGATGCTTTTTTGTCCTGATATCATTCCAGAGGTGGTTGATTCCGGGGTGCTGGATTGTTTTTATTCCCAGCGGCTGCGCAGTATCGCAAACATCATTGCCAATGCTGATCCGCTTGAACCTGCTTTTGTCAATCATGTCATGGCAAAAATGGAGCATGACACTGACAGGCAGCTGGTCGCCTCCCTTGCCATGGCACAGGGATTGGATACAGAAACGCAGATGCGCAAAACAGCACTGTTTATCATAAACCGGATTATCCGGATTAAAAAAAGGAAAGAAAATATCCTGACAACAAAGATAATACATGCGGAAAAGGGCTGTGATGATGATGTAATGGAACTGTTGAAATTAAAGCAGCAGGAAATTCGGCAATTACATGACGGGCAATAACGTTCAGCCTTTGGGAGACATTTCATGGCAGATATGACAAACAGGTCAGAAGAGAACCAGGTGATCAGCAAAACGCAGTTGAAAAAGCTCATAGAAAAGGGCAAAAAACAGGGTGTTATCTCTTTTGCCGAAATAAATGATGCCATATCCGACGATGTGACATCTTCTGATCAGATGGAAGATATTGTGGTACAGTTCAAGGAGCTGGGCATAACACTTGTGGACCTTGAAAAGAAAAACCCCAAAAATGCAGGCATGAAACCAGATGACAGACTGACCGGCAAACCGGCAAGAAAAAAGGAAAAAATCAGACCTGAATCCAAACACAAAAAACCGGATACTGCCGAGAAAAAAGATCTTTTTACATCAGCCAGGGAACAGCCGGATATGGAGTTCGGGGCGGTGACCGATCCGGTTAAAATGTATCTCAAGGAGATGGGAATGGTCACCCTCTTAAGCCGGGAGGGTGAAATTGAAATTGCCAAAAAAATTGAGGTGGGGGAGCGGGATGTGCTGCGTGCCATGCTGGATTGTCCGATTTCCCTGACCACCATTTTTCTTTACGGCGATAAAATGGAAAGAAAATCCATGCGGCCCAAGCATGTGTTGCGGGATGTGGATGAAGGGGACGGGGTGGTGGATGAGACCTCGAAACAGGAAAAATTTCTGGACTCTCTGGCTGTTATCAAAAATATCCATGAAAGTAACCAGACCAAACGGGACCAACTCCACGGTCTGAGAAAATCAACCAAAAAATACCAGAACCTGGTGGCGGAAATTTCACAGGGCACGGCACAGATTTTTGAAGAACTGAAGCGCTGGCGGTTTGAATCCAATGTGATCGATACCATTGAAAAAAGTATCCGCAGTACCATTGTCTGGTTTGACACGGTGGACAGCCTGTTGAAAAGGTGTGCCAAAACTTTTCATGTCAAGAAAGACACCATGCTCAGACAGGCTTCGGATCAGGACAAGTTTGTTGAATGGGCAACGGCCCGGACAGATCTTGATACAGAACGGGCGGCGGTCCTTTACAAAGACATCCAGGCCATCATGGACCAGGTGGCCCTGCGCAGGGAGCTGATAAAAGGGGATGCCGAAGATCTGCGGGCCATAACCCGGGGCATTGACAAGGGCCGGAAGGATGCAGATGATGCCAAACGCGAACTGGTCCGGGCGAATCTGCGGCTGGTTGTCAGCATTGCCAAAAAATATACCAACCGCGGACTGCAGTTTCTGGATCTGATCCAGGAGGGCAATATCGGTCTGATGAAGGCGGTGGACAAGTTTGAATACCGGCGGGGTTACAAATTTTCCACCTATGCCACCTGGTGGATTCGCCAGGCCATCACCCGGGCCATTGCCGATCAGGCACGGACCATCCGTATTCCGGTACATATGATAGAAACCATCAACAAGCTTATCCGTACCTCCAGGTATCTGGTGCAGGAGATGGGCAAGGAACCATCTCCTGAGGAAATTGCGGAAAAAATGGAGATACCAATTGACAAGGTGCGCAGGGTCCTGAAAATTGCAAAAGAACCCATCTCTCTGGAAACCCCCATCGGAGAAGAAGAAGACAGCCATCTGGGGGATTTTATCGAAGACAAGAAATTTTCCATTCCATCGGATGCAGCCATTGATTTCAGCCTGGCTGAACAGACGCGCAAAATTCTGGCCACCCTGACACCGAGAGAAGAAAAGGTGTTGCGCATGCGGTTTGGCATCGGGGAAAAATCCGACCATACCCTGGAAGAGGTGGGCAAGGATTTTACAGTTACCAGAGAACGCATCCGCCAGATCGAGGCCAAGGCCCTGCGGAAATTGCGGCATCCCACCAGAAGCAGGAAACTCAAAACATTTATAGAAAATTAGCGCTTGACTTGATCAGGTGTTTGATATATATAATTAAGTTTGTTTGGGTGCCAACGAAAAAGGGCCTATAGCTCAGTTTGGCAGAGCCACCGGCTCATAACCGGTCGGTCCCTGGTTCGAATCCAGGTGGGCCCACCATGGCATCCCGACAAAAACTGTTCGAAAATTATGAAACCGATAAGGATGGTCAGGTCATAGATGATTATGCCTGTAAAAACGCAATACCGAAATAGAAAATAAATGTTAAAGCGTGGTATCATACCACGCTTTTTTTATTTGGACCCACAAATCATGACGCCAACCGTAGCGCAGATCCTGAGCATAATCGATGCAATCGCTCCCTGCAGCCTGTCAGAACCCTGGGATAACTGCGGCATGAGTGCCGGCAGTCTGCACTGGCCGGTAAAAAAGATTCTGGTGGGACTTGATCCCTGCATGCAGGTGATGGGGGCCGCCAAAAATTGGGGAGCAGATATGGTACTCACCCACCATCCCTTGTTTATCTCCCCGGAAAAAACCATTGATTTTCAGCACATGCCGGGCTCCGCCATTGCCATGGCAGCCAGAGAACAGATTGCCATTGTGTGTGCCCACACAAATCTGGATAAGGCCGAAAACGGACTGAATGACGTTTTTGCCCACTGCATCGGTGTGGTGTGTACCCATGCCCTTGTACCGGAACCCCGGGCTCTGGATTCGCAGGACAGCCGGACCGGTATCGGCAGGATAGGATATCCAGCATCGCCTGCCACCCTGGCACACCTGGTGGATGATATCAAAGCCCGTCTGAAGATACCATTTGTCCGGGTGGTGGGAGACATGGACATGGCGATTGAAAAAATTGCCCTGTGTACAGGTTCCGGCGGCTCCCTGATTTCTGATTTCATAAAATCCGGTGCGGATCTGTATATCACAGGAGACATAAAATATCATGATGCCCGGCTGGTGGAAGACCATGGCAGGGCATTGATAGATGTGGGGCATTTTGCCTCGGAAATCGCAGCAAAGGATCTGTTGACCGAACGGATGGTGCAGGCAGCCTCCCTTGCAGGATATGACCTGGAAATAAAAGGCTTCAATCAGGAAACAGACCCATTTGCCACAGTGTAAGGACAGCTTATGAACCAAACGTTAAAACAAGACATTGAAACACTTGTCAGGCTCCAGGAGATTGAATCTGAAATTCTCAGACTGCAGTCGGTTATCCAGAAGGTTGAAACAGAGAAAACCGCACTTGCCTCCCGGCTTGACCTGTTTAAGGCGGATCTGGATGCCCGCACCCGGGAGCTGGAAGAGATTCAGCACAGATGCAGGGATGCTGAGCAGGAAATCAGGACCGTGGATGACCGGATCATCAAGAGCAATGAAACCCTGCGAATGGTAAAGACCAACAAGGAATACCAGGTGCTGCTCAGGGAAGTGGATGACAATAAAAAACGCAAAGATGCCCTTGAAAGCCAATTGCTGGAATTTTACGACCAGAGAGAGACCTTGGGGGCCGGGGTCAAAGAAACCGAGCAGCAGTTTCTGCAGCTCGAACAGCAGATCAAGGCAGAACAGGCGGAAATAGACAAAAAAACCGTGGATGACAGAGAACTGCTTGCAAGCTGCCTGGAAGAACAGCAAAAGATCGGACAGGATCTGGACCCTTCTTTGATGACCCGGTTCAGAAAACTGACCAGAATGAACCAGGGCCAGGCGGTTGCCCAGGTGAGAAATGAATCCTGTATGGGCTGTTTCATGAATGTGCCGCCCCAGTTGTGTATTGAGGTACAGCGGGGAAACCAGTTGATCTCATGCCCCCAGTGCAGCCGGATTCTGTATTATGTAAACGATGATGCCATGTAAGAAAAAATTACGGTTTCGGTCTGACCGGACTGAATGATCGCTGGGTTACAGACCTGGAGGAAAGTCCGAACACCACAGGACAGGACGCTCCATAACGTGGAGTCACGGTGACGTGAAGGAAAGTGCAACAGAGAGCAGACCGCCTTTTCGGGCTGATTTCGGCCCGGAGAAGGTAAGGGTGAAACGGTGCGGTAAGAGCGCACCAGTTTCCCGGGTGACCGGGAAAGCTTGGTAAACCCCGTCCGGTGCAAGACCAAATAGGGAAACGCTTGAGGGTTGTCCGTCCGACGTTTCCGGGTAGGTTGCTTGAGGTGTGCGGCAACGCACATCCCAGATGAATGATCATTTGCCTGTTTTCCGGGTAACCGGGACAGGTGACAGAATTCGGCTTACTGGCCGGTCAGACCGAAATTTTTTCAATAGGGAAAACGGAAAAAAATGGATGAATGAGACGTGTGATGTTTCGTTTAAGGAAAAAGCCAATATTTTTTCCTTTGAATTGTTAAAATGTATCCAGTTCATCACCAGCATTGATGATGACGGCTATATTTTCACCAAAAAACTGTATTCCAAGCTGATAGTCAATTCCCATATCCTGGAAGATTTTCTGGATTTCCACGGGGCAAAGAAAAATTCAGAATGGCTTTTCTACCGCGAGCTGGGGGCACTTGTCCGGCATCTGTCCCTGGCCTGCTACTCCCAACGTCACATTCTGAACCGGCTGACCTTCTACCGCCTGGAATATGGCGGGCATGACCTGTTCAAAGAGGAAGCCACCGACACCCTGCGCATTCTTCAGGATTCATTGAAACTGGCCGCACCTGTCATCCTGGCGGAGGCCAGGCGGCTGCATATTACCATTCCCCATTCCGGGTATAACCTGAGCTATTTTCCCGGCATCTCCTCAACCCAGCAGCTGGACCACAATATTGATGATTTTACCGCCAGGGACAGCCAGAACAAAAATTTGACCCGTATTTCCAGCGAATTTCTGGATGTGATAAAAGCGTTTGAATCCCTCTCCTTTTATGAACGGTATGATGTGAAAACCATCAAGGAACTGGTTCCGGACAAGATCAACGAAGTCATTATCCGCAGTTTTGAAATGAAGGTGCACAATATCCAGTCCTCTTTTGATTCTTTTGTTGTGAAGACCCCGTCTGCAGAGGAAAATATTCTTCTGGACCAACTGCGCAGCCATTTTTCCATTGTTTTTCATATTCTCCAGGTCATGGGTCGGCTACTGCATTTTTATGAACGCCATCTGTACGATGTGGGGTTCAAAGATGAATATATGCGCGTCAGACAATCTCTGGTTGAACTGATGGACCCGGACGTCCTGCTGGACAGGGCGGTCAATTTCTGCCTGTTTTATGCCTGGAAGTTTTTGTCATCCGGCAAGCAGGTAGCGTCCCATATCCTGAACAAAAACATGGAATCTTCCTCCATTGAGGTGTCCATACCCATGGACAGGGGATTTCACAGCCGTCCCAGCCTTCTGGTTGCAAAGATTGTCCAGCACTATGGCGGAGAAGTGATTCTGCAGGTGGGTGAGGACCGGTTTGATGCCGCTTCCGTGCTGGACATCCAGTGGGCAGGGGGGAAAATCAAAAAGGAAAACATCCAGAAGGTGGTTTTCACTGGAGATTCCAGGGCATTGAACGATCTTGTCATTCTGGCAGGTGTCAATTATGGCGAAGACCATATGGGCAAAGGCACCCCGTTGCCCAAGCAATTGTCCTACCTGAGCTGACCCATGGGCCGCCCCAAGCGCATACCCGTTATTGTG
>DATFJY010000305.1:0-5548 GCA_035268905.1 Desulfotignum sp.
CCAGGGACACACCGTCACCCGGAAAAAATCCATGAAAACAGTGGGGTCATCACACCATCCAAAGCAGGTTGCCGGCAGCAAACAAATGCTGGCCGACAAAACCGGTGAAGTGCGGCCGGACCAGGTGATTCCCTTTGATGACGACGACGATGATTTTAAAAACTTTTAATACAAACCAGTAATGAATACCCCCCCCCCGGGGTCCAGGGCAGGCGGTGATATCAAAATCCCTGGACCCCGGTTAATAATCAGTTTGGAATGCTGTTTTTTTGGGCTGTGGCACATGTTTTTCTTCGGACAGGGATTTTGCTGCAGTGGAACCTGTCAATGGGCCTGTGAAATCATTTCAAGGCGAGCAGCAATAATGTCATATTTTTACGAATGTCATATTTATGTGAAAAACCAGGTTTTCTTTCTGTAATCCCCTTCAAATAAGCATTTCGTTATTTTGCTCCCTGATATTGAAAAGCAAAGTCATATTTTTATGACAAAGTGTGTCTACAGGCTTTTCTATTTAACCTTTTGAAATATAAGCGTATTTAAATTTATTTCATGCTGGCATGAAACTTGATTTACCTATGGTGAAAGAATGGCGTTGCTTGTTGAAACCAGATTACCAAAATGCACCAGAGAGCAGATGAGAAAATTAATTTTATACGTGGACCGGGATTCAGGTGAAAAAGGCAGATTTTTTTTGAAAATCATCCAGAAGAAAATGCCTGGTATGAAAATGCATATTTGCCGAACAGTTGATTCCTGTATCACGGAAGTCAACCGGACAAAGTCATATTTGGAAAGCCCCATTATCGTAATGTTTACAGACAATGAAGACCGCCTGGACGATCTGTATGAAAAAAAACAGATCTTCCAGGACAAAAAGATCGTGATGGTGCTGTCCGGAGAAAAAAAAACGGAAAGCAGAGCGATTGTCCACAGGTTTTTCCCCAGGTACTTCACCTACATGGATGGCCAGTATGATGATTTGTGTGATGTCCTGCATAAAATGATTGTGCAGTAAAATATATGGATAAAACAGAAGGAGAGAAACATGGGAGGAAAACGACATGGGTGACACACAAGATACATTGAACCAGGCAGTTCAGTCCACCACCCTGAAGACGGGCAAATACCTGACCTTTACCCTGGCGAATGAAGAATACGGCATCGGCATTCTCAAGGTCAAGGAGATCATCGGCATGATGCCCATTACATCGGTGCCCAGAACCCCGGATTTTGTCAAAGGGGTGATCAACCTGCGGGGCAAGGTGATCCCGGTGATCGACCTGCGGCTCAAATTCGGGATGCCGGCCATTGACTACACCGACCGGACCTGCATCATTGTGGTGGAAATCGATTCCGATGACATGACCATCCAGATAGGGATTGTTGTGGACTCGGTTTCGGAGGTCCTCAACATCAAGGAGGAGGAAATTGAGAATGCGCCGTCATTCGGTACCAGTCTCAACACGGATTATATTCTGGGTATGGCCAAAATCGATTCCGGGGTCAAAATTCTCCTGGATATTGACAGGGTCTTGAGTGCAAAGGAGATTCAGCTGCTGGGGGAAAGGTGATCCCTGTTGTGGATCTGCGGCTGAAGTGCGTCATAAAAATGATTGAGTCCGCACCGTTAATAAAAAAACTCAAGGAGAAGAACAATGGGTAAAAACATGAAGCTGGGCACCAAGTTAATGCTGGGGTTCGGGGTGGTGGCAGTGATCACCCTGATCGTGGGTATTGTAGGATATTACGGGGCCATCAAAGGTGAAAAATCCGTAAACGAAATCGGCGGGGTGCGCCTGCCCAGTGTGGACAGTCTGCAGATAATCCATGCAGAAGCACAAGGTATCCGGGGATCCATGCGGACCCTGGCCGTACCCGGTCTGGCCCCTGAAGTAAGAGATCGGCAGTATCAGAATCTGGCTGATGCCAGACAGCACTATGAGGCTGCCTGGAAGGTGTATGAACCCCTGCCCCAGACCGATGAGGAAGCCAGGTTATGGCAGCAGTTTGTGCCGGCCTGGAATGCCTGGCGCGCGGAAAACAACAAATACATGGAGATCATGCAGAAATGGGACAAACTGGGCATGGCCGACCCCATGCGTCTGGGACGGCAGGTGGAATCCTTTACCAAGGACCATTATAATCTGGTGCAGCGGGTATTGACCCTGGTGAACATGGACCGGTCATTCGATGGCGGTGAAGATCATACTGCCTGCGCTGCAGGCCGTTGGATGGCTGAATTTACAACAGACAACCCGGATCTGGCTGCGGTGATCCGGGCCATGGCGGATCCCCACAAACGGTTTCACCATGCGGTGAAACAGATCAAGCAGGCCCAGGCTCAGGGCAATGTGGAAGGTGCCCAAAAACTGTATTCCATGGAAATGCTGCCGGCCATGCAAGAGGTGTTCGAACATTTTGATACCATGCTCCAGATCATTGACCAGGGGATTTCTCTGGCGGAGCAGGGAAAAGCCCAGCTGCTGGGACCGGTGGCTGAACGTCAGGGTGAAGCACTCGATCTGCTGGAACGTATCGTAAAAATCAACCAGGATGTGGCAGCCCATGAAGTGGAGAAAGCCCATGATCAGGCCACATTCATTGAAATTCTGTCGATTGTTGCTTCTATTTTAGGGGTGGTACTGGCCATGGGACTGGGATTTCTCATCTCCCGGGGCATCAACAAGGCCCTCACCCGCATCACCCAGGGCATGGATGAAGGGGCCAACCAGGTGGCATCCGCCTCCAGTCAGGTATCCTCCTCTTCCCAGGCCATGGCCGAAGGGGCCTCCCAGCAGGCCGCCTCCATCGAAGAATCTTCTTCCTCCATGGAAGAGATGTCTTCCATGACCAAAAAGAATGCGGAAAATGCCGGTCAGGCAGACAGCCTGATGCAGGATGCCAACCAGGTGGTGCAGCGGGCCAACACCTCCATGGACCAGCTGATCCACTCCATGGAAGATATTTCAAAGGCCAGTGAAGAAACCTCCAAGATCATCAAAACCATTGATGAAATCGCATTCCAGACCAACCTGCTGGCGTTGAATGCCGCTGTTGAAGCAGCCCGTGCCGGCGAAGCCGGTGCCGGATTTGCCGTGGTGGCCGACGAGGTAAGAAACCTTGCCATGCGGGCGGCGGAAGCAGCCAAAAATACCGCAGAACTCATCGAAGGCACCAGCAAAAAAGTGGGTGACGGCTCCAGACTGGTGTCCACCACCAATGATGAATTTTCCAAAGTGGCCCAGAGCGCGGCCAAGGTAGGGTCTTTGATTGCAGAGATTTCCGCTGCCTCCAAAGAGCAGTCCAGCGGCATCGAACAGGTGAATATCGCCATAACGGAAATGGACAAGGTGGTGCAGCAGAATGCCGCCAATGCCGAAGAATCCGCATCCGCCGCAGAAGAGATGAATGCCCAGGCAGAACAGCTCAGGGATTATGTGGGTGAACTGGTGCTGATGGTGACGGGCCGGATGAACCAGGACCATGATGCAGGCGGGCACAAAAATGCCCGGACCATATCCTCACAGCACACAGCCGGGACCGGCAGCAAAAAACAGGCGGGTGGCAGCAAAAAAATGCTGGCCGGCAAGACCGGTGAAGTACGGCCGGACCAAGTCATTCCATTTGATGATGATGACGAGGATTTTAAGAATTTTTAAATCGCACATAATTTTTTGCATAAGGATACACCCATGCCCTATGACACCATGAAGGAATTAATTGAGAAGTTTTCCTGCGAACTTGTTCTGGCAGATCCGGAAGACAGTGAGACCATGTCTGGTTTACTGCCGGTGCTCAAAAAGATGCACGGTGAATGCATACGTCTGTCACTGCAGGCGGAAGCCGGGGAAATCGTACGGGCGCGGGACCTGATTACCCGGGGTATCTCAGACAGTACGGCAGACGGGGAGCAGCTGATGGCATCTTTGGAGCATTTTATATCAGATCTGTCAGCTGCGGTGAAACAGCCCCGTACACCAGCGCCGGCCGAGGGAACAGAACCTTCTGATGCCCCGGCCGGCATGTTTGAATATGTGGATACGGCAGAGACAGATGCTGCAGCCACGGATATGGCAGAACCGCCGGATATCCATCCATCTGAACCTGAACCTGAGCCTGAGCCTGAACCTGAGCCTGAACCTGAGTCTGAACCTGAACCTGACCATGATACCACCGGACCTGACTGCTGCGCGGAACTGGAAAAAAAACTGGAGGAGTTCACGCTGCTCATCGGCGGCTTCTGCCCCGGGGAAATGCCGGTGCTCGGAGATCTGCTGAACAACCTGGATGGACTTATGGCTGTTTCGAAAAATATACAACCCTCCCTGTTCCATGAAACAGCCACAGCCTGCAAAAAATATGTGGAAACCATGACATTGGAAGAGACAGACAGCACCAGGCCGGTGGAGGAGGGCCTGGTGCTGCTCAAGTCGATTCTCAGCCATATGAAACGCAATGAACCCTTTGCCTTTGATTGTTCCGATGTTTTGGAGTTACTGGAAATGCGATTTTCACAAGAAAAAACAGCAGCGCCCGAACAGCAGGCGCCTGCTGCAGACAACCAGGCAGCGCCGGAAAAAACAGCGCCGGTAAAAATTTCAGGTGATGACATGGAAATCCTCATCGATTTTGTGTCAGAGGCCCAGGAGAACCTGGAAACCATCGAAGTCAACCTCATCGACCTGGAACAGGACCCTGCCAACATGGAGATCATCAACAACATCTTCCGCCCCTTTCACACCATCAAAGGGGTGTCCGGGTTCCTGTCTTTGAACAAAATCAACCGGCTGGCCCATGCCACGGAAAATCTGCTGGACAGTGCCCGTTCCGGCGATTTTGTCATAAACGATATTGCCACGGATGCTATCCTGGAATCAGTGGATACATTGAAACAGCTGATGGAACGGGTCAATGAAGGCATCAACACCGGATTCATGCCCAAAGATGATGATATCGATGTGGATACCCTGCGGGATAAACTCCAGACCATTCAGCATGCGTTGACAAAAGGGGAAAAAGTACCCCTGGGGGAAATCCTGGTAAAGAAAAAAATGGTGGACCAAAACAGCCTTGACCAGGCCCTGGAAGACCAGAAAACCCATCCGGACAAAAAAATCGGAGAGATCCTGGTGGATGCGGAAAAGGTGCAGCCCAGCCAGGTGGCATCCGCCCTCATGGACCAGACACCTTCCAGAAAGAAGCCGGACACCCAGGTCAAGGTGAGCACCAGAAAACTGGATGATCTGGTGGACTATGCCGGGGAACTGGTCATTGCCCAGTCCATGCTCAAGCAGAAAACCATGGATTATCCGTTGATCAGCCAGAATGTGTCCCAGCTGGGACAGATTGTCACCAATATGCAGACCATTGCCATGTCCATGCGCATGATTTCCATCAAAGCCACATTCATGAAAATGATCCGCCTGGTGCGGGACCTGTCAAAAAAATCCGGCAAAGAGGTCAATCTGACCATGCAGGGCGAGGACACCGAGATCGACAGAAACGTGGTGGATGCCCTGTATGAACCCATGGTGCACATGATCAG
>DATFJY010000306.1:0-10919 GCA_035268905.1 Desulfotignum sp.
AACCGCATTGTCCCCCAGGTCCCTGGTGGACCTGCTCAACCTGATTGTCAAAGAGAGCGGCAAAGGCCGTGCCCAGTTTGTCATCGCCACCCATTCCCCCATTCTCATGGCCTGTCCGGATGCGCTGATCTATGGGTTTGACGGGCCGAAAATCCAGCCGGTGCAGTATGAAGACACAGATTATTACCGGCTTTACAAAGCGTTTATGGCAGATCCCGGCGCCTTTATCGGGGTTGAAAATTAATTATTGACCAGAATGTTTTTTTGATGTGCAGTGCAATGCAGAGCCAGCCATTTTATGAAATGTATGCAGCCCGATAATAGAAAACCTTTAACATAAGGAGGATATTGTTTCAATTAACGGCCACCACCTTGATTAACTTTGCCATTAAAGGAGATCCCATGAAGACCCAAAAGTTTTTGCTTACTGAACAGGAAATACCCCGCAAATGGTACAACATCATGGCAGACATGCCCACCCCCATGGAACCGCCCCTGCATCCCGGCACGGGCCAGCCCTGCGGACCGGAAGACCTGGCCCCGATTTTTCCCATGAACCTTATTGAACAGGAAGTGAGCACGGATCAGTGGATCGACATTCCTGAAGAGATCCTGGACAGGTATGCCATCTGGCGGCCGTCTCCTTTGTTCCGGGCCAGAAACCTGGAAAAGGCTTTGGACACCCCGGCCCGGATCTACTTTAAAAACGAAGGGGTGAGTCCGGCAGGCTCCCACAAGCCCAATACGGCCCTGGCCCAGGCCTATTACAACAAGGCGGCAGGTACCAAAAAGATCACCACCGAGACCGGGGCAGGCCAGTGGGGCAGCAGCCTGGCCATGTGCTGCGCGTTTTTCGGCATTGAATGCAAGGTGTTCATGGTGAAAATTTCCTACAACCAGAAACCCTATCGCAGGTTGATGATGGAAACCTGGGGGGCCAACTGCACGGCCAGTCCTTCCACGGAAACAAAGGCGGGCCGGACCATTCTGGAAAAGAACCCGGATTCTCCGGGATCTCTGGGCATGGCCATTTCCGAAGCTGTGGAAGAAGCGGTCTCTGATGAAAACACCAAATATGCCCTGGGATCGGTGCTGAACCATGTGATGATCCACCAGAGCATCATCGGGCTGGAAGCCCAGAAACAGATGGAAATGGCAGGGGATTACCCGGATATTATCATCGGCAGCGCCGGCGGAGGCAGCAATTTTGCGGGCCTGGCATTTCCCTTTGCCAGGGACAAAATCAACGGCAAAGAGATCGACATTATTGCAGTGGAGCCCACCTCCTGTCCCACCATGACCCGGGGACCATTTTCCTATGATTTCGGCGACACAGTGCAGATGACCCCGCTTTTGCCCATGCACACCCTGGGCCACAATTTCGTGCCCGCCCCCATCCATGCAGGCGGGCTGCGGTACCACGGCATGTCCCCCATTGTCAGCCAGCTGATCCTGGACCGCGTCATTCGGCCGGAGGCCATTCACCAGCTGGAAACCTTTAAGGCCGGCCTGACCTTTGCCCGGTCCGAAGGCTATATTTCGGCCCCGGAATGCAACCATGCCGTGGCCATGGCCATCAGGGAGGCCCTCAAAGCCAAAGAAGAAGGTAAAGAAAAAGTCATTCTGTTCAACTGGTCCGGCCACGGCCTGGTGGATATGGCATCCTATGCATCCTACTTCAAAGGGGAGCTGGCAGACCATGACCTGCCCCAGGAACAGATCGATGCAGCACTCAAGGACCTGGAAACCCTCCCAAAACCTAAGCAGGGCAGCAAATAATCGTAAAAAAGGTATCCCTGTAACAGCGTTCCAGGTCCGGGGTATTGCAGCAGCCATCCGGCTATACTGAAAAACAGCCGGCAGATAAATCATCAGGGGCCTGGTTTTTTACCAGGCCCCTGATGGGTTTTACATGCTGATGAAATCTTATCCCAGGCTGTCAATGGCTTTTTTAAATCCATCAAATGACCCTGTGATGGTCTTGTCCGGCACGGCATAGGAAAGCCGGAAATGCCCAGGCCCGCCGAAACCTGTGCCCGGCACGGCCAGGATGTTCTGCTCCTTGAGAAGGCTGACGAATTTCACGTCATTCTCGATGGGGCTTTTGGGGAAAAGGTAAAATGCGCCGTCCGGCACGTCAAATTCATACCCTGCATCTTTGAGCCCCTGACAGAAAAGATCCCGGCGCCGCCGGTAGATGTCGATATCCACGGTAACCCCCTGGAGCCGGCCCACCACATGCTGGAACATGGCCGGGGCATTTACATACATCATGGTGTTGGCCACCCCGGCGGCCCCTGCAATAAGGGCGGCATCCTCTGCTTTGGGGTGGATGGCCAGGTATCCGATACGCTCGCCTGCCAGGGACAGCTCCTTGGAGTAGGAGGTGAGCACAATGGTGTGGTCATAGGCATCAAATACCGAAGGCACCGCAACGTCATAGGCAATTTTACGGTAAGGCTCATCTGAAATCAGGTAGATGCGGTTGTCGAATTTTTTGCTGGCAGCCTCCAGGATCCGGCCCAGGCCGTCCAGTTCCTCTGCCGCGTATACCGCACCGGTTGGGTTGTTGGGGGAATTGATCAGCACCACACGGGTTTTTTCGGTGATGGCGGTCTGGATGGCACCCAGGTCCAGGTGAAAATCCGGCCGGGTGGGGGCGGTCACCAGGGTGGCACCTGCCACGAATGCGTACTGGTTGTATCCCACAAAATAGGGGGCAGGGGTGAGCAGCTCTTCTCCGGGGTTCATAAGCGCCCGGAGACAGTCGTTCAACGCCCCGGCAGCCCCGGCGGTCATCACCACCAGATCCGGGGTCAGGCCCACGGAAAACGCCTGGTTCAGATAATCAGCCACTGCCTGGCGTACATGGGCAAATCCCGGGTTGGGCATATAGCCATGGGAGATGCTGTCATCGTTGATCAAATCCAGGAGGGTGTCTTTTACAGCTGCCGGCGGGGGGACATCCGGATTGCCCAAAGAAAAGTCATACACATTGTCTGCCCCGAATGTTTCCCGCATCCTTATGCCTTCTTCAAACATTTTCCGGATGGTTGAGGCGGCTTCCACCATTTTGACCATTTTATCTGCAATCGGCATGGCATTGTCCTTTCAAAATTTTGCGTTGGATTTGCTTCAGCATACATCAAAAACCGGGTTATGGAAATACCCCGGCAAAAAACCGGTTATTTGTTTCCTGCAGCCGGGCGGCCATGGCAGTGACACAGGCCGGACGGATGCCGTCCTTCCACCTGGGATATCCCCCCTGCCAGACATACCGGATCAGTTCATGCAGCACGGTCTGAGTGAATGCATAGGGCCCGAAACGAAAATGGGCATCATCACATCCCACCTGCAGGGTCTTTTTTTCTGCAAACAGGGTGATCATCTCCTGCATTTCCTGCCGGGTTCTGTAACCTTCCGGGTCCTGTTTGAAAAGGGCTGGGTCCCGGGGAAAAGGGAACTGCTCATACACCCGGCCGATGAAACCGGTGAACCGTATGCCGTGGATGGCGCCCATCAGGTCTCCTGTATCCCGGGCGGTTGTAATGTGAAACACCTCACAATCCAGAAAAGCCGGAGGTGCCGTGTCTGAAAGGGTGGTGATCCAGTCACAGAAATCATCACAGAAAAAGAAATACCGCTCCAGCAACAGCATGTCAGATGCAATGTTGAAGAATCCGAACGCTGCCGGGCCGTGGGAAACAGAATCAAATGACAGGGGCATAGCTGGTCTCCTTTTTGGATGAGCCATAGCATATTTCATGGGTTTGTGCTATGAAAAATTCAGATGTGCAGCAGGACAACGGCATATTGGCAGCCTGTTTGGAAGTTGAGACCCCGTCCCCTCAGGGTTGCGTGTGACCGGCCCGAGATTGGCATCTAACGGTCCTGTCACACGCAAACCCCAGGGGGCTATGGCAATAACAGGTGATGTTGCATTTCCATGCGATTGCCCTGAGATTCGCAGCTGCAACAGACAAGGAGACAACAATGAAGCGCATTACTACAGCCAAAGGGGAAAAACAAAAGGGGGAAAAATGGATCTCGCCGTGTTCAAGGATATGGATAAGAAACAACTGCTGAAGTATATTGAATTTCTGCTCTGGAACTACCGGGTCATGGATGCGTTCTGGTTCATCCGGGCCACGGAAAAATTTGATCTGACCACGGCAGAGAAACTCAATGAACAGGTGTGGGATACGGTGGCCGGGTATGCAGCCAAAGACCTGATGGAAAAATTTCCCCTGCCCGGGGACCGGGAAAAATCCGGGCTGGAAGGATTTGTCCACGCATTGAAACTGTTTCCCTGGTGTATCCTGGTGGGGTATGAGATCGCACAGGAACCGGACCGGATCACCATTACCGTGCCCTCTTGTCCTGCCCAGGAAGCCCGCCTGAAAAGGGGGCTGGGGGAGTATGTGTGCAAGCACATGCACAAAAAAGAGTTTGAAAGTTTTGCCTGCAGGATTGATGACCGTATCCGGGTCCATTGCGAATTTGCCCCGCCTGATCCCCATCCGGAGGATATGTTCTGCAAATGGCGGTTTTATATGGACCACTGATACCGGCTGTATGACAGAATGCACAGATTGCAAAGGACGGTCTGCATGGGACCGTGCGTGCAGGCAGGGCATTGGGGGGCAGGTCTCTGCTGTAAATACTGTCAGAAAACAGCCGGGGTGGAGGTGTTCAGCAAAGATCTGTTTTGCGCACTTTGCCAAGGGAGGTTCTGGGAAAGGTTTTCCTAAAAGAGATCCGTGCAGGGCATTTGAATCCAGCCAGCGCTTTTTTGCAGATATCCAGTACATCCGCTTTTGAAAGCTGTGATTCCGGGGTTGTGATAACAAAGGCATGGCCGCATTCTCCCCATTTTTCATGGGGTTCTCCTTTGACGGCCGCATCCTGGATTTTCGGGTGGGCCTTGAGCACTTTTTCCACTTCCGCCGGGTACACGTTTTCCCCGCCGGAAATATACATGTCCCCGGCCCGTCCGGCCAGAAAGAAAAATCCGTCCGCATCCTTCCATGCCAGATCCCCTGTGTGCAGGAACCCGTTTTTGATGGTTTCTTCGGTTTTCACCGGGTCCTGCCAGTATTCTTTCATCATGATGGACCCCCTTACCACAATTTCCCCGATCTGTCCGGGCAGGGCAGGCCGGCCCCGGGTATCCAGGATGCCCACCTCGGCATGGAATACCGGCCGTCCTACAGTACCGGGTTTTTCCAGGGGGTCTTTTTCAGAGGCCCACAGCAGAATGGAGGTTTCTGTCTGGCCCATGATCTGGCGGAACCCGAGACCGGCCTCTGTACACTGCTGGAACAACTCCTGGGTAAGGCGTTCCCCGCCCCCGGCACAGACCCGCAGAGAGGTCAGGTTCCCCCGTCGGGACGGCGGCACCTTGAGCAGTTCCCGGAACACTGTGGGTACCCCTAAAAACTTGGTCACCTTGACCTGCTCTATGTCCTGGAACACTTTTTCCGGGTCGAATTTTTTATGGAGCACCATGGTGGCCCCTTTGTAGAACGTGGGGGCAGCCTGGATGAACAGGCCCCCGGAATGGAACAGGGGCAGAAAGATCAGCATCACATCACTGGCATGCAGCTTGAAGAAAATATCTGCGTTCAGGCAGTTGAAAAAGGTTTTTCTGTGGGACAGGACTGCGCCTTTGGGTTTTCCGGTGGTGCCGGAGGTATACATGATCACCTGGGGTTCTTCTGGATCCGCCGGCCCGAGACTGCGGGTGAGAAACGGCCGGTTGCCGTCAAACCGGGCCACGGCCGTATCCAGTTGAAACATGCTGCCGCCGGCTGATGTCCTGCCCTGGACCGCCACCATCAGGGGCGGCAGATAGGCGGAAAGCAAAAGTGTGTTGACGGTGTCGGTGAAGGTGTCTCCGTGCACAAAGAGCCGGGGCCGGCAGTTTGTGATGAAATAATCCAGTTCCCGTGCCGTGATCCGGTAGTTGATGGGCACAAAAATGGCCCCCAGCCGGGAGCAGGCCAGAAACAGATCCAGAAATTCCGGGCAGTTGAAAAGCATTACCGCCACCCGGTCCCCTTTTTCAATCCCCACAGACTGGAGCCAGCAGGCGGTTCTGTCGGACCGGCGGCTCAAGTCTTTATAGGTGATCACCGCATCCTGGAACAGGACAGCCGGCTTGTCAGGGGTTAGTTCCGCCCAGCGCTGGACCCACCAGGCAATGTTCATGGATTTTATCATGAAAGGCGCCTTTCTTTTGTTTCACCAAAATTTTTCACCAAAAAATCAGGGCGGCAAAACCAGACCCGGGATGAGTGACATGCCCTTGTTTGGCCCAATCCAGCCAGGTTTTTGGTCATGGGGTCTTCCGGAACTAGGGGTTTTTACCTAATGAATATAGGGGTTTTTCCGGATTGACAGAACCTTTTTCCTGTCATAAAAATCCAGCATGGTCCGTGTGTGGAGATCCATCCCATGTCAAACCCCAATACTCCCACCGGGCTGAGGCCTTAGGAAAAGCGTCTGGCGGGCATTCATATCCCTCCAAATCCTTCCAAAAGCGCCCAGACGCAAGCCGGCTTCCAGGTCCCCTTCCTGGGAGCCGGATCTTTTTTTTGCCGGGTACCTGTTTGATTTCGAAATGACGAAAAGCTGGCGTCACAACTGGCCGGAAACTGGTGCCGGATACCCGGCTGTTCCTGCTATTGCATCCCGGGCGTGATGATCCGGGAGTCTTTGGATTGTTTTTGCTCGGCCTCCATTTTTTTGAGCTGCTGGACCACTTTTTGGGTTTCTGTCTCCATTGCCTGGGGAAAGGCCTCCATGGCCTGGTCCAGAGTGGCTGCTTCCAGTCTGGCCTGAATGGGCACAGGGCCGTGGGGGGTGCCTAGCTGGGTGGATCCCACAAAAATGGGCTCCCGGGTGGGATCGTCAGAACCGTCCGGGTTCACTGGTATCAGCTTCTGAATACTGGCAATTTTCATGTCTGTGATGGTTTCTTCACGAAACAGGTTTTTTTTGTCTACCTGAAAGTCGATATTGATGGGACTGCCGCCGTTGCCGTTCATGGATGGTCTCCAGTTTGCTGTTAAGGTTAAAAAAAATCAATGTTTACATTGGTTGGTTATTATCAGATGTATACTGCAAACGCACAAAATAATCCAGGGGTATCTGGATATTTGCCATAGCAGCGTACCCGCCATGGGGAGCCCCTGGTGGTGTCCTGTGAACGGACCGTCAGATTCGGAGGGGGACAGGTAAAATTTGCCGGGATGATGCCAAACAGATGGCGGGTTGCTGTACTTCATTGTTCATATGCAGACAGGCCCCCGCAGATCTCGGGCCGGGCACAGGACACCACAAGGGGCGGAGCCCAAGAAAGCGTGCTGCACAGAACAATGAAAAACCTGGCATGCCTATGGCAAATTTCCAGAAGTGTATGCGCATTCGGAACAAGAAATAGATTATGCTGTTGCATTCATCTCAATCCTTCTTACTTTTATATCATAGGGACAGGATCCGGTTTCGACATGACACGCGGTTGTTGTTTTACAAAAAGATATATTGCCGGGAGGTGACCCATGGCAAATTCATTAGATATAAATAACAGACAATGCTGCACCAAATATAAAGAAATTCTCAGGCAGGAACCCAGAGAATGTGAAGACAATACCTATAGTCGTGATGAACGGCATGCCTGTTACCGGTGGGTTGCAAAAAAGAGCGGTCACCGGTCAAAACAGTGCCTGATTTCATGATTGCAGCCAATATTAAGGAGGACCCCATGCAGCAAAAAGCAAAAAGCACACACCTTGTGGATCTGGATATACTGAATACCCATAATGAAAAAGGATGTGAGGTATGCAACCAAAAATTCAGTCTTGGAGATACAGTGGTTATGGCGTGCGGGCCCTGGCCGGATGAATGTATCAAGCTGATCCATGAGCAGGAGGCAGTGTTTGATGACAATACCCGGACCTGGTATGAAAGAAGCTATTACCGGAGTCTGGCACAATCCTGAATTTTAATCCCATATAAGGAGGAACTATGACAACCTATACCTGTAAATCATGCGGAAAGATCTCTTCAGAAGAAGGGCATCTGTGTGATCCCACCAACGCGGGTGAATTGTACACATGCGGCAGCTGCGGCCAGCAGGCCCAGAAGAAAAAACATCTGTGCAAACCCCAGGTGTCAAAATTTGAATATTTCTGCGGTGGCTGCGGCAGGGGGGCTGAGAGTGAAGACCAGTTGTGCGATCCCCATAAAATGAAATAAAACACAAACAAGTGCATTTGCGCTTTTTCCAGACACAAAGGGCCTTCAGCGATGCTGCTGAAGGCCCTTTGTCATGACATGAGATATATTATACCAGCCCTGCTGCCTCATCCATGCCCAAATGGATGTTCATGCACTGGACAGCAGCACCTGAAGCGCCTTTTCCCAGATTGTCCAGGCGGGTGATGACCGCCATCTGATCATTGTTGCCGAAAACGCAGATCTCTGCTTTGTTGGTATTGTTGCATGCCTGCACATCAAAAAATCCATTGTCCAGGTTCTTTTCGCCATCAAAAGGAAAAACCGTGATGAACGGCTCATCTTTGTAATATTCTGCAAAAATGTGCTGCAGATCGGCAGGCCTGATTTTTTTTGCCAGAAGGCGGGTATGAATGAAAACCGTTACAGCCAGGCCTTTGTAATAATTGCCCACCACCGGCGTGAAGACAGGGGTAGAGGTAAGTCCGGTTCTGACCATCATTTCCGGGAGGTGTTTGTGGGCCATGCCCAAAGCATAATGCCGGGGGCTGTCCAGGGCCGGGGTGTGCTGTTCTTCATATGCGGCAATCAGTTTTTTGCCCCCGCCGCTGTACCCGGTGATGGAATGACAGCAGACCGGATAATCCTGCGGCATGATGCTGGATGTGATCAGGGGGCGCACCCCCAGCACAAAAGCGGTGGCATGGCATCCGGGGTTGGTGATTTTTTTGGTATTTCTCAGAAGGTTTCTTTGTTCCGGTGCCAGTTCGGGCAGGCCGTAGACCCAGTCCGGATGGGTGCGGAACGCCGTACTGGCATCGATGATGCAGGTGTGCGGGTTTTCCTTCAGGGCGGTGGATTCTTTTGATGCCGCATCCGGAAGGCATAAAAATGTGACATCAGACTGGTTGATCAACGCCTTTCTCGCATGGATGTCCTTGCGCAAAGCTGGATCGATTTCAAGCAGTGCAATGTCTTTGCGTGAAGACAGATAATCGATGATCTGCAGCCCTGTGGTGCCTTCCCTGCCGTCTACAAATACCGTGTGTGCCATGACAATTCCTTTTGTCCGCTGTTTATGGACGTATACCTCTTTTTGACATTCATCTTTATTTGAAAGCTGTTAGCCTTTATGTTAGTACGCAATTATTCGCTTTCAGTAAACAAAATTTTCCCTGCTGTTATCACCGGCTAACACTTTCATTCTTTGTTGTGCCCGTCTGGGCATGAGTGTTATACGGATTTTAAAATAAAAAATAAAGCCCCATTCAGGGGTGGCTCACGGTGAATTCATTCTGACTGTCAATCCATTTTAGGCCCTCAAAACCGTCAGATTATTTTACCACGAAGGTCACGAAGAAGCCCTTCCTTAGAAGCCTAAGCTTGCCAAAATATTCAGGTGGGGGCATATGGTTTTGACCAGGTGGTTGCTGTGTGATAGGATCTGACAATAAAGCCCGAGCCCTGGCGGGCACAATAAAAAATGAAAGCCGTCAGCTGTTAGCTGTTCGTAACCAGCAGGGAAAATTTGTAATTATTTACTGGAAGCGGATGATTGCGTACTGTCAGTGCAGGCTTTCATATTACGTAACAGCCACAAGATATAAGGATATGCTATATGGAGTTGCCCAAAAAAAGAACCAGCTTTTTTCCTTCTGCTTCTGAAGATGCACACGCAGCAAAACTGCATGCAGATTCGCCTCAGACACAATCACCGTCCTATGCACTGTCTTTTCTGGACACCGATTTTATGATGCGCGATGAACTGCGGCCGGTGCGGCTGCAGCTGGAACTGCTCAAACCGGAGATCATCCAGATGGAACTGAATATCGCATCCACGGTGGTGATTTTCGGCAGTGCCAGAATCAAGGATTCAGACACGGCAAAGGCCTGTCTGGAAAAGCGGAAAGCAGAGGCGGAAAAGCACCCGGATGCACCTGATATTGCCAGAAAACTGCAGATTGCCCAAAGAGATCTGGATAACAGCAGGTATTATGATGAAGCCCGCAGGCTTGCCCGGATGATTGCATCTGCAGGCCAGGACAGCAATGGTGCAGGGTGCGTGGTGTCAACCGGCGGGGGGCCGGGAATCATGGAAGCCGCCAACCGCGGGGCCCATGATGTCAATGCCAAAAGCATCGGGTTGAATATCGTTCTTCCCCATGAACAGGCCCCGAATCCCTATATCACCCCGGAGCTCAGTTTTCAGTTTCATTATTTTGCCATCAGAAAAATGCATTTCCTTATCCGGGCAAAGGCCTTGATTGCATTTCCAGGGGGGTTCGGCACCATGGATGAACTGTTTGAGACATTGACCCTGGTGCAGACAAAAAAAATCGCACCCATTCCCATTTTGCTGTTCGGCAAACGCTTCTGGCAGAAGGTGATTCATTTTGATGCACTGGTTGAGGCCGGCACTGTTTCACCGGAAGATCTGGACCTGTTTCATTATGTGGAAACCGCAGAAGAGGGATGGGCCATGCTGAATCAGTATAAATGATCTGGATATTTGCTATAGCTGGGTACACACTACTATGGGAAGCCCCTGTTGGTGTCCTGTGAACGGACCGTCAGATCCGGAGGGGCCAGCAGACATACCGGAATACAGAACCGGATACAGGTGATCAGTTACTTGACTAAAAAAAGTTACGAAAACCGGCCCCGAAAGATCTCGGGCCGGG
>DATFJY010000307.1:0-3933 GCA_035268905.1 Desulfotignum sp.
CCGGGCTTTTGAAAATTTGAGCAAACTGACCACCGTCATTGCCGGTAGTGCCACCCTGGCCATGGCCGGCACCATTGTGGCGGAATTCATTGCGGCCAATGCCGGCATCGGATACAGTATCCGCATCGCCCTGTACCAGAGCGATCTGGCGGCCATTCTTACGGCTCTGTTCCTGATCGGCATCGTCATTTCCATTTACCAGGGGATCCTGGAAACCCTGGGAGAAATGGTGAAGGCCAAATGGGGATCTGAAAACAAAGGAGCGCTGTTATGAAACATGCAAATATTTTGGCACCCTTACTGGGTATGATTGCCTGCATCTGCATTGCAGGGGTGTCTGACAGCCGGGCGGAACAGATATCTTTGAACTACCGGCTCAAATGGCTGTTCAACACCAGTGTGGCAGGCGATATTTTTGCCATGGAAAAGGGGTTTTTTGCCGCTGCCGGACTGGATGTCACCGTTAAAGAAGGCAGTCCGGAAAAAGATGCCATCAAGGAGCTGGAACTGGGGTATGCCGATTTCGGGGTGGCTTCGGCAGACCAGGTGATCCGGGCCCTGGAAAAAGGGGCAGACGTGGTGGTGCTGGCCCAGATTTTCCAGATCAATCCCATGCAGTGGATTTACCGGGACAGCCGGATACAGATCACACAGCTGTCGGATTTACAAGGCTGCCGCATGGGCATCACCTACGGGGGTAATGATGAAACCATCATGAAAACCGTGCTGGCAAAGGCCGGTCTCACCCTCGGGGATGTGCTGGTGACTGGTGTGAGGTTTGATTTTACCCCTTTTTTAAAGAAGCAGGTGACCCTCTGGCCGGTATACCGAAATTCCCAGGGCGTGATCCTGGCAGGAAAGCTGGCCAGGGAAGGGGAGTCGGTCCGGTTTTTCAATCCGGCTGATTTCGGGGTGGATTTTGTGGCCAACTCTGTGGTGACGTCAGGGAAGATGGCAGCAGACCACGCGGATCTGGTGCGGCGGTTTCTGTCCGCCCTGCTGGATGCTTGGGAAGCAGCCATGGACCCGGCCAACCAGGAACAGGTTTTGGCTGCGGTGAAAAAGTATGACACAGGCACCCAGGGGAAGGTGCAGAAAGCCCAGCTGGATGCCACAAGGGACCTGGTCAAACCCCGGCCGGACACTGCCGTGGGCCGGATCCGGCAGGCAGCCTGGGCCCAGACCGAAGCCATCATGCTGGAACAGGGGATGATCCGGCAGCCGGTACATGCCACCTCCCGGCTCAAGGACCTGGCATCCTTTCAATAATCCCCATGCCCTGGCGGGCACAACAAAGCATTAAAGCTTTTAGCTGATGACTGAGTATTGACGGCTGACGGCTTTCATATAAAGGGCCACGCCCTGACATGGGCAGGAAAGCCTTTGGCTGTTAGTGATCAGCAGGAAAAAATGTGTAATTGTATACGGGAAGTTGATTAATGAAGGCTAACAGCTAAGAGCTAAGAGCTAAGAGCTAAGAGCTTTCATAAAAAAGATGAAAGCCAAAAGGAGATTCCCATGAAACAGATCCGGCAAATTCCGGCACTGTCGGTCCTGGTGATATTTTTTCTCGTTTCAGTACCCTATGCAGAGGCATTCCAGGCCCTTTTCGCCGGCCAGCAGACCGTGGATGAGCAAAACGCGGTGGCGGTCACATTTTCCGAAGATTTGGATACCACCCAGCCCCTGGATACCTATCTGGCCATTTTTGCTGATAATGATGTCCCTGTGGAGGGGGCCTGGATTCTTTCCAAAGATCCTGCCACGGTGTATTTTCCCAATATACAGCCGGATACCCGGTATGTGGTGTCCATACACAAGGGGCTGGCATCCCGGTCCGGAAAGCAGCTGGCATACCCCCGGACCTTTGTGGTGAAGACCCGGCCGGTGGAACCCATGATCGGATTTGCCACCAGGGGATCGGTTCTGGCATCCGGGCTGACAAAGGGGCTGCCCGTGGTCACTTTGGATATTGATCAGGCAGACATCGATTTTTTCAGGGTCAAACCGGATAAGCTGGCACCGTTTATGGAGGTTTTTTCCCGTGACAGCAGAATGTACTACTACCAGAGCCCGGAGCTGCAGCAGTTCACCGACCTGGTGTATTCCGGCCGGTGGGATCTGGACATCAAAAAAAACCTGAGAACCCGGACCAATATCCCCATCACCCACATTGCGGCACTGCAGAAACCAGGGGTGTATTTTGCCGTGCTCAAGGGTGCCGGGAGATATGAATACGGCTACAGTGCCACCTGGTTTTCCATCAGCGATCTGGGCATCCATGCCAGAAAATATGCCAATGTACTGCAGTTTCATGTTCAGAGCCTTGAAACAGCAGAACCTCTGGCAGATGTTCAGGTGACCGGGATTGACAAAGAGGGCAGAACCCTGTTCCAGGCCCGAACATCAGAAGAGGGTACGGCAGAGGTTTCCGGCGCATTTGCAGACCTTGTTCTGGTGACAGCCACAAAAGCGTCCCATGTAAGCCTTTTGCCCATGAACGTTCCTGCCCTGGATCTTTCCGAGTTCCGCACGGCCGCGGCCAGGTTTCGGCCGGTGGAGCTGTTTGTGTACGGGCCCAGGGATATTTACCGGCCCGGTGAAACCGTTCCCATGGACGGCCTTCTCCGGAACCAGGACGGCGGCATGGTGCCTGCGGTTCCGATTCAGGCACAGGTGATTGCCCCTGACGGCCGGATGATCCATGCATTTTTGTGGCAGCCCCGGGAGAACAACTACTATACCTACCGGTACCAGCTGCCCGGCAATGCCCTCACCGGCAACTGGGAAGTGCGGTTTTCCCAGGCCGGCACCCCTGTGACCGCCTATCGGTTCCTGGTGGCGGAATTCCTCCCCGAGCGCATGCAATGCGATATCAGCAATCCCCCTGGTCAGACAGACATTTTGAACAAAGATCAGGACCTGAAAATACAGGTGTCCGGGGCCTTTCTCTACGGGGCCCCGGCAGCCGGAAACAAGGTGGATGCAGCAATCCACATCTCCCCTGCCCGGGAACTGTTCAAGGAAAAATGGCCCGGATTTGTATTTGGTCACATCAAAGACCTGGTCAAGCACGCGTTCACCACGGAAAAAACAGCCCTGGATGCGTCAGGCCGGGGGATGCTGGCCGTAAAAAACCAGTGGCAGGGTGTCTCTTCCCCCCACTGGGTCACCGCCAATGTCAGCCTGTATGATGCCGGGGGCCGCCCCGTGGTGCGGAACAAATCCTGGCAGGTATGGCCGGCAGAATCCCTGGTGGGTATCCGGAGCCTGGCGGAAAAAGGCGAGGTGGACAGCGATACCATTGCCCGGTTCGAGGTTATCCGGGTGGACAGAACCGGCCGGCGCCTGGGGGGTGAAAACCTGAAAGTAACGGTGATCAGGGAACACAGGGAATATTACTGGGAATATACAAACGGGGCATGGGAATGGCGTTCCACCAGCCAGTTTTATCCAAAAGAACGGTATTCTGTGGATATCCCGGAGCAAAAAAGCATTGTTGTGGAGGTACCGGTGAAATGGGGGGGATACCGCCTGGAAATTTTTGACCCGGACACCGGGCTTACCGCCTCCCATGACATATGGGCCGGATGGCAGCCCAAAGGATCTGAAGCCAGGGACCTGAACCGGCCGGACCGGGTGGATCTGGTCCTGGACAAAAAAGCCTATGCACCCAAAGACCGGGTACAGGTGACGGTGAAATCCCCGGAAGGCGGATCCGGATACCTGTTTGTGGAGTCTGACACCAACCTGCTCACAAGGCCCATCACGGTAGCGCCGGAAGGAACGGACATTGTCTTTGATCTGGATCCGTCCTGGCAGCGCCACGACCTGTATGTGTCCGTCGTGGTGGTACGTCCCGGAGAGAGCCGGTCCAACCGTCTGCCAAAGCGGGCTGTGGGCCTGGTGCACCTGCCCCTGGACCGCCGGCAC
>DATFJY010000308.1:0-6256 GCA_035268905.1 Desulfotignum sp.
CTGAGCCAGGATCAAACTCTCCAGTTAAATCCTTGACTTACATCTTATAAGCCACTAAAAACTCTTTAAGGTCTTGTTACAGACCCGCTTCAAACTTATCACTGACCAATTTTCAAAGATCAAAAAAAAACTCCCCGAGGACACAAACCGTCTCTCGAGAAGACCGGCGTAATATGCATGAATTTTAAATCAATGTCAAACCTTTTTTTGCATTTTTTTTGTTTTTTTTCCAACACATTGATTTGTAAACATTTATTTACAGGCGCTGTTTTCATCATCAAGTATTTATGGGGCATTTTGTGGTTTTTCAACCCCGGCAATTTTTATTGCGGACACCGATTTTTTCATCTATGGTTGCATTTTACCGATTTTGGAGGCATGCCGTGATTGCTGTCATAGATGCTGGTGCCTGGAAACAAAAAGCCATGGCTTTTGTGACCCGGTGCCACCGCCATTTGTGGGGAAAAAACAATGAAGACCCCCTGGTATTTTTGTATCATCAGGGACTTTCCCATGATTTTATCCGCAGGATGCACTTGGGGTGGAACAAACATGCCCAGCAGCGGGATTTCACCAAATGGGGGCTTTCCGACCCGGAAGATGACCTGTCCCGGGTTTTGCTGCCTGCCGGCATCGTTTTTCCCGGTATCGAGAACAAAAACCTGCAGTCTGTTGTTATTCTTCCCATGATATCAGACTGTCGGCCCTGGCTGTTGCCGGGCAGCCACCATGACATCATTCTTGGTGACGGCACGCGTTCTCCTGTGCTGTGTGATGATGTTTTGACCGGGCTGCGGATGTTTCAGGCATCCGGCACCCATGTGCGCCTGGATCTGAATCCATGGAAAAAAACGGACAGGAACCCGGGTGAAACGTCATGAGTCTGGCCTATTGCACCGGCACCACCGGGGGCTTTTTTTTGCGCCGGATATTCACCACCATGATGCCGGCCACTATCAGGGATATGGCAGCCAGCAGATGGCGGGTGACCGGCTCGTTCAGCAGAAGCACCCCGGCTGCCACCCCTGCCACCGGAATAATAAAAATAAAGGAATACAAAGAGGATGCACCGAATTTTTGCAGCATGCTGTTCCAGGCGACAAATCCAAAAGAACCTGTGGCAAACGCCTGAAACAAAAGGGCGGTGACAACCAGAGGGGTTACCTGTGTCACCATGACATGATCAAAGATCACACTGCCTGCAAATAAAAAAGGGATCGCAAATACCATGGGATAAAACGTCACCTGGATGGCATTGAAGTCCTCGATGATCCGCTTGAGATATACTGCAGATATTGACCATGAGAGTACCGCGCCCAAGACAATGATATCGCCGGTTTTCAGATCGGTACCCAGATCTGGTTCATCCATGAACAGAAGTGCCACGCCGATAAACCCCAGGGTCACCCCCATGCCTTTGCGCCAGGTGACCCTGTCTCCGGGAATATAAAAATGGGCTAATATCAATACCATGAACGGCAGCACATTGGCGATGAGGGCACCATGGGAAGCAGTGGTTCTGGCAAGCCCCAGGTGAAAAAGCCCCACCTGTATGGTGAACAGTACACAATGGAGAGACAGCAGACGGATCTGATTTTTGGTCATTGCCAGGGGAATCTGCCGGAAGCGCGCCCATAAAAACAAGGTAACCGCAGCAATGCTAAAACGGATAAAGGCAGAGGTGAACGGTCCCAGACCCGTAAAACCGGTTTTTATGGCCACTGTGTTACAACCGAACAGCACACAGAGAAACACCGTGAACATACTTGCCTTGACGGTCATCTCTGCATCTTTCATAAATGCTCCTTTCAAGAACATATGCTGTTTTCCCAAATCTGGACAAAATACAGCAAACGCTTTTCCCTGGCAACGCATTTTAAAACCATTTCGGGCATCTTTTAATGGATAATCCTGAACATCTTTCCACCTGGATATTTGCCATACTGAATTGTGTATCATAAGGATCTTGGCAGGACACCAACAGGGGCGGGGCTTTGAACAGATTGCTGCAACAAAAGAGCGAATACCTGGGTTGCTTATGGCAACTATCCTGGTTTCCACACCCGGTTTTGACAATTGCCCCAAACTCGTGTACAAGTAACGACGGTCTGTTATTACATACATCTATATGATCCAAAGGCAGTGACCCCTGAAACAAAAGATGACAATACCTTGAAGGATACGGCCATGGAAACCGACATCAGCCTGAACAATGTCACATTTGCCTACAAGAAACAGCCCATCCTTGAAAATGCAACCCTTACCATTCCCCACAGGGAATTTGCCAGCATTGTGGGGCCCAACGGCGGGGGAAAGTCCACCCTGCTGAAACTGCTTCTGGGACTGCTTCAGCCGGATAAAGGGGAGATACAGGTATTTGGCACCGCACCGGAAAAAGCCAGACAGCGCATGGGATATATGCCCCAGTATGCACACCTGGATATGACCTTTCCCGCCACTGTGCTGGATGTGGTGCTCATGGGGCGCCTGAAAAAAAGCACTTTCTGGTTTTCAAAAAAAGACCGAAAACAAGCTCTTTCCGCCATTGAAACTGTGGACATGGCAGCCTTTGCCCACACTGGCTTTAATGAACTCTCCGGCGGTCAAAAGCAGCGGGTGCTCATTGCCAGGGCCTTGAGCGGCAGACCCGACATCCTTTTGCTGGACGAACCCACAGCCAATGTGGACCATGAAACAGAAGAAAATCTGTTTTCCATCCTCCAGGACCTGAACCGGAAAATGACCATCCTGGTGGTTTCCCATGATCTGGGATTTGTGTCAAAATATGTCAAAACCGTTATCTGCGTGAACCGCCAGGTGGTGTTCCATCCCACCACCCTGGTGGAAGGCACCATGATCAAGGATATCTATTACGGTGATCTGAAAATGGTCCGCCACGACCACCGGTGCAGCGAAGGGGGCCATTGCCGTGATTGAATTTTTCCAGGCCCTTGTGGACCCGGACAACCGGTTTCTGGCCTATGCCATGGCCATGGGGGGGCTGGCCTCCATTGCCTTTGGCATCATCGGTACCTTTGTCACCATCAAACGCATCAGCTACCTGGCAGGCGCCATTTCCCATTCCGTGTTCGGCGGCATCGGTCTGGCCCTGTATCTCCAGGTGGCAATGGGGATCACCTGGTTCGACCCCATCCTGGGGGCAGTGCTGGCAGCGGTGGTATCCGCCCTGGTGGTGGGCCTGGTGAGCATCCATGCGAAAGAACGCGAAGACACCATCATCGGGACCCTCTGGGCTGTTGGCATGGCCTGCGGTATTCTGTTTATTGACAAAACCCCCGGGTATTTCAGCCTCAGCTCCTACCTGTTCGGCGATATCCTGCTCATCTCCCACCGGGACCTGGTGTTTGTCATCTGTCTGGATGTGCTGATTGCGGGGATTGTGGTGCTGTTTTTCAACCGCTTTTTCGGGGTCTGCTTTGATACTGAATTCACCTTGCTGCGGGGCATCAATACCACCTTTTTCTACCTGTTCCTTTTGGTGCTCACCGCCCTGACCGTGGTGCTGCTGGTGCGCATCGTGGGCATTGTCCTGGTCATCGCCCTGTTGACCATTCCGCCTGCCATCGCCGGGTTTTATGCCAGGCGCCTGTGGCAGATGATGCTGTATTCGGTCCTGCTGTGCGCCCTGTTTACCTGGACCGGGCTAGGTATCAGCTACAGCCTGGCCCTGTCATCCGGCCCCACCATTATTGTTTTGTGCGGCACGGTCTATCTTGTTCTTTTGGCAGCAAACAAAGTGGTGTTTACACAAAACAAGTAACGGCTGCCCCCTTCAAAATGCTGCAGACACCATAAATCGATACCGGATATTCCCAGCTTTGCGCTGCATATCAGGGATATTATGTGAAAACCCACCCTTCCGGGTCATAAAATTAACCGATCCGGTGCTATACCCTGCCAGAGGGTTTTTTCCGGGTTGAATTCACGTTCCATCTAAGGAATAATTATACAGTTATATGTTTTTTACATTGATTTTATTGGTTATTTTAATGAATGAATCCCTTTGAGAGGAAAAAAATATGCATGCAATGATTGCGTTATGGACCCATCCCAGATCCATTTCAACGGCTTTTGAACGGGTTATGATGGAAAGGGGGGATTTGAACATCCTGCATGAACCCTTTTCGTATCTGTATTATGTGCACAAGGATGCATCCGCCATAGACCAGCAGTACGTGGATCCGAACCATCCCACCGATTATCCGGGGATCCGTACCCATATTGAAAAAGCGGCCGCAGACCAGAACGTTTTTTTCAAAGACATGTGCGCCCACGGATATGAACACCTCAAAGAGGATGCGGCTTTTTTGCAAAAACTGAACAACACCTTTCTGATCCGGGACCCTGCCAAGGCCATTGCCTCCTATTATGCCATGCATCCGGAGGTGACCGTTGAGGAGATCGGCCTGGCCCAGCTGTGTGGTATCTTTGAAAAAGCCCGGCATTTTGAGGAGGCCCCCATTGTGGTGGATGCCGATGACCTGGAAGACAACCCCGAAGGCATCATCAACGCCTATTGCCAGGCTTTGGATATCCCCTTTATCCCGGAATCCTTGACATGGGAACCCGGTCACCAGTCTGAATGGGATATCTGGGAAGACTGGCACACCGATGCGGCCCAAAGCACCGGCATTCAGAAAAATGTGGAAACCTTTGATCTCACCGTGGATAACAATGACCGGCTCAAGGCGTTTTATGAAGACCAGTATCCCTATTATGAACGCATGTACCAGGAACGGCTCTGCCCGGAACTGGTGTCCTAGCAGACCGGTTTTTACCGGCCCGGCCCTGTCTGCTGATTTTTTTACGTGACATCACAGACAACCTGTCCGTCAAAATCCAGGATAATGACACGGATCGCAAGCTTATGCCCGGCAAATGATCCGGCATTTTCCTGGATTTTTTTTCCCACGTGGCGGATCAGGTCTGGATAATCCGGATAGATAAAGGAAAATGCATGACGGGCCGTATTGGCCCGGGCAGTCTGTTGGGCCAAAGTTTGGGAACCGGTGACAGTTTGTGCCCAATCTGCCAGGGTATCCAGGGCCATACCGGATCGGGCTGCATGGGTGTGCGCATATCCCAGGGCCATTTTCACGGCTTTGCCGAAAAAAACCGTATAGATGATCCGGTTGATGAACGGCTGGGCCAGGGCCTCCTGGATGGCGGCTTTGAAAAAATCCCCGGTCTGGACAAAGGCTTCTTCAGAAAACTGCGGCAGCAACTCCATGGCATGGCGTTCACTGCGCCGGCCTGTGGTGAACACCAGGGAGTCAATCTGTTTTGCCGCTGCCACACGAATACCGGCCCGGATGGTGGCGATATAGGCATCATGGGACATGGGGGTCACTACACCGGTGGTCCCGAGAATGGAAATACCGCCCATGATGCCCAGCCGGGCATTCAGGGTTTTTTGTGCCAGCGCTTCCCCATTGGGCACAAACACGGTAACCGTCACCTGGTGGGTCAGTGCCGGGGCCTGTGCAGCATATACCGCCTGCACCGCCTCCATGATCATCTGCCTGGGGCCGGGGTTGATGGCCGGCTCCCCTACGGCAGTTTCCAGGCCCGGCTTGGTGACCCGGCCCACCCCAATGCCGCCTGTTATGCGCACCTGCAGGGTATCCCCCGGTGTCAGGGATACCCGGGCCCCGATCCGGGCCTTGTGGGTGATATCCGGATCATCCCCGGCATCCTTGACAATCTCCACCTCGCAGCTGTTTTCCGTGAGGCGGCGCACCAGGTGCACTGCCACGGTCCGGGTACCGCCGCCAAGAAAAACAATTTCCACCGCTTCGGGAGCGGCGCCGGTGAGCAGGTGTATCAGGGCCGCCTTGACCGCGGCAGAAGCAGCCGCACCCGTGGTAAATCCTTTTTTCAAAGGCTTTTGTGCCATATTTTTCCCTAACCGTCCAGCCGCTGTTTTCTGAATTTTGTGCAGTTTTCCACAAAACAGCGGGGCACTTCCGGATTGGAGCCAAAATGAACATGCAGGTAGGATCCCAGGGTGCGGCCAGTCTGGTATCCTTTCACCTGCACATCCTGGCCGGCCCGGGAGGTGACCGCAAACACATTGGCATACTGGGGCATTTTCTCCGACTCCACCGACGAATAGTGAAATTCATGGCCCCTGACCTGTGTCCCTCTGGCACCGATCACCGTATCTTGTGCAAAGGTGATCTCCCGGTATCCCAGGGACCTTAGTCTGCCGGACATGCGCACACCCAGATCAAAA
>DATFJY010000309.1:0-3005 GCA_035268905.1 Desulfotignum sp.
GTTACGGCAGGCAAGCCCGTGCGGGTATCCTGTAAACGGACCGCCAGAGCTGGATGGCCCGGTTCGAAAAATCAGCACAGCATTGAGAACCCATATTGCCAGGATCATGCATGCCATGCCCTTCGGCAAAGGGCCATCCGAATTTCGGGACGGGCACAGAATACCCCCAGGGGCGGTCTTCAGGAAGCAGTGGCACAAACCCGGATGTATTCCAGGATAAATTGCTGCAAATTCCCACAACGGTGTCGTAAAAATCCACAACTCATCAAACACCCTGATATCAAGTGGATACCCCGGTTTTTATCCAGTTCCAGACAAACCAATGTTGAAAAATCCGCCATTTCCCGCCTCCCCGTATGTTTGTATGGATCTGAAAATAATATCGGAAAACCTGCCTGAAATCGCGGGTGTTCAGATTTTTTTTATCCCCGGTCCAGGCCCTGGTATTTTTTTTGCTCTTATATCCGGTAACGGTTTGCAAAGAAAAAAAGATTAACCAACACAAAGGAGGCACACAATGACGACCACAACCACACGTCCTGTTTTGAAAAAAGATGTTTCAAAAACCCGCCCTGCCTGGGGTATCGGCAAAGACAGCACCCTGCGTCCCTGCATCTGGATGCAGGCCGGGGTGACGGCCAGAAAAAACTGTAACCAGTATTATGACTGCACCCGGTGTAAATATGATGCGGCCATGGAAAAGGCTGCAGCCGCCGGCAAACACCTCACCTGGCAGGAAGCCATGCGCCGGCAGCCGGGAAACCGGCGCATCTGCCGCCATGCCATGACCGGACGGGTTGACATGCGCACCTGTCCCATGAACTACAATTGCGACCATTGTGAATTTGACCAGGTATTTGAGGATGCATTGACCCCTGCCCGGGGCCATGAACCAGCCCGAACTACCCGGGTCAAGGGATTTGACCTGGCCAACGGCTATTATTTCCATTCAGGCCATACCTGGGCCGCCATTGACAGTGGCGGTGTCATCCGGGTGGGCATGGATGATTTTTCCTTCAAGGTGCTGGGGGGACCGGACGGATTCGACCTGCCCCTGGTGGGACAGGAATTAAACCAGGCCAGGGCAGGCTGGGGTATCCGCCGCAAACACAACCAGGCAGATGTCCGATCCCCGGTGAACGGGGTGATCACCCGGGTCAATGAAACCGTGAGAAACCGGCCTGGTCTGTCCCAGGATCACCCCTACGGTGATGGCTGGCTGTTCACGCTTCACAATGCCGATATCAAGGGTGCGGTAAAGGAGCTGATGGATGATGAAACCAGCATTGCCTGGCTGGAAAATGACGTCACCACCCTAGAAAAAATGATTGAAGATATCACAGGCCCCCTGGCCACTGACGGCGGTGTCCTGCAAAGAGATGTGTTGGGCGGCCTGCCGGCCCTGGGATGGGACCGGCTGACCCGGACCTTTCTGTAATTATCTTGCTTGAGGAGAAATCCCATGGAACAGTTTCAAACCACCCAGCGAACCACCCCCCAGTGCCTGTGGATGCAGGCGGGGGTGGTTCCCAAAAAATACTGCCTTACGGATTTTTCCTGCACCACCTGTCGCTTTGACCGGGCCTTGAACCGGGTGTGCAGAAAAAACCAGCGCCTTATGGAACAGGGACAAACCCCTTCGGGGAAAAAAAGCACCCTTATGTTTTGGCAGGACCGGCTCAAAAAAATGCCGCCGGCCAAACGCCCCTGTATCCACCACATGAAAGGAAAAATTTCCTTCAAGGCCTGCCCCAAAGCGTATCACTGCATTGACTGTGAATTTGACCAGTACTTTTATGACCATTTCAAGGTGCATGCCATGGTGCAGCCCATGGATTTTGAAACCGTCAGCGGGGTGGTTCTGCCGGCAGGGTATTATCTGTCTGCCGGACACACCTGGGTGAAGATCGAAGACCAGGGCTTTGTGCGCATGGGGATCGATGATTTCGGTGCCCGGCTTGCGGGAAGGATTGACCGTATCACAACCCCGTTGATGGGCAAACAAGTGGCACAGGGACAGACCGGGTTCACCCTGTTTCGCGGCAAATATCCCATACCATTTACCGCTGCGGTTTCCGGCATCATCATTCAGATCAACCCGGCGGTGAAAAAAGATCCGGGCCTGGTGACGCGCGCCCCGTATACCGACGGGTGGATATGCCTGGTGCACTGCCCGGATATCAAACAGAATCTCAAAAAACTGTTGTTCATGGCTGACAGCCGGCGGTTCATGGCCACCCAGGTTGAAAAGCTGCATGCATTTCTGGAGGATACCACCCGGTTGAAAGCAGCGGACGGCGGTACCCTGATCAGAGATATTCTGGGCAATATTCCGGGAATATACAGGGCCCGGCTGATAAAAACCTTTATTTCTCCAGGGTCTTGATGCTGTCGGCCAAAAAAATGCTGCAGTAGCGGCAGAACCGATTCAGCTTTTGGTCCACATCTGCAATTTTGCGACAGTAATGCATGATGCACAGCGGGTCTTCACAATGACGCAGATCAAAGGTATGGCCAAGTTCATGGATTGCTTCTTTGACGATCCGGTCCATGAACTTTTCGGCATCCATGGCATCCAGGCCGGTATTCAGCCGGGAGATGGAAACAACGGCAGCCCTGCCCCCCAGCTGTGCCTCTCCATACACATGGGTTAAAATGGGAATGAACAGATCCTTTTTGGTGATGGCCACCACCTTCAGGCAGTGATCAGGGACATTTTTTTCCAGTTCTTCCAGCACCCTGGTGGACCAGTACTGGTTCCGGTCCACATCATAGGCAAAATCAATGTCCGGCAAAAACGGGGTGATCCGGACATCGGCTTTAAACATTTCCGATGCTTTCTGTGCCACCGCCCCACAAAGATCATCGGCAATATCACCCACAGGAGACACCATAATCTGACCAGGCGGTTTCATGGATACCACGCTTTTATTCCGGCTTCAGATCATACCGCTTGATCTTGTTGTAAAGGGTGGATCGGTCTATGCCCAGCATGCCGGCAGCCT
>DATFJY010000310.1:0-13843 GCA_035268905.1 Desulfotignum sp.
CGAGGAGCTGGCCGCACTTCGGGGTATTGAAAACGGGGAACGGGTCAAGGTGTCCAGTGCCCGGGGCAGTCTGGAATGTACCGCCATTGTCACCCGGCGGTTCAAACCGTTCCAGATCGGCTATGCCACAATTCACCAGGTGGGAATTCCCTGGCATTATGGCTGGAGATGGCCTGCAAGCGGCGCGGAAGAGAGCGCGAACCTGCTGACACCTCCTTCCGGAGACCCCAATACCCGGATTCCGGAAAGCAAGGCCTTTATGGTCAATGTCGCTAAACTCTAAAGGAGGTGAATCTGTCATGACTATGTCAATTTTGATCGATACGACTGTCTGCACCGCGTGCAGAGCCTGCCAGGTGGCATGCAAACAGTGGCATGACCTGCCGGCCGAACAAACCACCAACACCGGTGGATTTCAGAACCCTGAAAATCTTTCCTTCTTCACCTATAAACTGGTGAGGATGAATGAAACTATCATTGATGATAAACTGCAATGGCTCTTTTTTCCGGATCAGTGCCGGCATTGTGAAGATGCTCCCTGCCTGGAAACCGCGTTTGATGAACAGGCGATTTACCGGGATTCCGTGACAGGGGCGGTTATTTATACCGGCCAGACCAGGAGACTGGATGCGGAAGAGATCAACTACTCCTGTCCCTATGATATTCCCAGAAAAGGACCTGACAGCATCCTGGCCAAGTGTGATTTCTGTAACGACAGAATCCATAACGGACTTGCACCGGCCTGTGTCACGGTCTGTCCCACCGGGGCCATGCAGTTCGGCACCCGGAAAAAGATCCTGGCGGAAGCAGCCGAACGTCTGGAAAAAGTGAAAAAGAAATTTCCCGGGGCAGCGCTGCTGGATCCCGAGGTGACCAATGTGATTTATTTGGTGGCATTTGATCCGGCCCTGTATGCCAAAAATGCCGTGGCAGCCACCCGGCAGCCGGCGGGGATATCCCGCCAGGTGGCCCTGCGGCGGATGATGGGCCCTGTGGCGCGCATGATGCGCATCTGATGTTAACCTCCGCCTGCCCGGGAAACCGGCAACATTTTTCCCCGGGCAGGCACCACCCTGTTTAAAGGACCCATTTATGAACGTCAGTAAACAGATGATCACAACCGCGGATATTATCAAGCAGGTACGGCCAGCCTATGCCGCTATCCTTGATTTTTATTCCCGGGTGTTTGCGGCCCAGGAAAAAAGCAAAGAAACGATCCGCATCCCGCCCATTCAGATGGATCAGGATCTGTTGGAAATCCGGAAAAAAAATGGGCTGCCCCTGATCGATCCGTCTGAATTCAGCATCGACCGGGATGCGGCTGTAGCGCTTTTCATGGATATCTGTGGTCTGGCCCTGGATCGGGCACCCCACCTGGCAGAAGATGCAGCTGTCATGAAAACAGGGGTGCAGGATGGCCGGATAGATCCGGAGGCCCTGTTTTCCGCCCTGCTGGACAGCCGGTTTGAACCATTGGAACAGACGGCACAGGCGGCTGGTGTGTCTGTACAACACTTGTCCATGATGCTTTTCTTGTGCATGGCCCCCTGCATCGAAACCGCAGCCCAGCAGCTGGGGGGTCAGCTGGAACCGCAAACCAGCCTGAAAAACGGGACCTGTCCGGTGTGCGGCAACGGTCCGAACATGGGATTCCTGGATGATACCGGTTCCCGGCATCTGATCTGCTGTTTCTGTCACCACACCTGGCAGGTCCGGCGGATGGGCTGTACGTTTTGCGGCAATCAGGATATGGAGCACCAGGGATATTTTTTCAGTGACCAGGAAAAAGAATACCGGGTCAACTGTTGTGATCACTGCCATAACTATATCAAGGTGGTGGATTTGCGGCATCTGTTCAGGGATTTTTTTCCAAAACTGGAAATGGCCGCCACCCTTCATCTGGATATGCAGGCAACAGAAAAAGGATATAAAGGGCATGCGTTACCAACATAATACAGGCAGAATACTGAACCGTACCATACTTGCCATTCTGGTGATGGCCGCCGGTGCTGCCTGCATCATTCGTCCGGGAATCTGCAGCCAAAGATCCGGGTCCCTGGACTTTGATCTGCCGGTACCTGAAGAATCCCTTCAACAGGCTTATCTCGGGGTCCAGGGACGGGACCGGTTTACCCTGGGACAGATTGCTGCCCGGGTGGTGATCGTTGAAATTTTTTCCATGTACTGCCCCATCTGTCAGCGGGAAGCTGCGGATGTGAATGCATTGTTTGACCGGATTCGGCAGGACCCCCAGCTCAGTGAACAGGTAAAACTCCTGGGTATCGGAGCAGGCAATTCTGCTTTTGAAGTCTCTTTTTTCAAAAAAAAATACCATATCGAATTCCCACTCTTTGCCGATGGTGATTTTCAGTTGCACAAACAGATCGGGGAGGTGAACACCCCCCATTTTTTCGGGTTGAAAAAGCTGGAAAATGGAGATATGGAGCTGTTTTTCAGCCGGTCCGGTGAAATTGAAGATGTGGAAACATTTTTGCAAACCCTTTTAAAAGAATCCGGGGTGACACTGCAGCCATGAAAAAAAATCTATGGATTGTCGGTTTATGCGTGATAGGGATACTGGCGGCTTCCGCATATGCTTTTGGCCGGTCCAGTGCTTTTGGGGACAAAATATTTGATTTCGGCCATATGAAGTCCCTAGACAGCGATACGAAACTGTCGGAGGGGGACGCTGCACCGGATTTTGACCTGCCCGCCATTTCCGGAAACCGGGTACGACTGTCTGAATACCGGGGTAACCGCCATGTAATGCTCACCTTTATCCCGGCTGCCTGGACCCCTGTATGCTCCGATCAGTGGCCGGGATACCATATTGCCCGGGAGCTTTTTGAAGACCTGGATACGGTTGTGATCGGGATCAGCTGTGACAATCTGCCCAGTCTCCATGCCTGGATTCTGGAGATGGGCGGTGTATGGTTTGACGTGGTTTCGGATTTCTGGCCCCATGGAAAGGTCAGTGATGCATACGGGGTGCTCCGTTCGGACGGAATGTCCGAGCGGGCCGTGTTTATCATTGACAAGACCGGTATCATCCGGTTCATTCATCTGGAAGATATCAATGCCCGTCCGGATCTGGGGGTTCTCATTCAGGCACTGGAAGAACTGACACCCTGATACAGCAGACAAGCCTTCATGGTATAGCGGGACACTTCAGTGCAAACCTGCCCGGGACTTCAGTGCAGGGCCTGCTCAGGGCTTTCAGGATATCATGGAAAGGATATGGATGGTCTGTTTTTCCGGTCCCGCACCCAGGTCCTGTTCCAGCCGGTCCCGGAACCGGTGGAACAGATCCACGGCTGCCTGGCGCCGTCCGGTATCGGCGTAAAGAATCATCAGGTTGCGGCAGGCCCTTTCCGAATAAGGGTCTTGTTCCAGGAGCCGGTGCCAGACTTCCACAGCGGCATCCAACTGGTCCAGCTCTTCATGCAGCCGGGCTTTTTTGGGCAGCAGTTCCAGATACTTCAACCGGAAATACGCCCGTTTCTGCTCCACCTCTTCCAGATAAAGATCGTCTGCAAAAAAATCTCCCCGGTATACCGACAGTGCCCGGTCATAATATGCAAGGGCCTGTTCATAATCTGTGGCTGCTTCATGGCGGCTGGCGGTCTGTGCATAAGCGGTGAACAGATCAATATCCAGGCGGACCAGGTCCGGGTCCAGGGAAACAAGCCCGGCCTTCTGAAAAATATAGGCGTAACCAAAGACAGCATGGGGGACGGGCTCCAGTGCTTTGCGAACCCGGTGCAGATTGGTTTTAAAGTTTTTCTCTCCCGCCTTTGGTCCGGCATCCGGCCACAGGTCGTTCACCAGGATCTCTTTGGGAATATCCTGCAATCCTCTGAGCACCAGAGATTTGAGCAGCATCAATGGTTTTTGTCCGCCAAACCGGTTTTTGTCCAGAAGGTCCGACCCCAGATAGAGTTCAAAATGCCCCAGGGTGTTGATTCTTAGAACGGGCAGCATGGCCTTGTAAACCGGTCGCAGCCGGCGCATTGCGGCTGCCTTTTCCCGGGCGTTCGATCCGGCCAGCAGGTCCGCCATCGCAGTTTCAATGATTCGGGCCGGATAGGTGGTCAACAGTGATCTCTGGTAGGCTGTATCAGATATTTTTCCCCCGGATGCTGCATGAATCACCAGGCAGGAGGCGATCATCATGGGGCCGGCCGTGGGAAAAAACAGATGCCGGCCGGCCATCGCCTTTTCCAGGCCTTTTTCAACCATGGACAGTGCCCCTGTTTTTTGGTCAAGCCGCCAGCGTGTCAGGCCTAAGCCCAGGCAGGCTTCGGCATATACAAGGTCAAATGCCGTGGGTTCAAAAAAGGCAAGAACATCCAGAAAATCGGTTTCTGCCTGGTCCAGATCATTGGTTTCACAATGGATCATGCCGGCCAGATGCCGGGTGAGAAAATGCTGGATACGGCCTTTTTTTTGTGGATCAAACTCTTTGAGTGCCAGGTGAATAAAGGTTTTGGCCCTCTCATACCTGTGTTCGTGAAAAAAGCTTAAGGCATTGATCCGATGGGAAAGACCTGTGTAGAAATCGTTTCCCTCCAGAACAGCAAAATCGTTCAAATGATCCGCCAGGCCGCGGGCATCTGCAAATTGGCCGGTGTATACAAAATACAGGGCCTTGACCTCCACAAATCCGGGATAAAGAAAGATCAGGCCAAAGGTATCAATATCGGTTTCAGACAGTTCCAGCAGTCTGCGGGCCTCTTCAAATTCCCGGATCTGCAGTGCAAAGTTGATGTCAACAATGCGCTTCAACGCCCGGTATTCCGGGTTCAGTCCTTCACGGGTCATCCGGCTGATCCGAAGGAGGGTCTGTCTGGCCAGGGACAGATCTCCGGATTGGACATAGGCATACGTCATGATGATCAGGGCATTCAGGGCAATTGTCTGGTCATTGATCTGCTGGGCCATGAGCACGGCATTCCGGCAGGCAGACACCCCTTTTTTGAAATTGGCATAACCGGCGATATACCCCAGGCCGATCTGCTGGAGCAGCAGGGCCCTGGCCCAGGGATACCGCTGGGTTGCACGTATGGACAAAAGCAGCTGCTCGCCTTTGTGAATCCATTTCAACACCACTGCAGCGGGTTCCCGGACAAAAACGGCCCCTTCGATGAGATAGCCTATGGTCAACAGCATGCCTTTGGTGTCCCGGGTGTTTTCAAACATCTTTCGGGCAGCCCGGAAACGCTGGATGTTTTTCTTTCCGCCTTTGATCCGCCGGACTATGGCGGAAAAAAAGAGCAGCCAGGGATCCGGTTCAATCCGGTCCAAAGGCAGCTGAAGTATCCATTCTTCCAGAGCTGGTATCCTGCCTGTGATAATACAGTCCGTACCCCTGGTTTTGATGATTTTGATGATGTCATCAAAGGCCCGGGCCCTGACGAAACAGGGGATGGCGGATACAGGGTCTCGTTTTTCCCAGAACACCCTGCCGACTGTCTTGTTGAGCTGTTCAAAGTGGTCTTTGCCTTTGGATTTGAGAAGCTGGTCAACCAGAAATTCTTTGAACAGCTGGTGGTACGTGAACCAGGGGGGCTGGCTGCCGGTGTCGATGCGCTGGATGAACAGATGCCTTTTTTCAAGTTCGCAGAGAATGGTCAGCATCCCGTCCATTCCCGGAGCCGGAAGCCGGCTGTCCGCAAAGGTGCGGCTGACCACATCCGGATCGATGCGGTCCATTATTGATGTATGGAGCAGAAATCCTTGAAGGAATGCAGGAAGCGCCTGGAATATTTCCTGAGAAAAATAGGTGAACAGGTTGGCGGACAGAAGGGCCGGCATTTTCATGGAATCGTTGAACTGCCGGATGGACTGGGCCGCCAGGGTTACCCCGCCGGGCCATCCGCCGGTGATTTCCTGGATTTTTTGCGCATGATCTGCACTGAGGGAATGGGTGGTTGACAAAAATGCCCGGGTCTCCTCCAGGGTAAAGGACAGATCGTCATTGTAAATGGTGAACAGATTTTTGGTCATCTGGAGCCGTACCATGTCAAAGGGCGGCCGGGTCCTGGACAGAATGAACAGCTTTAGTTTCCTGAACTGCTGCAGGGTCAGGCCGTGGATGAGTTTGAATCCGTCACGGTCCTCTTTGAGATTTTCAAAATCATCCAGCACGATGCACACCTTTTCGGGCAGTTCCCGGATCAGCAGGGACAGGGAATCAAGATGCCGTGCAATCCCCTTGTCAACCCCGAGAATGCCGGATGAAAAAGCGATGCCGCTTTCTGATGTTGTTTCTTTTGCCCATTGGCCCATGGCCCAAAAGAGCCGGTCAAACAGTTTTGCCGGGGTATTGTCTGTTTTGGACAGGGAAAACCAGAGCACCGGACAAGAAACCTGGCGCAAAAAAGATGCCGCCAGTGTTGTTTTCCCCTGGGCCGCCTGACCGGTTATCAGGATGTTCTGTACCGGTTCGTGGGCTTCGAGCAGGTCGAAAAGCCGTTTTCGGATGACGGGATCCGGAATATGCGGGGGGGTGCAGTGGTGGACCATGTCTGGGGCGCTTTTTTGTTATACCGGCGATGGTGCTGAGACAAAGGCAGCCATTTTGTTCATGCCGGCCATGTGAAATATTTTTATATAGTTAAAGGGCAGCGCTTTGAATTCAATGGCGATACCTGATTTTTCAATGGGCCGCAGCTGTTCCATCAGCAGGGATATTCCGCTACTGTCAATGGAAAAACTGTCCCCAAACCTCAGCACCACCTTTGCAATGCCCTGAAGGGTTGCCGTTTCCAGGCAGGACCGCCACAGGGATGCGGCTGGAGCGGACAATCTGCCGTGCAGCGTCAGTTCCAGGGTGTTGCCGGCGGAAGGATGGGAAACCTTTATGTCAAACGGCAGCTGTCCGGGCAGCTGCCGGCGTTTTTCCGCCCGGCAGAGGGCGGCATTCAGGGCCTCTCTTTCCACGGGTTTGTTGATGAAATCCGAAGCCCCGAGATCCAGCGCCAGAAGGGCTTTTTCCATATCCCCGTGGCCGGTGATAACCACCACCTCCGGAGGCTGGTCCATCTTCCGGATCCGGGCCAGGACCTCAAGCCCGTCCATGCCCGGCATTTTGATGTCGGTGAATACCATGTCCGGCTGCTCTTTCCGGCAAAGGGAAAGGCCGGTTTCTCCATCCTCAGCTGTGTGCACATCATATCCATATGCGTTCAAAAAGAGCTTGAACATGGACAGGGTCGGTTTTTCATCATCGATAACAACTATTTTCATCCTCTGTTCCTTTGTGATGTGCCGGAAAAATAATCTGAAAGCAGGTGCCTTTTCCGGGAGTGCTTTTCACCGAAATGGTGCCGTTATAGTCTTTGACGATTCCCCGGGTGATGGGCAGCCCCAGTCCCAGGCCTTCTCCCATTTCTTTGGTGGTGTAAAATGATTCGAAAATACTGTCCATCCGGCCCGGCGCAATACCGGTGCCGTTGTCAGATATTTCCAGGACTGCATTGCTGTGGTCTGCAAAGGTATGAATCAGGATTTGCCCTTTCTGATCGTGGATCATGGTCTCCATCTTTTCATTGACAGCATCCCTGGCATTGGTCACCAGGTTGAAAACCACCTGCTCGATCCGGTTATGGTGGGCCAGCACACGGGGAAGGCAGGTGTCCAGATCCAGTACCAGTGCGATATTCTGGAGCGCTATCTGGCGGCCTATGATTTTGTTGACTGCATGAACACATTCGTTGATATTGATGATTTCACTGGTAAACCCGGTTTTTCTGGAAAATGTTTTCAACCGTCCCACAATTTCCGCGGCCCGGGTCACCTGGGTGCTGATCTGCGTGAGTACCATGTGCAGGTCATCCTTGTTCACCGGCCGGTTTTTCTCCTGCATCATGCACAGGTATTCACTGCCCATTTTGATGGCATTCAGGGGCTGGCTGATTTCATGGGCAATCCCGGCGGACATCTTTTCCAGGTTGGCCATTTTACTGGCCTGAATCAGCTGGGAGTCCTTTTCCACCAGTTCGGAGATGTCGGTGGTCCCGACAAGGATCACATCCTCATCCTTGTATGTGGAAGGACTGGTATGGATGTTGACAAAAACGCTGGTCCCGTCTTTTTTGTAGAACCCTGCTTTGGAGCTGCCCATCATGGCCTGATCCGGGCCCGGATCGTTGGAAAAATGATCTTGTCCGTGTTTGGCGAGATCGAACAGCCGCATCCCGATAAGTTCCTCAAGCCCATATCCAAAAAGTTCTATGGCATTGGGGTTGGCATCCAGTATCCTAAAGCCGGTTTTTTCCACCACAAATATGGGATTGGGCCCGCTTCTGAAAAGAGAGCGGTATTTTTTCTGGGACTCTTTGAGCCGGTCTGTGGATTCTTTGAGCTGGCAGGTCATTTTGATGAATGAATCGGTCAGTCTGGCGATATCATCCTCTTTATCATAAGGACCGGTTTTATCAGGGGGACCGGATGCCGCTATTCCGCCGGACACGGCATCAGGCAGGATATTGAAATCACCTTTGGTGATCTGATCGGTGTAACGGATCAAAGCGGTGATGGGCCGGGTAATGTGCAGTGCCAGTCTATGGCTTAAAAAAAAGAAAATAACGGTGATTACGGAAAGAAAACTCAAAAAAATCAACCGCAGTTTGGCAATCAGGCTTTCGATATGTTTTTTGTCAAGACCGACATGGACGGCCCCGATGGTATAAATCCCTTCTTTCACCGGTACGCTGATATGAAACACGGAATATCCGCGCTGATCCAAAGTATTGATGGACAGGTTGTCGGGATTCCGCTGCCTGATCACTTTTCTGATACCGGGGAAAAATCCCGTGGTAAAGGTGTGTCCCAGTATTTGTCCATCTTTGTCGGAAATGACCAGGTAACTGACAAAATCCTTTCGGTTGCCCAGGCGGGCATCATAGGCAATGGCGGTGAGCTCGACCCGGTTCTCGGTCAAAATAAATACCCTGGCGCTGTCGGCGATGCTCTGGGCAATGCCCACCCCCCTGTCTTTCAATCCGCTGGTCAGGCTTGAAATCAAAAGCGCCCTTGTGAACAGGGCGATGAGTACACTGACCAGCAGAACAAATCCAAGGCAGGTAAAAAAGATCTTGTTTTTCAATGTCAGGTGGTCGAAGAAAGTCATTTTATCAGCACCAGATCGCCGTCTTTGATCACCGTCAGATAGACATGGTTCAGCCCCTGGTATTCCCGGGTCCCGAAAGATACCGGATTCAAAATTCCCGGGTCGTAGTCATCAATGGATGCAATGGCCTGGAGAAACTGTTCCCGGGTCAGATCCCTGCCGGCCCTTTCTATCCCTTCACACAGGATTCTGGCATTCATATATCCTTCCAGGCCGACAAAACTGGGCCGGGTGTCAGGGTAATGGGATGCCAGCAGGCGGATATATTCTGCAACACCCGGCAGCGGGGAGGGTTCCGGGGTCAGGGTCGGCGGGGGCACCACCTGGGAAACAATCACCCCCTCACCGTCATGCCCCAGCCGCCGGGCCAGTTCTTTTGAGCCCACAAAGGACACATTGTGGAACAGCGGAAAGAATCCGTTCTGTCTGGCCAGAATAATGAATTTGGCACAGGGGTCATAGGTGCCGATCATGACCACAGCCTGGGCCCGGGATGCCATGATGGTTTCAAGTCCGGCCTCCACATCCAGGGTCCCCCGGACATAGGAGCCTTTGGCCACCGGTATCAGGCCGTATTTTTGTAGGGCCAGCTCTGTTCCCCGCAACCCGTCAAACCCGTATTCATCATACTGGTAGAATACCGCCACCCGGTCAAACCCTTTTGTTTTGACCATATAATCCACTGCAGCCTGGGTCTCCTGGTAATAGGATGCCCGGATGTTGATCAGAAAGGGGTTGCTCGGTGATCTCAATCGATTGGCACCGGTAAACATGCCCACCAGGGGGATTTTTGCTTCGTTCACCAGGGGAATGATCCGGACGGTGGTGGGAGTACCCACATAGCAGAACAGGGCAAACACCTGCTCTTCCAGGATCAGTTGCTGGGTATTGTAAAGGCACCTGGTGGGATCATATCCATCATCCAGGGCAGTCAAATTTATTTTCCGGCCATGGATGCCCCCCTGGCTGTTGATGTGAAGGATATAGGACATGGCACCCTGAAGCATCTGGGTACCCAGGTATCCGGCATGCCCTTTCAGTGCCAAAGAGGAGCCTATCCGGATCTCATCTGCTGTGACGCCCCTGGTATCGTCTGGTCCCAGATCCGACTGGGGCGGGGGGGAGCAGGAAAAACAGGTGGATATACAACAGCACAGGAGCAGATATGTCAGATACCGGAAAATGTTCATATACCATTGCCTCATTGCTGAAAATACAGATACTGACCGTATGCAGCCGGTCTGGAATAGCATCATACAAAGAAAAATGATCCGGAAGCATCTGCCGTTATTGTAACCCTATCCTGAAACACAATTTTCGGGGATTGTCAATTTTTATCTGGACCATCCGGGACCAGCCCACTGAAATCATCCGGTGATAAAAAAAGGTCCGAGCTTTGTTTTGCTGCACCATATTCTCCATTGACTTGCAGCCAGTCAGGCTTATTATTCTCCTATATAAATCTGAAAACAAAGAATGTACAAGTGTATTATGGTCTTTTTTAACTGAAAAATGGAGGAATCTATGAAACTTTCATCCTGTTTGCCCCAGAAAATGTCCAAATTTGCCCTGGGAATGATTCTGGTTGCCGCTGCTTTGGCCATGACCGTTGTCAGTTTTACCCTTCTGCCGGTGATCGGGCTGGTGCTGGTTGTGCCCATCGTTGTCCTGGCAATTTATGTTTTCAGGCTGCATCTGAATGACCAATGTGAAATTGATCCTTCTGAAGGCAGTTAAAACCATTTTTTCTTTTTGAAATAATACAGGGATGCCCCTGCAATAACGATGAGCACTCCCCAGAAAATAAAATAGCTGTACCTGTATTTGAGTTCCGGCAGGTATTCAAAATTGGTGCCGTATATGCCGGCGATAAAAGTGAGGGGAATGAAAATAGCGGCAAAGATGGTGAGCACTTTCATAATATCATTCATCCTGTTTGCCACAACAGAATTGTAGATATTCAACTGGTCGGTAAGCAGGTCTCTGTATGTATCAATAGCCTCAGTAGCATGAATGATGAGGTCTTCTACATCTTTGAGAAACGGCAGGGTATTTTCCTGGATCAGGTCGTTTTCTAGTCTTGACAACTGAAATATGGCTTCCCTGGCAGGTCGGATCGATTTTCTCAGATAACTGGTCTCCCTTTTAAACAGGTTTATTGTTTCCATCACATCAGGATTATGTCCCAAAAGAACCGCTTCATCAAGGTCTTCAATCTTTTCTCCTAAATGCTCAATTACGGAAATATAATTTTCTACTACTGTGTCCATGAGCGCATAAGCCAGATAATCGGTTTTATGTCCCCTTATGCGGGATGTATGCCGTCTGATTCTCTCTCTGACAGGATCAAATACATCCCCGGGCTGTTCCTGAAATGTCAGTACAAAGGATTCTGTTAACACAATACTCAGCTGTTCATTGACAATCTTCTGCGTGTCTCTGTCAAACCGGATCATTTTCAGAACGATGAAGATGTAGGATCCGTAATCATCTATTTTGGGCCGCTGGCCGGTATTGAGGATATCTTCCATAACCAGGGGATGCAGATCAAATGTCCTGCCGATCTCACCGATGGCCTGTGCATCGTGCAGGCCGTTGACATTGATCCATGTTACAGATCGGGTCTGTTTGTAAGGGGTCCCGTTTTTGATGTCCACAAGTTCCCTTTCGACATGGTTTTTGTCATCATAGTCAATCAGGCGCATGTTCACGGTATCGACTTTTTGGGTCCCCACAAATATGAGGGCACCAGGACTCCGGCCTTTTACCTTTTCTCTTTTTTTTAAAAACCGTGCCATAGGGTACTCCGCAGTTTGTTTTTAAATCAGGACGGCTGATTTACGGGTTTTTTGTTTGCTTTTTCAAATGATCCTTTTATGTAACGTATGTCATTATTATATCATCATCAATAATGGCAGGATTTTTTACACCGGCACAGCAATCCCTTTGTAGGTGAAGCTGGCGATTTTCACGGCATTCTGATACTGGGCAGTCATCTTCTGGATGGCAAACCCATTGTGTGTGATCAAATTAGAAATATTTCTGGTTAAACTGCACCCGCCGCTGACCTGCTTCCACACCGGGTTGATACGTTCCTGCCATTTTCGGATGCCCGGGTCAGGGGCCTGTCCGTGGTCACAGAAAATCAGCCTTCCACCAGGCTTCAATACCCGGCGCATCTGTCCCAGGGCCTGGTGAATATCTGGAATGGTGCACAGGGTATAGGTCACCAATACTGTGTCCAAGGAATTGGTCTCCAGAGGAATTTCTTCTCCCGGCAGGCTGATAAACCCGACCGGAAAGGGTAGTCTCTCTGCGTGTTTTTCCGCCATTTGCTGCAGGGTATCTGAAGGCTCCAGCCCGTAGAGGTAATCCACTTGTGACGGGTCATAAAACGGCAGGTTCAAGCCGGAGCCCATGCCGATTTCCAGAATCCTTCCCCTGGCCAGGGGCACCACCTTTTTCCGCAGGTTTTCCATACTTTGCAGAGAGCAAACCCAGTGGGTCAGCCGGGGCAGTATATATTTGCTGTAAAATGTCATGAAACTGTAAACCGGTTTTTATGGTTCGCCCCAGTCGTCTCCTGTCTGACACCTGGCTGTCGGGCACGGCCAGCATCACAGCCCCCTTCTTCCCGGTGAAATCCGGTGACCAGGCATGTTGACAGGAACGGGCCGATCTGTTTTTACAAATGTGTCGATTCTGGTGATGCGCCTGCTTCCCGGGCTGCCTCTTCTGCGGTTTCCAGGCGGGGATCCATGTGCATGGCCACAGCGGAAGTGGTTTCCATGATAACAAAATCCACCTGGTCTTCCGCAAGAATAATCTTTACCGATTCTTTGCGGCGCAGCAGCAGGGTTATGACGGCATACAGACTGCTGATGCTGATCAGATAAAAATACAGCCCATAGGGGGTGTTGGCAACAGCCATGACAAAGGAGGACAACATGGGCCCGAACATGGCACCGATACCATAGCACAATAGCAGAACCGAGCTGACCTTTACCACATCCTGGGCATCAAAAATATCATGGGCCCGGGCCACGGCCACCGGATAAATGGCAAAAAATATCCCGCCGAACAGGGCGGTGGCCCCCAAAAGTATGGCCAGCGAATGCCGGGCCGACACCAAAATAACGATGGAAATCACCACCAGAAGAATGCCAAGGCCCGGCAGAACCAGGGAGCGGTCAAGCCGATCCGATATCATGCCCACCGGCCACTGGAGCACCAGTCCGCCGAAAACCGTCAGGGTCATGAACCAGGAAATCTGGGCCACGCTCAAATGGATTTGGTGGGCAAACACAGGGCCCATGGCGTAAAATGCACTGTGCAGCAATCCTGAGGCAAAACACCCCAGGATCCCGATGGGGGCTCTTTCAAATATGGTTTTCATGGCAATTTGTTCTATTTTCGGCAGCTTTGGACGGATGGTATGGGTCACGGCCACCGGAATGGTGCTCAAGACCACAAACATTCCTGCCACCAGAAAAAGGGTCTGGCTGTGAACATCACCCACGTTCAGCAGCTGCTGTCCCACGGTGCTGCCCATGTAGGTCACGATCATGTAAATGGAAAAAATCCGTCCCCGGACGGCTGGTTCCGCACATTCATTGAGCCAGCTTTCAATGACCATGAATAACCCCATATTGGACACACCGGCGGCAAACCGCAGCCCGGCCCACAGCAGCGGGGATGTGTAAAATCCAT
>DATFJY010000311.1:0-9797 GCA_035268905.1 Desulfotignum sp.
GCAACAGTAGAATTCAACGGGAAAACATTTGAAATAGATGAAGATGGATTCCTTCTTGATTACAATTCCTACTCAGAGGAATGGGTGGAATATGTCAAAACCCAGGAAGGTATTGAAGAGATGACTGATGAGCACTGGCAGCTGGTGAAAGTGCTCCAGGACTATTATGAGAAAAATGGCATCGCCCCGATGGTACGGGTACTTTCCAAACTCACCAAATTCAAGCTCAAACACATCTATGAACTGTTTCCCTCAGGACCGGGAAAAGGTGCCTGTAAAATGGCCGGGCTTCCCAAACCCACCGGATGTGTATAATGCATACTATAACCGATTGATTGTGATTGGTTTGCAAAGGCCCTGTTTTTTTGAAACAGGGCCTTTGCTTTTTTTGTATCTTTTACACCTGTCCAATTTTTAAAAAAGTGATCCCATGACCGCTATTGATGAGACCAACAAAGCCATTCTCAATACAATTCAGGTGGATTTTCCCATTGATGCCAGACCTTACAGGGTGCTGGCCCGGCAGTTGGGAGTAACAGAAGAAATGCTCATGGACCGGATTCAACAGATGAAGGAAAAATCCCTTATCCGGCGCATCGGCGGTAATTTCAGCCCGGACCGGCTCGGATATTTTTCCACCCTGTGTGCGGCCCAGGTAGCTGCGGACAAAATTGATCTTTTCACCCGCACTGTCAATGCATACCCCGGGGTTACCCATAATTACATGCGGGACCATCTCTTCAACATCTGGTTTACCTTTATCGCCCCGTCCCGGGAACTGATCCAGGCCCGCCTTGATGAGATATCCCGAAAAACCGGGGTAGATCCCATACTGAATCTGCCGGCTACCCAGGTCTTTAAAATTTCCGCCAATTTCAAGCTGTGAAATCTGTGAGAATATGCCTTGGGGCCATGAACTGCCGGGTGGGCAGATGGGATGAAAATATAGACAACTGTATTGCCCTCATCCGCAAGGCTGCTAACAAAAACGCTGACATGGTAGTGCTTCCGGAACTGAACCTCACCGGTTATGCCCCTAACCGCAATATTGCAGCGTATGCCAGGTCCATCGACACCTGCCTGATTACGCGCTTCCAGGGCCTATCAGACCAGCTGAACCTGGCGATCCTGGCTGGGCTGGCTGAAAAGGCGGATAACCATAAGGTTTTTGCTTCCCATCTGGTGTTTGTTCCCGGCACTTTCTACGGTAAATACAGAAAACTGCACATCCCCCCCCATGAACAGGGCATTTTTGCCCCGGGAGACAGCATTCCGTTGTTTGCACATGCCGGCATCACATTCGGCATCCAGCTATGCTATGATGCGCATTTTCCGGAACTGTCCACAACCATGGCTGTCAAGGGTGTTGACCTTATTGTCCTGCCACATGCATCTCCCAGGGGAACACCCCTGGAAAAACACCGGTCCTGGATGCGGCATCTGTCGGCCCGGGCTTTTGACAACGGGGTTTTTATCGCTGCAGTGAACCAGGCAGGCAGCAATGGCGCAGGATTGCACTTCCCCGGGCTGTCTCTTGTTGTCGGCCCTGACGGCAATCTTGTTTCCAGGTCCCTGGCCCAGAAAAACCATCTGCATGTTGTGGACCTGGATCCGGCACACCTGCACCATGTCCGGTCCCACAAAATGCGCTATTTTCTGCCTTCCCGGCGCAACGACCTGTTTCCTGTCACCTTTTGACCTGTGATCTGCGGTTCTGGATATAGGCATTTTTTATGGCGGTATATGGATCAAGGGATGCCGATTTCAGGTCCTCATAGTCACCGATGCGGAAAGATGTCCGGTTCACGGTATCCAGTATGCCAAGCCCCCATTCAAGCTCCCAGGGTTCCACATAATTGAGCGGGGTAATAAAGTAGTCCCCTGCCCTGCCCAGGGTATCCCGCAGGGTGGAAGGGCCGAAAAACGGCAAAAACAGATAAAACCCTTCTGTGATGTGATAGGTTCCCAGGGTCTGTCCCAAGTCTTCTGTATTTGTCTGCAGATTAAGGTGTTTCTGGGCCACCTGGTTGAATCCTGCCACACCGGCTGTTGTATTTACAATAAATATGCCGATTTCATCTGATGCCTGGTGCAGTTTTCCTTGAAGCAGATTGTTGACAAACCTGACCGGAAACAGCAGGTTGTGGAAAAAATTGCGGACTCCTCTTCTGGCCGGTGCGGGTACAATTGCTTTATACCCTGAGGCAAGCGGCTTGAGTGCATAAAAATACAGCCTGTCATTGATCGTATACATGGCATAATTAAAATAATAGATGGGATCAGCCACCCGGGATTTACCTGAAGCGTCATCTTCAAATGCATCGAACAGGTCATCATCAAGACCATCCCCAGTACCGTTGTCACCTTCTGAAGCTGCGTCCATGTTTTCCTGCTGTGATGCTGTTTGATATCCGGCAACAGCATCAGCTGCCCATGCAATGGAACCGGTGCCCGCAAAAACCAATACCCAAACGATACACAGAAAGATTTTTGTTTTTTTCATTTTTTTCCACGTCCTTTATTTGAAAGCGGTTAGCCCTTAGCTGTTAGTACCCAATTATTCGCTTCCCGTAAACAAAATTTTCCCTGCTGTTACCTCCGGCTAACCCATCATGCTTTGTTGTGTCCCCCAGGACAAGGGTTTTGTTACAGGGTTCTAAAAAGTATCAGTCGGTTTTTTGGTATCACAGGGCATTATCACTGAAAATGAATTTTCGGATCAGCGATTCAATATCCAGGGATGATTCCGTGTTTTCAATTTCATCTCCCTGGCCCAGCATGGTGTCTGATCCACCGGGGAGAATTTCAATATATTTTTCACCGATTATGCCGGCGGTTTTAATTGATGCAATGCTGTCTTCAGATATGGCAATTTTTTTGTCAATGTCCAGCGCCACTTTTGCCACCAGAAATTGTGTGTCTATGCTGATAGCGGACACATGACCGATTTTCACACCGGCAAGTTCCACCACGGCTTTTTTTTTGAGACCTGATGCAGAGGAAAAATATCCATGCACCGTATACCGGTCTTTAAAAAACACCGATAGATCCCCCATTACAATGAGCAGGTATCCGCTGCAGAGTATGCCCATAATGACAAAGATACCCACATAAAAATTGCGTTTGCCCTCATTCATACCATATGGTCCCCCAGAATATGCGTGAAAATAATGTATTGTTGCCCAATGCTGCATCTTCTGCAGATTTTTTGACCATTTATGCCTGTTGCTGGTGTGTGGATCATTCATGCCCCATGCTGTTTTTTCCCTGTATAAAGGCCTGCACTCCGGGGATATCAGAGCACAGCAAATCTTGTTTTGCGCCCTCAAAAATGATGATACCGTCATCCAGCAGGGCAATGTGCTGGGCCAGATCAAAAATATGCGGGATATCATGGCTCACAATAACCGCGGTAAATCCAAATTGTTTCTGATACGCTTTTATCATGGTGTGCACATCGTTTTTGCGGATGGGATCCAGGCCTGTGGTGGGTTCATCAAACAGTATCACCTCCGGATCTGTTACCAGTGCCCGTGCCAGGGCCGCCCGCTTGCGCATCCCCCCGGACAGTTCCGATGGGTATTTGTGGTCGATGCCCTCTATGCCCAGCTGTTTCATGCGGGCATGCACCTTTTGCTGCAATACAGGGTCAGCAATTTGAGCGGTTTCCTTCAAAGGCAGTGCAATGTTGTCATATACGGTAAGAAAGTCAAACAGGGCATTGTCCTGGAACATATAGCTTGTTTTGTTTTTGAACCGGCAGGCTTTTTCTTTGGATAGCCGGTCCAGGGGCTCTCCCTGGATCATCAGCTGACCGGAATCCTGGTGGATCAGCCCCACGATATGTTTGAGCAATACCGATTTTCCTGTTCCGCTTTTACCGATAACCACGGTGACCTGACCTTTGGTGATGGACAGGTTTACCCCCTTGAGCACCTTCAGGGTACCGAATTGTTTTTTTATGTTTTTGAACTGGATAAAAGGGGGCGTCATGGGTTACACCAGAAAAGAGGTAATGACATAGTCACAGATAAGGACACAGACACAAGATTGTACCACTGCACTGGTGGTTGCCAGGGATACGGCCTTGGCCCCGAACGCGCCCTGATGGTTCTTATGGGAATAATACCCGCGGTAGCAGCATATGGTGGTCACCACAACAGCAAACACAAAGGATTTGAAAAATCCCCCCAGGATATCGGCCATTTTCACGCTGTGAATCACCCTGTCCATGTAAGCGGCTTCATTTATGCCCAGAAGCAGGGACCCGGACAGGTATCCACCCAAAATTCCCACCATGTCAAAGAGTGCGGTCAGCAAAGGAAAGCTTAGGATTGCTGCCAGCAGTCTGGGGGTAAACACAAACCGCACAGGATCGATCTGCATGGTGAACAGGGCATCGATCTGTTCTGACATGCGCATGACCCCTATTTCAGCAGCCATGGCAGAACCTGCCCTGGCAGTGACCATGATAGCCCCCAAAACAGGTCCCAGTTCCCGGATCAAAGTCAGAGAAACCGCCGTTCCCAGGGCTGCCTCAGATCCGAACGTAACCAGGGTATAGTATCCCTGGAGCCCCAAAACCATCCCGGTGAACAGCCCGGTAAGCAGGATGACAAAAACGGATTTGGCACCGATAAACCAGATATGGTCCAGTACTTTGCCGGTTTGAAATGGCGGGGAAAATATCTGGTGTACACCTGATACAAAAAACAGAAAAAGTCTGCCTGCAGATGCAGCAAAGCAGCTGAAAAAACTGCCGAAGGCTTCAATATAACCGGTTATCATAATGGGTTGTCTTATATCGGATTCACAAGGAAAACACAAGATATGTTGACGAGATATTTGCTATACGCATGCCAGGTTTTCGTCCACTCTGTCCCGAATCCCGCCCCTGGTGGTGTCCTGTGTCCGGCCCGAGACCCTGCGGGGGCCGGGTTCCATGTGAGCAATGAAATAGAGCGGTCCTTTTTCTGATGGATACTATTACGGCATCCTGTAACAGCCCCCCTTCGGCTCTGACGGTCCGTTCACAGGACACCACCAGGGGCTCCCCATGGCGTGCTCGCCACTATGGCAAAAATCCAGGTTAACAAACAGATTGACACGTACAGCAAAAAACGTTACGTATAAAAGCCGGTATATAATAACCCCCATGCCCTGGCGGGCACAACAAAGGAAGAAAGCTGTTAGCCTGTGGTAACAGCAGGGGAAATTTTGTTTACTGACAGCGAATCCTTGCGTACTAATAGCTAACGGCTAACAGCTTTCATATAAAATACATATTTGGTTATACAAGGTAAAGGAAAATCCATGGCCCAGAAAATCACCCTGAGCATACCTGACATGCTCCATGAACGTCTCAAGCAATGGCGGGATTCTTTTAATTTTTCAAAAATGTTCCAGGATGCGGTCACGGAAGCCATCCAGAAAAAAGAGGAATTCCAGAAACGTTTTTCCCGGGAATTTGATATGCCGGAAGTGGTAAAGCGGCTGCAACAGGAAAAACAGGCCTGGGTCAATCAGTTCTATAAACTGGGGCGTAATGAAGGCATAAGGTGGGGAAAATCGGCCCATTTTGAAGACCTGCTATACGTACTGCATGCACAGGATACGTATGAACTGGTGCAGGACACAAAGTTGTCACCATATTTCAACAGCATCCTGAGCAGTTACGGGGTGGAAAAATTCACCATAGATGGAAAAAAAGACCACAAAAAAATGTTTTTAGATGGCTGGATGAACGGGGTGAAAGAATTCTGGAACCAGGTAAAGGAAGCGTTGTAAAATGGCATATACAATTGCAGGAATTGATGTTGGATCTGTGTCTGTGGGCGTTGCTGTCATTGACAGCAGAAAAGAGCTGATTCACAAGGCCACCGCTGTTCATCAGGGGGATGTTACCGCCTGTCTGTCCGCGCTGCTGTCCCATGATCTTCTGAAAAAAGTGCAGTACGTGGCAGTAACCGATGCCACCCCCTCTTTTGTCTTTTGCCATGACCGATTTGATGAGCAGGTCGCTGTCATACGGTCTGCCAGGGCATTTCACAAAAATGGCTGTGATGCCCTGCTGCATGTGGGCGGAGAAAAATTTTCCCTGAGTCTGTTTGACGGGCAGTACAACTACACCGGGGCCAGACACAACACCTCATGTGCCGCCGGCACCGGCAGTTTCCTGGACCAGCAGGCCAGGCGCCTTAATTTGAAGGGGTCTGCCGAGATCAGTGAAAAAGCGTTGAAAAACCGGCAAAAAAGACCTGACATCGCCACCAGGTGTGCGGTTTTTGCCAAAACAGATCTGATACATGCCCAACAGGAAGGGTATAACATTGAACAGATCTGTGACGGATTATGTTACGGGCTGGCCCGAAATATTGTCAACACCCTTTTTACAGGCAATGAGATACAGGGGACCATCCTGTTTTGCGGCGGTGTTGCCAAAAACACCGCCGTGACCCGGTACCTGGAGTCTATTCTCAGGCTTCCCCTGGTCATTGATACCCATGCAGAGATCTATGGTGCAGCCGGTGCTGCCCTGTGCCTTTGGGATCAGCTGCAGGAAAAAGAAACCGCCCCTTCCCGCTTTGGTTCTGCAGATGCATTTTTCACAACATTTCCCAAAAAAAGCAGCTACCTTTACCCGGCCCTGTCCCTTTCACTGTCAGATTATCCTGATTTTCACTGCTTTAAACAGGTGGTTCATGACGGGGTGGAAACCGATATCTACACCGATCCTGCCCGGGTGGATGCCTCGTGCACCTATCTGGGACTGGATGTGGGGTCCACATCCACCAAGAGCATATTAATAAGCCAGAATGGAGACCCCATTGTGGGGTGTTATACCAAAACCGCATCCCGCCCGGTCCAGGCGGTCCAGAAGATATACAAGGCCATGGACACCTTTATGGCAGATGCCGGCCTTGCGGTCTCTGTCAAGGGCTGCGGCACAACAGGGTCCGGCCGGCGCATCAGCGGCAGGGTTATCGGTGCGGATATCGAACCTGATGAAATAACGGCCCATGCCACAGCAGCGGTGGATTTGAACAAAGATGTGGATACCATCATTGAAATCGGGGGACAGGATGCCAAATTCACCCTGGTAAAGGACGGCAGGGTGACCGCTTCTGTGATGAATACCGTGTGTGCAGCCGGTACTGGCAGTTTCATCGAAGAACAGGCACAAAAGCTTTCCTGCCCGCTGTCAGAATATTCAAAACGGGCAGAGGGAATCAATGCCCCGGTGTCCAGCGATCGGTGCACGGTTTTCATGGAGCGTGACATCAACTATTTTTTTGCTGAAGGGTATGAAAAAAATGAAATACTGGCATCGGTGCTCCATTCGGTCAGAGACAATTACCTGACCAAGGTGGCCACTGTGGGAAAAATTGGAAACTGTATTCTTTTTCAGGGGGCTACGGCCAGAAACAAGGCCCTGGTGGCGGCGTTTGAACAAAAGCTGCAAAAACCGATCCATGTGTCACCTTTGTGCCATTTAACCGGTGCCCTGGGAGTGGCCCTGCTGGCACGGAAAAAAGGAATCAGCCGGACACAGTTCAGGGGATTTGGCCTGTGGAAAAAAACCATCCCGGTGCACCAGGAAGTGTGCCAGCTGTGCACCAACCACTGCAAGATCACCATTGCCCAGGTGGATGGTCGGCCCCATGCCTATGGGTTTTTGTGCGGCCGCGATTATGAAACCCGGAAAATGGTACCCCAAAAAAATGCATTTGATCTGAACAAACTGCGCAGACAGCAGCTGCCGCCCAATGCCCCCCGTCCTGAAAAACACCGTTTTACCATCGGCATACCCGCGGCCCTGCATCTGTTTGAAGACCTGGAATTCTGGGAATGCTTTTTTTCGCACCTGGGCATCAAAATCACTACCAGCCGGCACCTGAAACAGCCGGTGGCTTTAGGGAAAACTATTGCAAAAGCGGAATTCTGTGCTCCGGTGACCGCCCTGCATGGCCATGTGAAGCATCTGTTAGAAAAAGCAGATTATGTGTTTTTACCCTTTTACTTTGAAGAAAAAACCGATCAAAAACGGGTCAGGCGCCAGCATTGTTATTACACCCAGTTCAGCCCAGCCATCATTGCCTGCCTGGACCATTGTGATGCCGGGCGGCTGGTCATGCCCACCATTAAATACCTGTACACCAGTTTTCATACCAAAATGGCGATGTACCGGTCTTTGAAACAGATCTCCGGGGATTTTTTGTTCTCTTTTTTCGATATCCACACTGCCTGGGACAGGGCCGTGGAATACCGCAGGCAAAACCAGACAAAACTGGCAGCACTTTACCATTCCCGGGGACGGTCACGGCCGGGAATCAAGGCACTGCTGCTGGGACGTCCCTATACCGTGCTGTCTGACAGCATGAACCACCGTATTCCCCGGATCTTTGAAAACTTAGGGATTGAAACCTATTTCCAGGATATGGTGGATACATCAGACATTGATTTTGCCCCTATTCAACCTTTGTTAAAAGAGATCCACTGGAAATATGCGGCCCATATTTTAAAAGCCGCCTATGCAGCGGCCCTTACAGATGATCTGTACCCGGTATACATCACCTCTTTCAAATGTTCTCCCGATGCCTTTGGGGTGGCATATTTCAAACAAATCATGGCCGGTTTCAACAAACCCTATCTGGTGTTGGAACTGGATGAACATGATTCGAGTACCGGGTATGAAACCCGGATCGAAGCCGCAGTGGGGGCATTTACCAACCACCATCAGGCCAGGGAAAAATCCGGACACCAGCCCCTGGATTTTTCCCCCCGGTATATGGATTCTTTGGAGGGGAAAAATATCATTTTCCCAAACTGGGACGGCCTTACCGGACACCTGATCGTTTCCACCTTTCAAAGTGAAGGACTTCAGGCCTTTTTGATGGAAGAAACCAGTGAAACGCTGAAAAAAAGCCTGCTGACCAATACCGGCCAGTGCCTTCCCCTGAACGCGGTGGCTGCAGGGTTTATCCATACAGTGAAAAAACACGGCCTGGATCCGGAAAATACCCTGCTCTGGCTCAACCGTTCTGATATCGCCTGCAACATCAGGATGTATCCCTATCATATCCAGCATATTTTCAAGCAGGAGGCAAAGGGATTCGAAAAATCAGGCATTTATCACGGGGAGCTGTCCTTGTTTGACATATCGTTCCGGGCGTCCACCAATGCCTATTTTGCCTATATGTTCGGGGGACTTCTCAGAAGCATTGGCTGCAAGATACGGCCCTATGAAACAAACAAAGGAGAGACGGACAAAACACTGGCCATTGCACTGGATATTATCGGCAGGGCATTTGCCAGCAACGGCTCCAAACAGGATGCCCTTGCAGCAGCCATTCCGCTTTTCAGCCGGATAAAAACAGATGGCTCCGGTACCCGGCCCAAGGTGGCTATTTTCGGGGATCTGTATGTCAGGGACAATGATATCATGAACCAGAACCTGGTTCATTACATTGAAGCCAACGGCGGAGAGGTGGTCACCACCCCGTATTATAAATACATCAAGATTATTGCCAATTCTTATTTTAAAAAATGGTTCAAGGAGGGCAAATACCTGAGCCTGATTTCCAACAAAGCCCTGCTGGTTGCCATGCAGGCCATGGAAAAAAAATATTACCCATATTTTGAACCGGTGCTGCAGGAATCCGATTTTCTGGTCCCCGATGCCTATGAAAACATCCTGGAACAATACGGCATCCAGCCGGAGCATACCGGGGAGTCCATGGACAATGTATTAAAGATTCACCATATTATCCGTGAACATCCTGATCTGGCACTGCTGG
>DATFJY010000312.1:0-3074 GCA_035268905.1 Desulfotignum sp.
GTCACAAGTTTTTCCAGCGTTCAATTTTTTCAAAGGCGGATGCGGCCCTGTCCATGAGGGTGGACAGGTTCACCGGTTTTTTGAAATAGTCTTCAAAACCGGCATCCCGGCAGTCGGCCAGCTCAAACAAAGAGGCATACCCGGTGATGGCGTAAATCACGGAAACCGGTCTGCGTTTCTTGATCTCCCGGCACAGCTCTATTCCGTTCATACCGGGCAGGTTCAGGTCGAAAAACATCACATAGATGGTTTCATTTTCCAACATTTCCAGGGCGGTTTCCGCATCCAGGGCAGACCGAACCTCATAGCCTTTCCTGGAAAAGGCCTGTTCCAGAAGGCTTATTATCGCTTGTTCATCATCCACAACCAGAATTTTTTTTTCAGCCATTTTCTCTCCTTTTGGTTGGCTATGATAATTTTTGGGGCAGTTTACCCGCACATTGATCAGTTGTCCAGCAGATTCCTGATGCTTGCCAGCAGGTCTTCACTGGTGGCCGGTTTCATGAGAATTTTGTCCGGTGCGGCCGCACCTGTCTTTGCTGTTACGGTATTTTCACTGCACCCGGTGCACAGGATCACCGGGATATCGGCCCGCACCTTTTTCAGGGCTGCAACCAGTTTGTCCCCTGTCATTTCCGGCATGGTCATGTCTGTTATGACCAGATCAAATTCCCGGGACGCCTGTGTGAAACATGTCAGCCCCTGCTGCGCCATGTCACAGGCAGTGACCCTGTACCCGGACCGGGACAGCAGTGCTTCCATCATGTGCAATACCGATGCTTCATCATCGATCAACAGAATTTTCTCATTTCCATTGCAGGGGACGGCTGCCTTTTTGGTTTCATCACACCGGACCTCCTCCCTGGTGAATCTGGGCAGATACAGGTAAAATGCCGTGCCTTGTCCTTTGGTGCTGTGGGCAAAAATTTTCCCATCCAGGTTTTCTACAATGCCGTGTACCACTGCCAGCCCGAGTCCTGTGCCCTTTCCCCGAACCTTTGTCGTAAAATAGGGCTCAAAAATGCGTTTGCAGATTTCAGGGTCCATGCCCTGTCCGGTGTCTGCCACTTTCAGGCACACATAGGAACCAGGCGCCATCCCGAAGGCCGGCAGGGTATCTTCTGAAAAATCAGCCTCACTCAGGGATACGGTCAATTCTCCACCGTTTTCCTCCATGGCATGCAGGGCATTGCTGATAAGATTGAGGATTACCTGGTGCATCTGGGTGGGATCAGCCTTTACCATACCCACCTTGTTTGGAATGTTTTTGAAGATTTTTATGGTGGCCGGCAGTGAGGCCCGGGCCAGTTTGAGCACCTCTTTTACAATCAGCTGCAGTTTCAGGGGCCTGCAGTCCTGTTCTGTTTCCCGGCTGAATGTCAGGATCTGCTGGACCAGCTCCCTGGCCCGGACAGCCCCGTTTATCACCGACTGCATCTGGTCCCTGACCGGGCTTTGCTGTGGCAGGTCCTGCATGATCATTTCAGAAAATCCGAGAATGGGAAACAGGATATTGTTGAAATCATGGGCGATTCCCCCGGCCAGGGTGCCGATGGCCTCCATTTTCTGGGACTGCCGCAGTCGGGCCTCCATGGCCTGGTTGTTTTCCATGGCCTCCATCAAGTTGTCCATGGTCGTCTGCAGTTCCCTGGTTTTCTGGTGCAGCTGTTTTTTTGACTTTTTCAGGCTGGATACGGTCTGTTTGTACTGCAGTTTCTGGTATGCCTGTTCCGACAATTGTTCTGTTATCAAAAAAAGAGAATGGCTGATGTCTGTAAACCGTTCCACAGACATGGCGGTTACGTCGCCCAGGGCTGCGGCATAGGCATCATGGTCTGCACCGATGACATCGGCATATGCCAGCATCTTTTGCGCATCTGTTTTTTCATTTCTGATCTGGCCGATAATCCAGTTAGCAACATGATTGCCGGCAAAGGTAACGGCAATTCTGGCATTCCACAACCCTGGCCCCGGACAGGGCGAGAATACCGGCCCCTCCTGTGTATGATGCCCGGCTGCCATGTTTGCATAGAATTCCACACATTTTGCGCGGCCTGTCCGGGTATTCTGGACAACCTCCCTGCACAGCCGGCAGAAATTGCCGGGCCTGGTGATGGCATTTCCATTTGTATCGGTGATAATGGCTGAAACCGCTGTGGCTTTTGCAAAGGCATCTTGAATTTTCTGGATCTCATCGATATCAAATATCTGTGCAAACGCCGGTATACTGATTTTTTCACCCATAATCCACCTTTCCCGTCAAGAGGTCACCTGGCATAAGTTGTATCCTGCTGAACCGCATCTGTTACACGATGATCAGGTTTTTGCGTACGTCTCTACACTGTCTGCAGCAGCGACACCGTCTTTTCCGCAATGCGGTGGATGTCCTGGACATGGTCCACAGCCCCCATCTGTATGGCCTCTTTGGGCATGCCGAACACCACACTGGAGCGTTCATCCTGGGCGATATTGAGCGCACCGGCGTTTTTCATATCCAGCATGCCGGCGGCCCCGTCTTTTCCCATGCCGGTGAGCAGGATCCCTATGGCATTGGCCCCGGCATACCTGGCCACGGTTCTGAACAGGACATCCACGGCCGGTCTCTGGTAATGAACCAGGGGCCCTTTTTTCACCTCCACATAATACCTTGCCCCGCTGCGTTTGAGCAGCATATGATAATTGCCCGGGGCAATGAGCACCTCCCCGTTGGTAACGGTATCCCCGTTCTGTGCCTCTTTAACCCGCATCTGGCACAGCTCGTTCAGCCGCTGGGCAAAGGATGCGGTGAACTGGGCCGGCATGTGCTGGACCACCACAATGCCCGGGGCGTTCACCGGCATCCGGGTCAACACGTTTTTAATGGCTTCGGTCCCCCCGGTGGAGGCCCCGATGGCAATGATTTTATTGGTGGTTTCCGCCAGGGCTTTTGAAGCGGCTAAAACCGGTGTCTGCATTTTTGCTGTGTCACTGACGGGCTGGATCAGTTTGGCCCCGTAAACGGCCCGTATCTTTTCTCCCAGCTGCACACTCATATCCCCCACGGAATAGGCGGCACTGGGTTTGGAAATCACCTC
>DATFJY010000313.1:0-4544 GCA_035268905.1 Desulfotignum sp.
AACAGCTAACAGCTAAAAGCTAAAAGCTAACAGCTTTCATGTGCCCGCCAGGGCATGGGTGTTATTTTGTATCAGGGAGATTTCCACCCGGCGGTTTGCCCGGCGGCTGTTCGGGTCGGTATTCGGGGCAACCGGCTGGTAAGGACCAAACCCTTCCACTGAAAGCAAAGCCGGATTTACATCCCGTGCCATGAGAAATTTGGCCACGCCCAGGGCCCGGGCCACAGAAAGTTCCCAGTTGGAGGGAAATCTGGGGGTGTGAATCGGGGTACTGTCTGTATGCCCTGCCACCACGATGCGAAAACCCTGTTCCCTGGACAGGGTTTTCGCAATCTTTGTCAACGGTCCTTTGATATGTTCCAGCAGCTCGGCCCGGCCTGCGGGAAAACTGATCTTTTCACCAATGACCAGTTTGATGCGGTCCCGGGTCGTCCTGATCTCATATTCAGACAGGGCAGTGCCGCCCATGGCCAGGTGCAGATCCTTTTCCAGGGCGGCAAACCCCGGGTTGTCCCGGGTTTGGTTTGTGTCATGGGAAAAAGGGGAATTGTGTGCAGATCTGGTGTCTTTTTGCGGGATGGTGTGATCCTGGAAAACAGGCTGTTCGAGCACCTTTGCCACCTGTTGCTGTGTTTTTGTGTTTTGTTTCAAGGAAGCCTGTGGCGCCGGGGCTGCATAGAGCATGATAAAAAAAATCAAAATCAGGGTCATGAGGTCCAGCATGCTCCAGAGACTGGTATCTTCCGGTTCAAAAGCGCTTAAAAACTGGCTTCGCTGCAGGCGCAGGCGCTTTCTTTCAGAGATTTCCAGTTCTGTTCGCAAATTTTTGACAAGGGTATCAGACCTCATGGGACATCACCTGACATATTCTTTTTCCAGAGACAGTTTCATCTCCGGTACTTCTTTGGGATTTTTCGGGGTATCCAGGGCAACACCGGCACAGGTGCTGTCATCTTGGAAAAACTCGCCGATGCAGTACCGCAGGCGGTACCTGATGAGTTTGGAATTGACATTCTCGGAAATGTCCAGGATACCTTCAATGATCAGGGCCAGTTCAATGGAATCCTGCCGGGTTTGTTCCGTGATTTTTTTGGACATGGGCAGGGCCAGCACATTGGCATACAGCAGGCCGTAAAAGGTGGTGAGCAGCGCCATGGCTACCCCTTTGCCGATCATCTCCGGGGATCCCATGTGGTTGAGGACGTTGATCAGGCCGATGATGGTGCCCACGAACCCGAATACCGGCATGAGTTTCACCACGGTGTTGACCAGTTCCGCCTGGGAACGGCGGGCCGACAAAAAACTGTCATACCGCCGTTCCAGTGTCTTGAAAATGGTATACCGGTCATAGCCGTCCACCACCATTTCAACGCCCATTTTCAAAAAATCATTGTCGATATTTTCGGATTCTGCTTCCAGGGCCATGGCACCTTTGGACCGTTTGATCCTGGACAGATGTTCAATTTCATCAATAATCCCGTTGTAATCTGTTTTTTCCCTGGAAAAAGCCCTGTAGATGCTGTCAAAGAGGGCTGCAAACAGGGACGGGGGGTAGGAAATGATACAGCAGGTCAGTGTGCCGGTGAGAACAATCAGATTGCTTTTGATATTGGCGGAAACAGAGGACAGGTCTGAGACTGTTCCGGATAATATGGCAAATACCAGGATGCCGGAAACAGGCAGAATTTTTTGAACCATGGGACGCTCCTTTTTGTGAATCACATCAACCGCAGCAGGGTGTTATGTTGTCTACAGGCACAGGTATAGCAGGATGCATGCCACCAATTAGCGGTAATAGAAAAATCTGTAAAATAAGCAGGTTATATCAAAATCTAAAAAAAAGGGGGGAGGCGGGTTTCCGGAAAGGGGAAATAATTTCCCGGGAAAAAAGGACCTGTTCCGCTGCGGTTGGCTGCAGACACATGTAGATACATAAACAAAGCCTGTCAAAGGCAGCACAGACGGAGGCAGTCGCACCGTGAAATATTGGAATGGTTTACGGAGCGGTTGAGGTCAGGCCCTTGGCAATGGCATATTTTGTCAGGCCGGCAATGGTATGGATGCCCAGCTTGTCTTTGATGTTTTTCCGGTGGACATCAACGGTTTTGCCGCTCAGGCACAGTTTGTCTGCAATCTCTCTTGTGGTGCGGCCTTCGGCAATGAGGGTGAACACCTCTCGTTCCCGCAGGGAAAGCAGAGACAGTTTGTCCCGGGGATTGTCTACCAGCAGATGGGTGATTTCCGGGCTCAGGTAAATATTTCCCGCCAGAACAGTTTTCAGGGCGTTGACCAGTTCATTATAGGAGCATGATTTGAGAATATAGCCGGAGGCACCGGCGTCCAGCATCCCCTTGACATAGATCTTTTCCGTGTGCATGGACAGGGCCAGCACCCGGATCTTTGGGTTGGCTGCCAGGATTTGCCGGGTGGCGTCCATGCCGTTGAGCCCGGGCATGCTGATGTCGATGAGTACCAGGTCCGGCTTGTGTTCCCGGGCCAGGGATACGGCCTCTTTTCCGCTGTCAGCCTCAGCGACGACAAAAAAATGCGCTTCTTTGTTCAGGGCCTGGGAAATGCCATGGTGAACAATTCTGTGGTCATCCGCAATGATGAGCGTGTGTTTTTTCATGGGGACTTTCTTTTGTCTGTAGCGGTATTGTGATGGTTATATGTGTGCCCTGTTCCGGAGCAGCATCGATTTTCAGGGTGCCGCCGAAATTTTCTATCCGTTCCGACAGGCTGTAAAGTCCGAAGCCGAAATCCTGCATCTCTTTCAATTTTTCCATGTCCATGCCGCAGCCCTGGTCGGCCACCTGCAGGATGATGTCCCGGTCTGTTACAGATAATTGGATGTCTGCTTTCCGGGTGCCGGCATGTTTGCGGATATTGGTCAACAGCTCGTTTGCCGCCCGGTAGAGGGTGACTTTCAGGGGATGGTGCAAGGGAATGGGGTCTGTTACATGGTTGGTATAGACAAATTCGGTCTGTTTCTGGGCATTGGTTTCCTCCACCAGAAACCCGATGGCGATATCGATATCAAAATCGTCCAGGATGGGGGGGGACAGCCGGTATATCAGGGACCTGACTTCCCGCAGCGCCTGTTCCAGAGCTGACTGGATATCCTGAAGATCCTCTTTGCCAGGTGTGGTGCCGGATTCGGTGATATTTTTTATTTTGGAGATGCCCAAGCCCAGGGTCTGGGAAATGGAATCATGGAGATCCGAGGCAATGGCTTTGCGCTGGATCTCTTCACAATAGACCAGGTGTTCGTTGAGTTGTTTCAGCTGGGCGGTGCGCCGGGAAAGGGATGCGGTGCGGGCGGCTGTTGTGTCCTCATGTGCCGGTGTACCGCAAACCAGCTGCACAAGCTTTAGAAAGGGCAGGACACACAGTCGCCGTAAAAAAGGTGTTTTAATGGACGGTGACGTTACATTGTCTTCCATGGGACAAATGTATACACCATTCTTACCGGATTGGCAAGTGCAAGCCTTAGCACCCAAAGGGCATGGTCGGTCCGGTCGTGCGGGCCTGGAAAATTAATAATCGCAGATGGACTGGTCCACACTGGCTGGTACCCCTTCATAGGGGGTCCATTTGTGGGACCGGTAACTGTCTCCATCCCGCATGTTCTTTAAAATTTCTATGCTGGTTTTATACCCCTTGTACATGCGGCACATGTCCATGGCCATGCCGCAGATCAGGGCCACTGCCTGGGCCAGGGTAATATCGCTGTGGGAAAATTCCCAGGGTTCTGTTGTATAGACCCGCAAGGCCCCCAGAATTTTGTTGTGGCTGATAATGGGAACCCCTAAAAGCGAGGCAATGCCCTCTTTTTTCGCCATTTCCGGATATTCGATGCGGGGATCGTCCATGACATCATAAATGGCAACAGGGACCGCATCTTTGGCTTCTTTTATGGTCTGCATAAAATGGATCGGTCCTTTGTTCAGATACTCCGGGCTCAGCCCTGATGATGCCACAAGTCCCAGTTCCCGGGTTTCTTTGTCCACCAGAAACACCGAACACCCTTTGGCGTGGAATGCGGTTTTGACACTTTCCGCCGTAACCAGTGCGACCTCTTCCGGATCCCGGCATTGGGAAATGGCGGTGGTGAGTTTGGTGATGGTGTCATAATACATAACATGCTTTTCCATTTCAGCCTCCTTGGTTAAGGGTCTATCAGCAGCACCCGAAGGTGCAGGGTGTATCTTTGTTCAAGATATCATCCAGATCAGGAGTACCGGAAAAAATAGAGATCTGCAGCAGCTGTGATGCAACAACGAAAATTATCCTGTGCCCGGGGTGCCGCGCCACGGTCCAGCAGTGAGGTGTCAGTATGTGATGCGTGATAATAATACCACTATAAAGTAATAACAGCGGTTCGTCAAAGGGTTTTATTTGAAACTGGATATTTGCCATAAGCATGCCAGGTTTTGGTTCTTTCTGTGCAGTTCTCTTTGCCAGGCCCGCCCCTGTTGGTGTCCTGTGCCCGGCCCGAGATCTTTCGGGGCCGGTTTTCGTAACTTTTTTTAGTCAAGTAACTG
>DATFJY010000314.1:0-11975 GCA_035268905.1 Desulfotignum sp.
ATGCGATTCGCGCCCTGCAGACCGGTGCCAGGGGATATCTCATGAAACAGGCCCCGGTACGCCATGTTATCATGGCCCTGCACCAGTTGCTGGAAACCGGGCTATATGTGAGCGAACAGGTGAGCCGGCAGTTTCTGCAGCACCATGTGAGAAGGAACCAGGCCACGGAACCTCCGGATGATTCCCGGGATGCAATGGCAGGGCTTTCGCACCGGGAAACGGAAGTCTTCCTTCTGGTGGGAAAAGGGCTTCCGCCCCGAAAGATTGCAGCGGAACTGAACATCAGCGCCAAAACCGTTGAATCCCACCGCCGGAATATCCGAAAAAAGCTGCATATATCTTCGGCCTCTGAAATGATGCAGTTTGCCGTTGACTGGACACGACGGAACTGTTCATAAAGCATTTTGGCTTTTTCTAAGTCAATTGGCTTAAAATTATTGTAACAACCCTAGGTTTATCGTCTGATTTCATCGAAAAACAAAGGATTCTATTGAATTTCCCTCCCCAATTGATTAATGAATCCTAAAATACTTCCTGAAAAATATATGATATGGGGGGCGTTAATCAAATGATCCAAGTGAAATGGTATGACAGTATTCAGTTCAAACTGCAGTTTTTTATCTGTCTTGTTTTCATCCTCAGTGTGGGGGCGATTCTGGCCAGCAACTACATAAATGATAAAAACAATCTGGAACAATCGCTGCACCAGGAGATGCAAAACCGTTATTCTCAGGTGCTGGAGCATATCAACAATGCATCCCTGCGGGCATTGAGCCTGTCGTTGTGGGTGGCCAACACAACCGAGATACAAACCGCTTTTGGAAAACAAGACAGACAGGCCCTGCAGGATATCACCTCTCCCATATATGAAAGAATCAAAACAGACAGCAACATCAACCAATTCCAGTTTCACCTGCCGCCCGCCACCTCTTTTCTGCGGCTGCACAAACTGGGGAAACACGGGGATGATCTGTCCGGCATCCGGCCCACCATAGTGGCTGCCAACACCGAAAAAAAGCCCATAAGGGGGCTGGATAAAGGCCGGTTCGGCTTTGGTATCCGGGGCGTATCCCCTATGGTTTTTCAAAATGACCATATCGGCTGCGTTGAATTCGGAGTGTCTTTGAACGACCAGTTTCTGGAACGATTGAAACAATTGTATGACAGCCATGTTGCTATTCTGGACAGGCCTTTGGACACCCGGCCCCTGGTGGTCGCCAAAAACTTTGCATTTGCCGATCCCGACATTCTGCTCCCTGAAATGGCCGCGTGGTGGAAAACGGCCATGACAGGACTGATAATGGTGTCAGTGACCGGGTCTTGTAGCCGAGAAGATGAGATTCGCATCGGGTTTGCAGGCCAGCTGACCGGGGTATTTTCGGACCTGGGTGTCCAGGGCCGGAACGGTTCGGCCCTGGCCGTGGAGGAAATCAATGCGGGCATGGCATTTTTCGAAAAAATGGCCGAACTGTTCAGAGAAAACCGGTTCATGTTTGAAATCGAAAGAAAAAGAGCCATTGAACAGGAGATTAACCGGTATGAAGACAGTACAATGAAACAAAAATTATGGTTATCCCAGAAAGAATGGGACCGGGTGATGGCCAATGCTTCCGAAGAACATAACCGGTTTGTTCTGATTCAGATGCTTTTCTGGGACCTGGTGAGAGATGCCTGGCTGCCGGCTTTGAACAGTCTGGGAAAAAATGATCGAAAAAGATAAAGGCCCTGTGTATGCGAGTCCTTGTTGCCGAAGATGACAGAACCTCCCGTGATATACTGACAGCCGTGCTGCGCAAATGGGGACATGATCCGGTTGCAGTGGATAACGGAAATGATGCTTGGGATATCATGCAGCACAAAGATGCCCCGGAACTGGCACTACTTGACTGGGAGATGCCGGGGTTGGACGGCCTGGAAGTCTGCCGGAAAATCCGTTCTAAAATGACATCCAGTCCTCCCTATCTGATCATTCTGACAGCCAGAGGGGAAACAGGGGATATTGTCCAGGGCCTGGATGCAGGGGCCAACGACTACATATCAAAACCCTATAATAATGATGAACTGCAGGCCAGGCTCCGGGTGGGAGAGCGTATGATGGAACTGCAAAGTGAGCTGCTGGCTACTAAGGATGCTCTTGCCCGTGAGGCCATGTATGATGCGTTGACCGGGGCCCTGAACCGGCGGGCCGTACTTTCAGGACTGGAAAAGGAAATAAAGCGGGCCGAACGGAGGAACTCCACCCTGACCATCGGGCTGTGCGATATCGACCATTTTAAACAGGTCAATGATACCTTTGGCCACCAGACCGGCGATGATGTGCTCCAGGGGCTGGTGGAAACCATACAACACAATCTCAGGGAATTCGACCTTATGGGGCGGTACGGCGGTGAAGAGTTTCTGGTTGTTGTACCGGATTCCGGCAGGTCGATGTCCAGGGTCTATGAAAGAGTGAGGACCTGTATAGCGGACAGTCCCATTATCACCAGATCCGGAAAAATGCATATCACCCTGAGCATCGGCGTTACATGGACCAGCAGCGATGATACGGTGGATGGGCTGCTGGCCGCCGCAGATGCCGCCCTGTACGCCGCCAAGAGAGAGGGACGGAATAAAGTGGCCTATGCCTCTGAATGTAAACTATCTGAAACGTCGAATCCGGTGAAAAAAAATGAATGACCACTCAATTGCTGAAACACTGCTGGCTGCTTTGGTTGATACAGGCGTTCTGAGTCCTGAAAAAGCCAGAACCGTCCGCCGGGTGAAATCCAAGCTGCCGCCGGACAAACCCATGGTGCAGATCCTCAAGGATCTGAAATATGCCAGTGACCAGGACCTCAAAGAAATACTGCGGTCCGGCTCCCTTTCTTTGAGAATAGGGGATCTGCTGGTGGAGTTCGGGTATCTGGCCCCGGAAAAACTCCGGGCTGCGCTGGATATTCAAAAATCACAGCCGGAAAAACAACTCGGCCAGATCATCATTGAACACCAGTTCATGAGTGAGCATGATTTTCTCGATGCATTATCCGTGCAGCTGGGATATCCGTTTGTCAATCTGTCCGTGGATGTGCCGGATATTGAACTGCTGGGTCAGGCCCCGTTGAAATGGTGCCAAACCCATCATTTTCTGCCGGTGAAAACCCGGGATGACAAAATCATTGTTGTATTTGCAGATCCGTTCAATACCAGCAGCATAAACAATGCCAGAAAATTATATGGCGATAATATGGAAGTGGCGATTGCCTCTCCCGTGTCCATAGGCAATTTTCTGGAAAAAGCGGCCAGCGGCCGGATAACCCGCTCCGAAAAAATTGATGAAAACACTGCCAGGGGTATTGTGGATACTGTCATTGGCGCTGCTGTCCGGGAAGGTGCCAGTGATATTCATATGGAACCTTTCAAAGACAAGCTGCAGGTAAAGTTCCGAATAGACGGCATCCTGGTACTGCACAAGGAATTTTCCAGAGAAGTGATTCCCATGGTTACCGCCAGAATCAAGGTGCTGTGCAAGGCCAATATTGCAGAAAAAAGACGGCACCAGGACGGCCGCATGGAATTTGACTACAGGGGCAGCCGGTATGACCTGCGGGCCTCTTTCTACGCTGCCGTATTCGGTGAAAAAGTGGTGCTGCGGATTTTGAACCGGATCGACCAGATCATCCCTATTGAACAGATCGGTATGCAGCCCAGAATGCTGACCCGTTATGTTCGGGACGTTCTGGGTGTGCCCAGCGGGGTTCTGATCATAACCGGTCCCACAGGGTCCGGAAAAACCACGACACTATACAGCAGTATCAAGCATATCAGGACACCGGAAATCAGTATCATAACCGCTGAAGACCCGGTGGAATATGTTATGGAAGGCATTACCCAGTGCTCCATAGACCCGAAAATCAACCTGACCTATGAAGAAACCCTCCGGCATGTGGTCAGGCAAGACCCGGATGTCATTGTCATCGGTGAAATACGGGACAATTTCTCCGCTGAAATAGCCGTGCATGCAGCCCTTACAGGACACAAAGTACTCACATCATTTCATACGGAAGACAGCATCAGCGGCCTGATCCGATTGATGAACATGAATATCGAGGCATTTTTGATCTCATCCACAGTGGTTTGTGTCCTTTCCCAGCGGCTGCTTAGAAAAGTATGCCGCCATTGTGAAAAACCGTTCAAACCCTCTGCCGGAGAACTCAGGCTGCTCAATTATGTCCCACGGGATATTGCCCGTTACGAATTCAAAAAAGGTGCAGGATGCCGTGCATGTAACTATACCGGATATAAAGGCCGGGTGGCTGTTTTTGAAATGCTGGTGCTCAATGAACATGTCAGAGAAGCGATCCTGAACCACAAATCCTCTTTTGAGATCCGGCAGATCAGCATTGACACCACCAATCTGGTAACGCTGATGGAAGATGCCCTGTCCAAGGCAGCTGCCGGTATAACGACCCTGGATGAAATCTTCCGGTGTGTGCCCCGCCTCATTCCCCCCAGGACCATCAGTGAAATCAACCGATTATTAGGAAATTAAAGGACATGAACCAAAAAACAACTATCCTCGATACCATTACCACATATATTGCAGACCAGAAGAATTTTCCGGTTTTGAACCCTGATGCGGTCGCCCTTCAAAAAGAGATCACCGGCAAAGATCCGGATGCGGCAAAAATCCGAAAACTGATCCAGACCGATCCCACATTGACCGGTGAAATACTGAAAATGGCCAACTCCCCTTATTATAAAGGGCTGGGTGAGATTAGCACCATCAAGGAAGCGGCATTACGGCTGGGACAGGACACATTGTTCAGTCTGGTTGTAGCCAGCTTACACAAACAGAATTTCACCTCGAAAACCCCTTTGATCAAAAAACTCCAGGCCCGGTTGTGGAACCATTCCCTATCCTGTGCCATCGGCACCCAGTGGCTGGCCAGACACCTGAAGTTCACGGATCTTCTTTCCAAAGCCTTCATTGCCGGTCTTTTGCATGATATGGGAAAATTATGCCTGTTGTCGGCCCTGGAAAAAATGATGGCATCGGAAAATACCGGCAATACCCTGACCCCGGTGGTGGTGGAAAAAATTCTGGATACGCTTCATGACAAACAGGGATTCCTTCTGCTGAAACAATGGCATCTGCCCGATATCTACTGCACCATTGCCAGGGATCACCATGCACAGGAATACGATATGTCGGATATGCTGCTGGTGATGGTCAGGCTGGCAAACATGGTATGTGGAAAAATCGAAACCGGGAACCCAAGCGAAGATATAAGCTATATCATGAGTACCAGTGAAGCGGATTCACTGGGTATCAAAGAAACCGACATTGCCCTGCTGGAAATTGCCCTTGAAGATGCCGGAGAAAAGCTTTCAGCAATGCGGTAACACCCCATATATAAAGGAATGGAAAAGAATGTCTTCAATTAATAATGACATACCCACCGCTGTGGTGGTCAATGATGACAATACCCAGCGCCGCATCCAGGCCGGGCTGCTGCACAAAGCCGGCATAACAGCAAACGCTTTTGATTCAGTCCGGGCTGCACTTTCGGCAATGTCGGGGCAGCCGCCGCCGGACATCATTATCACCGATCTCTATATGCCGGGCATAGACGGTTGGAAATTCTGCCGGCTGCTGCGGTCACCCGAATATCCGGTTTATAATCCGATTCCCATTCTGGTGGTATCCGCCACTTTTGCAGGAGATGAAGCCGGCCGCATTACCGCAGATCTGGGGGCCAATGCCTTTCTGTCCTCACCTGTCGACGGTACACGGTTCATCCAGACCGTACAATTACTGCTTGCCGGGGGGCGGCCAAAAGACCGGCTGCAGGTGCTGATTGTCGAAGACAGCAGAACACAGGCGGCGATTATCAAAAATGCCTTTGAACAGAATGGGTATCATGCCTTTGTCGCCCCGGATCTGGCATCTGCAGTAGAAGCGTGCAAAACCCGGTTTTTCGATCTGGCGGTGGTGGATTTCCATCTGCCTGACGGAAAAGGAGATGTCCTGCTGACCGGCTTGAGAAAAATGCTGCCGGACCTGGTCTGTATCATGATGACCACAGACCCCGACCCGGACCTGGCTGTGGCTTGGATGCAGAAGGGAGCGGCCGCCTACCTGAGAAAACCATTTGAAACAGACTATCTGTTGGAATTATGTATACGCGCACGCAGGGAAAGAGCCCTTTTGCGTGTGGAAGACCTGCTGGAAAAAAGAACCCGGGAATTGTCCGAAAGCAAGCGGCAGTACCAGACACTGGTGGAAAATTTAAACGAAGTGATTTACCGACTGGACGACCAGGCGAACATTACCTATGTCTCCCCCAGCATTGAAGTGCAGGCGGGATATGCACCGGATGAAATTATCGGCAGAAATTTTATTGAATTTGTTCACCCGGAAGACATTGACGGCAGAATCGACCAATACCAAAAAATCATGTCCGGTATCGTGGAAACCTCTGAATACCGTTTTCTGGCCAAAAACGGACAGTCTGTCTGGATATCCACCTGTGCCAGGCCGATCATCAGGGAGGAAAAAATTGTCGGCATACAGGGGGTGTTGACCAACATCACCGAACTCAAACAGGCTGAAACAAAAATAAGACAGCTCCGGAAAACAGAAAGTCTTGGGCGTATGGCCGGTGCAATCGCCCATCATTACAACAATCTGCTGATGGGGGTCCTGGGAAACCTGGAGTTGGCCATGCTCGCTCTGCCGGAAGGATCAGCAGCCGCCGAAAATCTGACCCAGGCCATAGCGGCGGCACGCAGGGCCGCAGACATGGGAACCGACATGCTCAACTACCTGGGAAACACAAGAGCACCCCGGACCATCCTGAATGTAACAAACACCTGTCAGCATTTTCTCCACGATATAGAAAAGACCATACCGGCGCATGTGTCCCTGAACACCGATTTTCCCCAACCCGGATATACGGTTTCGGCCAATATCGAACAGATCCGGCACCTGCTGGAAACCCTGGTCGGCAATGCCGTGGAAGCGATGGAAAACCACAGCGGTGCTGTCACTATCAGCATCAGAAAGGTCGGCCCTGAAAATATTCCATCCCTGCACCGCTATCCGGTTGACTGCGTGCCGGCCGAATTAGACTATGTCTGCCTGGCAGTTCTGGATACGGGGGAAGGCATTCAGGACAATGACATTGAAAAGATTTTCGATCCTTTTTATTCAACCAGATCGATTGGACGGGGCCTGGGGCTTTCCATGGCACTGGGTTCCGTGAAAGCCCATAACGGCTTCATGAGCGTGGAAAGCCCCCCTGAACGGGGAACCCTTTTTCAGATCTTTCTGCCATTGGCCGGAAAAACGGAAATAAAAAATGATGGAAGCACAAGCGAAAAACAAATGATTGTAAAAGTGTGACAAATGCAGAGCGGTAAAGGAGACCTCATGCAACATAAAGCGGCCTGGCCCATAATACTGATCCTGGTTTCCAGCCTGGCTACCGGGGCCGGGGTGTGGACGGCATGGTGGACAGATCAGGAATCAACCATGACGGAGGCCGGCACCGCAATAATGAAAACCGCTGAAGCTGTCACATTTTCTCATGGGCAGGTCCTCCAGGGGCTTAAAGGTCTGGCAGCATTTTCCGGAACAAAAAAAACCGCCAACAGCACCCTGCCGCCCGATAACAAAGAAATCCTGGCCGCACTGGAAGTCGCCCGGAACACCATAGGGGCCGACCTGGTCTATCTGATGGATGCAGCCGGTATGACCGTGGGCTGCTCCCCTTATGGAAAAAACCGCGGACAGACCCTTACCGGCAACAACTATGCATTCCGCCCCTATTTTTCCGATATCATATCAGGTAAGACGGATTCGGTGGTCTATGCCGCCCTTGGTGTCACCACCGGAAAACGCGGGCTTTACCTGAGCGTTCCCGTCACCGGTGATGGCAACTTACTGGGTGTGGCCGTGGCCAAAATGGGATTGCACAGCATTGACCGGACACTGCATGCTGATCCCCTTCCTGTGGGGATTTTCACCCCCAACCGGGTTGTATTTGCCGCCAATCGTCCGGACTGGCTTTTCAAAGCGGCCCCCTCCCTGACGGAAACCCGGCGCCGGGATATTCTTTCTTCCCGGCAGTTCGGGGACCAGCCCCTGGCGTATCTGACCATGGATCCGGGATCGGATCGTGTGACGCTGGAAGGAGACACCTATGATGTGCTGTCCCAACCGGTTTTCGGGAACGGCTGGCAGCTGATCCGGCTTTCCACCCCGCCGCGCCTGGATACCGGAAGGGCTTTTTCCCATGCCTTGGGGTTTCTGATATTTGCCTGGTGCGGCGTGGCCATCAGCTTTTTCATCCTGAAACGGCGGCAGACGATCAAAGAGCTGCTCCACAGTCGATCGGCTTTGAAGCTGGCCCATACCCGTATGAGGGCATTGATGGATTCGGTTCAGGCCGGCATTGTACTGGTCCGGGGTTCGGACCGGTGTATTGTGGATGCCAATCCTGCTGCGGCCCGTATGGCTGGTGTATCTGTGGGGGATCTGATTGGAAACATATGTAATGCATTTTTATGCCCTGCTGAAACCGGAAAATGTCCGGTCTTTGATCTCGGACAGGCCGTTGACAATACGGAGCGGACCATCCGCCGGGCTGACGGCACAAAGGTCCCGGTATTGAAGACGGTGACAAAAGTTAACCTGGATGGTGAGGCCCATCTGCTGGAGAGTTTTCTGGATATCACCGACCTGAAACAGGGGGAAGCGAAACTGCTGGCGGTCAATGCCCAGCTGGAAGAAGCCATGGAACGGGCCAACAAGATGACCATGGAGGCGGAGATGGCCAGTATGGCCAAAAGTGATTTTCTGGCCAATATGAGCCATGAGATCCGCACCCCCATGAACGGGGTGATCGGCATGACAGGGCTGCTGCTGGAAACCGAACTGTCCGATAAACAGCGGCATTATGCCGATATCGTGAAGACCAGCGGTGAATCACTGCTGATTTTGATCAATGATATCCTGGATTTTTCCAAAATCGAAGCCGGCAAACTGGGCCTGGAAATGCGGGATTTCAATCTGTTGCAGCTGCTGGATGATTTTGGTGCCGCCATGACCTTGCAAGCCCATGAAAAAGGGCTGGAACTGATCTGTACGGCAGAATCGGATGTGCCTGGACAGCTGTGCGGAGATCCGGACCGGCTGCGCCAGATTCTCACCAACCTGACCGGTAATGCCATCAAATTTACCCACCAGGGCGAGGTGACGGTCCGGGTTGCCCGGGTGACGGCGGAGGACAAAACATCACCGGATGATTCGGTTGTGCTCATATTTTCCATCACCGATACCGGTGTCGGGATTCCCGAAGACAAACTGGATATATTGTTTTCAAAATTCACCCAGGTGGATGCTTCGACAACCCGGCAGTTCGGGGGAACCGGGCTGGGCCTGGCCATCTCCAGGCAGCTGGCGGAAATGATGGGCGGCGCGGTCGGGGTTCGGTCCACGGAAGGCAGGGGTTCGGAATTCTGGTTCACGGCATGTTTCAAACCTTCGATGGAACGGACCCGGGAAGAAAACATGCAACCTGCCGGCCAGGTGGATGCCCCTGCATCGATTGTGGATGACAATGCCCGTATTCTGCTGGTGGAGGACAACACCATTAACCAGATGGTGGCCCTGGGTATTTTGAAAAATATGGGCCTGTCTGCCGATGTGGCCGCCAACGGCCGGGAAGCTGTCAAAGCATATACGGCCGATCCATACGACCTCATTTTCATGGATGTACAGATGCCGGAAATGGATGGTTTCGAGGCTACCCGCCGTATCAGGTCTTTTGAATCGGCTGCCGGCAATCATCATATCCCCATTATCGCCATGACCGCCCATGCCATGGCCGGAGACCGGGAACGGTGCCTGGAAGCCGGTATGGACAGTTACGTGACCAAACCCATCGATCCCCGTGTTTTGGCAGAGGAAATGGCAAAATGGTTGAAAAAGCCACAAGACCTCGGTGCAGCCCCGGAATCAGCCGGTGATATCACCCCCCGCCGGGAAGGCATTCCCGATATTTATGACCGACAGGCATTCATAGAGCGAATGATGGGAGATGAAGCGTTGGCAGATACCATTTTGGCCGGATTTCTGGAGGATATGCCCGAACAGATGGGTATACTGCACCGCCTGATTGAACAGGGCCGGACGGAACAGGCGGGCGGGCAGGCCCATAAAATCAAAGGGGCTGCGGCAAATATTTCTGCCGGGGCACTCCAGGAAGTTGCTTTGTCCATGGAAACCGCCGGCAAAGCCGGTGATCTACCCCAGTTGACCGCCCTGATGCCGCAGCTGGAAACCTGTTTCAATGAACTGAAGGCCATGCTGCCCCGATAGACGGTGGGCCGGGCAGCACAACAAATTTTGAGGATATTCCCATGGAACATGAAAAGCCGACATACAGGACCTTGAAACAGGACATAGCAGCACTGCAGAAAAGCAAAGACCTGTTTCACGCTATTTTTGAAGGATCCCGGAATGCCATTTTTATCACTGATGATAACAAACAGTTTGCTTATGTCAATCAGGCTGCCTGTGTGCTGACCGGATACACGAAACAGGATCTTCTCTCAATAGGCATTCCGGATCTGCATTCCCCCGGAGATATGAAAAATTTTGAAAAGTTCTTTGACAGTATGCTCGGTGGCAAGACATCCATTTCAGAAAAGGAAAAGGGTACGGGAATGGGGTTGTCCGTGGTTCACGGCATTGTGACAGGTATGAAAGGCACCATCCAGGTATACAGTGAACCCGGCAAGGGCACCAGGTTCTGTGTTTACCTGCCGCTGGAAAAAGGCCCGCCTGCAGAGGAGGGTATTGCACCACAGGTATCGATTCCGATGGGCAGTGAACATATCCTCCTGGTGGACGATGATGCATCCATCATCGATATGGAAAAAATGATGCTGGAGCGGCTGGGGTATCGCGTAGCACACCGCACCAGCAGTATCGAGGCCCTTGAGGCATTCAGGACCGATCCGCGCAAATATGATCTGGTCATTTCAGATATGACCATGCCCAAAATGCCGGGTGATAAACTCGCTGCAGAATTGCTGCGGCTGCGGCCGAATATCCCCATATTGCTGTGCACAGGCTTCAGCCAGAAGATGACCGAAGAAAAGATACAGGCGCTGGGTGTAAGAGGGCTGTTGATGAAACCCGTGTTGATGATGGATTTGGCGCAGAAAATCCGGGAGGTACTTTCATGACGTCTTTCCGACTTAGGGTCCTCCAATATCTGCTGCCTGAATTGAAAAAACAAATTCAGGAGCTGGAAGAAAAGAATGCACGGCTTGAAAAAAGGCTGCATGAAACCCGGTCATTGACTGAAGAAATCATGACATACATGACCGAAGGCCTTGTTTTGACCGATGCCCGCGGGACTATTTTATTCACCAATCACCGTTTGTCAGAAATGCTTGGACATCCGCCCGAAGAGATCATCGGCAGATTCTGGCTGGAAATGGTACCGGTGGAACAGCAGGACATTGCCAAAGAGGCTGAAAGCAGGCGTTCTCAGGGACATACAGATCGGTATGAAATTTTTCTGCGCCGCAAAAACGGACAGAAATTCCCTGTATTGATCGGGGCGGGCCCCCGGTTTGATAAACAAAGCGGTAATTTTATCGGTACAATGGGTGTGGTGACCGATATTACTGAGCGCAAAAAGGCGGAAAAGGCAATCAAAGAAAGCGAAGAACGATACCGGACCATTCTCAACGATATGTCAGAAGGGTACCATGAGGTGGATCTGTCAGGGAATTTTATTTTTTTCAACGAGGCGTTTCACAATCTTTTCGGTTACAGCAGAAAAGAGATGATGGGCACCAATTTCAGCCATTATGCTGCTGAAGAGGCTATTGCGGAAAAAGTATTTCTTCTTTACAAACAATTATTCAATACAGGCATCCCGGTCCAAAACGGAGAGTGGGATATCATCAGAAAAGAC
>DATFJY010000315.1:0-6988 GCA_035268905.1 Desulfotignum sp.
CTGAGTGGGCTCCCCATGCCGGCCTGGTTGCCGGGCGGGGGAATACCGCCCTGCACCTGGGATATTCCCGGGGAGTGGTGTATCCAGGCCTGGATGTGGTGGTGTTCTCTGAAAAAGTGATCCCGCCGCTGGGACAAAGCTGGAAAGACCTGGAAGCGGAAACCGCGGATCATTATGAAATCGGCCTGCAGCACCAGTTCGGCGCCCTGGCTGCCGTGGATGTCACCTTTTTCCAGGATGAGGGAAAAAACCGCTATGTGATCAATCCGCCCCCGCCGTTCCCGCCGGTGTACGACAATATTGAATCCTACCGGATCAGGGGACTTGAAACCAGTCTGAGTCTGTTCCCTGTCAAACAGGTCTCCCTGTTTGCCGGATTGACAGTTCTGGACACCGATCCTTCCGACCTGCCCTATGCACCGGACCTGACCGTCAGTGCCGGCATGAACTGGCGGTTTCTGGACCATTTTACATTGAACCTGGACTGCCAGTACATCGACAGCATGTTCGTGGATTCCCAGGCCCGCCGGAAAGATGCGGAGAACACCGCCACCGTGGACAGTTACTTTCTGGTCAACGCCAAACTGGGATATTCGCTCAAAGCCCTGATACCGGATGTCGATGGTGAAATATACCTGGCCGTCGAAAATCTCACGGATACGGATTACGAATACCTGCCCGACTACCCCATGCCCGGCATTACCGGTATGCTGGGTCTCAGGCTGGTTTTTTAAAAACCGTCCATCCGGACAGACTGACTGGCCGGATGATCGGGTCATTGACAGGCTGACTGAACAATTGACCAAAAGACATACTGACAGACAGGAAAAACGATGACATCCAGATCAGAATTTTTTGACCAAAGGGCTGAAAACTGGGAACAGGACCACTATCCCGGTCCGGTTCGGGAGCGGCTGCAGGACCTGATCAAGACCTTTGGGGTGACCTCCGGAGAAACCATTTTGGATGTGGGCACGGGGCCGGGTATCCTGATTCCATACCTGCAACCCCTGACTGGAATTTCCGGACGGGTGTTCGCTTTTGACCTGTCGTTTCCCATGGTGGGACAGGCCCGCCGGAAAACCCGGTCAAAAAGTGATCTGGTCGTCCAGGCGGATGCCCTTGAAATCCCGTTCGGCACAGGGGTATTTCACCGGGTGATCTGTTTTGCCGCATTTCCTCATTTTTCAGACCCGGCCATTGCCCTGCAGGAGATGGCCCGGGTCCTCAAACCGGAGGGATCTTTGGTGATCGCCCATTTGATGAGCCGCCGGGAACTCGCTGCGCATCATGCATCCCATTCCGGGGTAGAAAAAGATGTCCTCCCCGGTGCAGGACAGATGACCGGTCTGTTTCTGGCGGCGGGATTTCAAGAACCGGAAATCACAGATATGCCAGGAAAATATACGGCCATGGCACAAAAAGCCTGAATCTCAGAAGATCGCTTTATAAGATTGGCGTTAGTCCTTTGCAAATGATAGAATCAATGTAATGACAAATTCACCGTTGACAATCAAAAGCGCACCCGCCGGGGCATTGCCCGGCACCAAACCTACAAGCAACTCAAATGAGTTACATAGAAGCATTATCAATATCAGCTTGCCACGGTTCATCTGAGGGAAACAAGGAGAATACTAATGAAAACACATGATAACAACTGGCCAGAGATGCAGCTCACCCCCATCGGTGTGGTGAGAAGCGAAATCAAAACCCCCATGCTCACCGCCGATGACTCCGGCCTCGCGCTTCAGGACCGGATGGAAAAAATCCGGGAATATCACCGGAAAGTCCAGGCATGTGTGTGTGAACTGACTGTTTTCCCGCAATGGAGCGAGCTTCTGGACGGTTTGGAAGGATTCTCCCATGTGCTGGTGCTATACTGGCCTCACCTGATAGATCCGGAAAAACGAACCCTGCGCAAGGTGCATCCCATGGGACGGAAAGATCTGCCCCGGCAGGGCATTTTTGCCACCTGCAGTCCGGCCCGGCCCAATCCGGTCCTGGTATCGGCGGTCCCGCTTCTGGAACGTCACCAAAACACCTTGAAAGTCAAAGGCCTCGAGGCGGTGGACGGCAGCCCGGTCATCGATATCAAACCCTACTCTGCATCCTATTACGGCGCGGAAAATGCCACGGTTCCCGAATGGATGGCGCAGCTGCACAGGGAACTGGATGTGGACATCTGAAGATCACGGAAAAATATCGTTCTTCAACATTCAGTCAGGATAGTTCCTCTTGTTATAGATATACCGGAAACCGGTTTCCAGGGCCTTTGCCGGCCGGCTCGCCGAACTGGCGGCCGGGTGCCGGCACCTGGGGGGGACACCCTTTGACATCGGGATCTCCTGTGATCTGTCTTATATGTTCGAAGCCCTTCCCAGGGTCCGGATCTATCTTATTTTCAACGATGCGGACGAGAATTTTCCGGCGGACTGCTCCCTGCTGTTAGAAAAACAGGCGGCAAAATATCTTGACATGGAATGTCTGGCCATGATCGGCATGGTACTGGCGGAACGGCTGGCCGGAAGAGACGACCAGGACATGGCCTTGCTGGCTTGATTCTGTTCACTGCATCATACAAGTGAAGGTGGATATTCCAGCAGATCCAGTTGTTCAATAAACCTGTAATCTTTCTGGTTTTTCGAAATCAGCTGGGTGCCTTTGACAATGGCTGTTGCAGCTATCAGAGCATCGGCTATCAGCAGCCCATGGCTCAGCCGATAAGTTTTCAGCAGTTCTGTTGCAGTATCAGAAATTTGATTTTCCAGACTGAGGATCTCAAACCGCTGGAAAAAATGATCCAGCAAAGTGAGTTCTTTTTTGTTCCGGCACCCGATGATCATCTCCATTGATGTGACAACACTGATAGCCAGCACTGATTTTTCTTCGATCTGCTGAAGGCAGTTGACAGCATCTTCAACAGAATGGGCGGCATCGATAAGGATATCAGTATCGACGACAATCATATCAGCTTCCATTCCATTCTGCGGTTCTGGTGTTTCGAACCCATTGGCTGCTATCCTTCATTTCCTCTCTGTCTTCCCAGATCCCAATAAACGGTTCACTGGCAATTTTAACTCTGTCTTCCTTTTTCACCGGGCGTTTTTTTTTGTACCGATTTTTTAAAAACGATACAAAATCAAATACCTGTCGTTGGGCTTCCGGCGGCAGGGTGGCAATATCATTACTTATGTTCCGTACTTCCATTTTTCCATCTCGCTGCTAATTGGTTGAAACCACTTCGTCCTGACGATTTTTGATAATATTCAATATACCTTTTTTTTCAATAATATGCAAATTCAAAACATTTTCCTGCCAGCTTCGAAAACGAGCAGATCCAGCACGGCCCCATGTGTGGACCAAAAATAGCAGTGTCCCGGCCCGGCCCAATCCGGTCCTGGTATCTGCGGTCCCGCTTCTGGAACGTCACCAAAACACCTTGAAAGTCAAAGGCCTCGAGGCGGTGGACGGCAGCCCGGTCATCGATATCAAACCTTACTCTGCATCCTATTACGGCGCGGAAAATGCCACTGTTCCCGAATGGATGGCGCAGCTGCAAAGAAAATTAAATAAAGAACTGTCTTGAGTGTCAATTTTCAATCATCAAAATGCTATTTCGGTGAATCTTTCGCCAAAATTCCTTGACATTCATTTATAGAGGAATTAAGACTGTCCATAGTCAATCGGCAGCTGAAGCTGTCTGCTGAAAACCGGGTGGAATACACCCTTTGCCTGTAAAACAACCGGCCAATTGCCGGCAGAAAAGTTAATATAAAAGGCCACGAAGGTCATGTTCCCCGAAAGAAGGGGAGATGCCTTGGTGGCCTTTTTTTATGGGCACCTGATTTTATGACCGTTTGATAATGATTTGAATAATTTGAAAAAGGAGAAAACAAGATGAAACACATGCGATGGATGACAATGATTTTACTGGGACTGGGGGTGCTGATACATCCCCTTATTGGAGGGGCACAGGAAGACATCAAAGAGGCGTATCGGCTGGACACGGTGGTGGTGTCCGCCACCCGGACCGAGATGCCGTCAATTGACGTTCCCCAGAGCGTGACGGTCCTGACCAGTGAAGAGCTGATGGCCTCGCCGTTCGACCGGGTGGAGGACATCCTGCGCAGTGTGCCGGGCATGTACAATTTCCGGCATTATGCCGTGCAGACCAACGGCATCGTCAGCCCAATGAAAATGCGGGGGGTGGGGAATAACCGAGTCCTGTTTCTGGTGGACGGGGTACCCCAGAATGACAACTTCAACAATGCCATTGCCTGGGTGGCCTGGGGTCATATTCCCAAGCATGTCATCGAGCGTATTGAAATCGTCCGGGGGCCGGCCTCGGCCCTCTACGGGTCCCAAGGCCTGGGCGGTGTGGTCCATATCATCACCAAAAATCCGTCCAGAGATCCCAGGACCCTCCTCGACGCCCAGGCCGGCTCGGGTGACACCTTTGGCGGCACGGCGTTCCACAGCCGGACGGTCAACGACCTGGGGTTCCTGATCGCAGGCGGATATGAGGAAAGTGACGGATTCTACATGGTGGACAACCCCGCGGCCTATGAGATCAAGCGCTACCGGGATGCGGGCAAGGTGATGGGCAAGGTGAATTATGATCTGACACCGGATTCGGACCTCTCCCTGTCCGCCCTGTACTATGACCATGAAACCGGCAAAGGCCGGCAGTTCTTCTATGATGAACTGACCCTAGACCAGTACTGGCTCAATTACTCCGGCAAGGTCGGCGGCACGGATGTCACGGGCCTGGTGTACCTGAACCGTGCCGACAAGACCGCGTTCCAGGACTCGGCCAAGAACAACTTTGCCACGCTGCTGCGCCAGGAAGAGATGCCGGCAACGGTATGGGGGACCGAATTTCAAACAACCCTGGCTTTGGGCGACACCAAGGGCCTGACCCTGGGGGCGGCCTACAAACGGGCCTCCTGGGACTATGACGATATCTATGTCGCGAGCACACGCGAGGTCGGCGCGGATGGCAGCCAGCAGTTTGTCTCCCCTTTTGCCAACCTGGATCTGCGGTTTATGGAAGAACGGGTGATCGTCAATATCGGTGCTCGGTATGACTGGGTTGAGACATCGGACGGTGCCAACTGGGACACGACCGGCAGTGCAGGCAAGCCGGCTTACGACAACACCTTTGATTCCAGTTCAGAGGGCAGTTTTTCTCCCACAGCCGGCATCACCTGGCACCTGGATGACAAAACCACGGTGCGGGCCTCCGGCGGCAAGGGGTTCCGGGCACCCAGCCTGTTCGAGATGTACAAGGTCCATGTCCGGGGCGGGGGCACGTATTACCGGGAAGCCAACCCCGACCTGGGATCCGAAGAGATCTGGTCCTATGACATCGGGGTTGAACGGTTTCTCACCGATGCCCTGTGGGGCCGTTTGACCTTCTACCAGTCTTTTGCCAAAGACTACATCGGGGACCGCATTACCGGCAAAGTCCCGTTTGCCGGCGGGACCAAAACCCGGGTGGAACGTATTCTGGACAATATCAGCGAGGTTGATATTTACGGGGTTGAAACGGAACTGGAATGGTATGCCACCCAAAACCTGACCCTGTTCGCCAATTATGCATACAATGTGTCTGAAATTAAAGAAGATGACAACAACGCGTCCCTTGAGGGCAATTATCTGTCCAACGATCCCCGGCACAACGCCCATTTTGGGTTCCGGTACACCAATCCAAAAATCGTGAACCTGTCCGTGACGGCCAATTATTATGGTGACATCTATTTTGACAATGAAAACACCCTCAATGAAAACGGGTATTTTACCGTGGATGCATCTGTGTCACGAAAACTGGTGGATCATGTCACCGCCTATGTAAATGCGGAAAATATTTTTGATGAAGAATATGCCATGTTCCGCAGGCAGGGCCGGGAAGACACCATTGCTCCGGGGTTGATTGTCACCGCCGGCATCCGCCTGGAATTCTGAATGAAACCACCAGTCACTTGAGGAGAAAATAATGAGACTTTTCAGACTGCTTCTGATTTTCTGCCTGGTGACGGCATGGACCCTTCCCGGCTATGGCCATGATCTATGGACCATGGCCGGGAAGGAGAACCATGCTGTGCTGCGGGGCCGGATTCCCGACGACCTCCATGCCTATGACACCGGATCCATCACACGGGTCCTGGCATTTGACAGGGACGGCTCGCCGCTGCCCTTGGTTCGCGAGAAACGTAAACACCGGGTGGTATTTCAGACCCCTGCACCTCCGGCATTGACAGCGGTCCGGGCGGACTGGGGCCATCGTGTCATCGATGATCAGAACAAAAAACATTGGGTTTTTCAATGAACAGTTGATCCCCCGTGAGCAGAACCGCTGACAGCGATGATGCCAGTAGCGTCCACAGGTGGGCATCCTGAAGGTCCGGCGAGAGAAGAAAAGCTAGCCGTCCATTGATCATGCCGTCCATAACCTGTGCCGTAAGGCTTTTTTCCTGGAAGTGATCAGCCCTGCTGCAACCACATTGGTGTCAATGATACAGACCGGGAGGGTCATCGGTTGCGGTGGGCAAAGGTTTCTTCAACCGCAAGGCGGGTTGCTTCTTCATCACTGTAACCGGCCCTGATCCGGACCTGTTCCACCAGTTGCCCTGCGTGAGTCATCGATCTAATACCCCGTAGAACAAGGCTTTCCTCGAAAATTTTCCCGATGCTGCGTCCCTGGCGGGCAGCCGTTTCTTTAAGGGCCTGGTGGAGATCGTCATAAAGGGTGATGGTGAGCCGGCTCATGGATACCTCCAATCACAGTGATTTTTTCATTGTTCAATATGCAAAATAATACCAACACAGTCAATACTGCCCAAAAAAGACTGGATATTTGCCATAAGCATGCCAGGTTTTGGTTCTTTCTGTGCAGTTCTCTTTGCCAGGCCCGCCCCTGTTGGTGTCCTGTGCCCGGCCCGAGATCTTTCGGGGCCGGTTTTCGTAACTTTTTTTAGTCAAGTAACTG